>DASUQJ010000023.1:0-50077 GCA_036280615.1 Nitrososphaeraceae archaeon
AATACGTATGAAAAATTTCTATCCAATTTCACAACGCGCTCGTTTCCAGTATCAGTAATATACATAACACCTGTCTTTTGATCTATAACCATATCTTCTGGACTTGCAAATTCTTGATTCGTTCCATTGATTTTTTCAGGTATGTCCCATTGTTTGACAAATGTGCCATTTTCATCGAATTTCTGAATTCTATCGTTACCCCTATCTACAACATAAATATTATCCGAAGGATCTATTTCGACACTATAGGGCACATTGAATTGTCCGGCCTTATCACCCTCAGACCCCCACTTCATTAGGAAAGTTCCATTTGGAGTAAACTTTTGTATATCATTTCTATCTCTATCGCTTAGATACATATATCCTTTTGAATCAAAATTTACATCATGTGGGAGTAAGAACTGACCGTTGGCTGAACCCTGAGAACCCCATTTGAAGTTAAAACAATATTTCACGGAACTCAATTCATCCTTTCCTCCGAAAGCAGTCTTTTCCATTATTAAAGTTGGATCTGTGAAGATGAAAACTACAACTAATATAGAAGCTAGGGTGTGAGCTAAATTGAGAAACATCACAAATATCAAGACCTAAAAGCTATCAAAAATTTCTGGTACAAGTGTCTTAATTAATCTATAATCAATTTATTTTCTAAGTGGGATGTATCAGATGTATGCTGTTGCTGTTATGATATAATCAAAAGACCCGGAAATGCGTTTCAAGCTGTTATCATTTAAATTTTCAGCCTTCAATTATTCAATTATGTAATACGCCATACTAACCTCTAAATCGCAATTGTCATAGAATCGAATGCATCACTTGCTCAAAATATCTGATTATTCTGAACAAGGCCAATTAGTTTTTCTAACATCCATGTTTAACAAGGCTCAGATCATCCGAGCCGTCTCCTAAGGTGAGTTAATATTTTCTTTGCCACTATCTTATTATAAAGCGCGACCTATTTCTTATCTCGTGCAAATAAAACTTTACACCCAGAGATCCGAGATTCCTACACCCCTCGTACCCTGGATAACTGAACTAGAATCACTTGGGATTAAATCAAAGAAATTAAATGAATTAAATGATGTTTACGAGGTAGGAAATCTCGTAGAGAACATCAAACAATCATTATTTCAGGATTTTAAGTCTAGTTATAAATAGAATGTTCTAGCTTAATCTCAAAGTTATTTTGCTATAAATAGATACCATAATGAGTAAGAGTTTTGAATAATCACTGAATCAAGATCTATTCCGAAAATTATACAAACATTGAGATCATTTATTGTGAGAATATGACAGATCACGTTACTGTGCATTAATTAATCTTTTTTCTAATGAAAGATTTTCTGTACTTTCTTTTTTCTTTAAGAAGTAAGTCAATCTGTGAATTTGACATATTCTTATGATGAAGTAAAATATCATAAAAAATCCAGTCATCTTCAAGTGCCTCGACTATGGCATCTAGTCACTTAATTGGAGTCCGAAGAGAGATTATTGATTTGTGTCGAATTATTTGATAATTTTTTTCCCGAATAATTAGTGCTAATTTAGAGCGATTCTCTTTATTGAAAACAGATAGCAAGTCTATCTGAAAGAACGTTATTCACATATGGATATTTTATATCCCTCATTTCAGCAAACTTATTGTTCGCATGATATTGTAGGTTATTTAGATTAACCTATTATTGGTAAGTAGTAAAGTATCTGCGTAACAATATACCTACACTAAATGAGTGAAAGTGTGGATAGTATTAAAATTGTTAGATATATTCGGCATGCCAAGTTTATAGAAATATCATGATTGTACCTACCTCAGCTAAGGATATCTTTCCTTGAATTGTATGTCGTCGATATGTTTCTTTGCATTCATTTTCATATCAGGTCCACCAACAAGCATTTCTATCCGTCGACTATAGCATTGCATTAGTAACGATAGGACATACGTTCTGTCCTTTACGGTAATCTTGGTATTCTGTTTATCCTCAATAATGTCCCATAAATTTTTGATTATTTGATTTAGTCCAGAGATATAGAACTGAAATTCATTAGGAATTTCTTCCTTTACATAGAGATCCAGTGATCCTCTTGCTTTCTTTCTTAATTCTGCTATGTCTCTGCTTACAGTAGATTGATTAACATTGAGTTTACGTGCTATTTCTGATTGTGAATATCCCCTGCTGTGAAACATTAATACCTTGGCTAATCTGTCTTGATGTTCAAGATCTTCATTTTCAATTGTGTTAGAGGTTCCTCTTTCTAGCTTTCGAAGAACTGGGGAGGGTTTATGCAAATTTACGTTCAAATTATGCAATATTATGCATAAAACTTTTTAAAGTTTTTGAAGTCAAGCCGATATCAACTTTATCAAATATTGGTAATCAAATCTGATGAGACTCTATCTGCGCGTCTACATAACATTTTGAATGAATCCAGTATATCCATCTCTATGAGTCCTGGTAAATGCTCAATATTTGCTACATAGTTATTTAGAGTGTATAGATCTTGTATTCGAACTTCAATCTTGATATCATTGCTTTTTAGATCATCAGAATCTGATCTATTAATGATTTTTACAGACTTTGCTAAATTTTTTTGTCGTTGGCTTTCTAATGGATATTTCCCAGCATGTATAGATTCTTCGATCATACTACATAATTCCGAAATTTTCATAAACCTTTTATTAATAAACTGATACTTTAATTTATAACAATGAAGAATACCTTGCTTTAAAATAAGATTAAATATGAATAAAACATATCAGTGAAAGTCCTGGGGAATAATTTTGGAAAGGAGAATATCTCACTCACACTATTATGATCCTGCACTTATAGAAAGAATGCTATTTAAGGTATCCAAAAGGTGGATTGCTGGGTATTCAAGTACTGAAGCAATTGCCGAAGCGAGAAAATCAAATCAAAATGGAATGTCAGCAATCCTTAATTATCTAGGTGAAGGAAATACTGAAAATTCTCAGATTGATGCCTCGGTTTTAGAATATTATACTTTACTCGACCTGTTAAAAACCAACAATATTAGAGGTAGTATTTCTGTAAAGCCAACACAAATTGGTCTTAGTGTTGGATACGGTGTCTGCTTAGAGAACTTTAAAAAGATTTCCGAAAAGGCAAAACACAGTGGACATTTTATGTGGATAGATATTGAGAATTCCGATTTTGTAGAGGATACTTTGTCAATATATCTTGAAATTCTGAGAAAAAATAGAAATGCAGGGGTAGCTATTCAATCATATCTGAGAAGGAGCCATAGTGATTTACTGCATCTTATGGAAAATTCAGCTAATATAAGAATTGTAAAAGGTGCCTATAGTGAGGATAAAAATGAAGCCTATCAATCAAATAATGAAACAACCCAAAATTTTTCAAGACTCATGAAAGTGATATTAAAAGAAGAATCGTACGAGGGAATTGTGGCCATTGCTACGCATGACTCAAATCTTATTGACGAGGCATTATCATTGTCTACGAAAGGATCGAAAAGAACGAAAAACTTGCAGTTTCAATTATTAAGAGGTATAAGAGACGAATTAAAAAAACAATTAGTTAATGATGGATATGTGGTCCTGGAATACATACCCTATGGCGAAAAATGGTTACAATATTCTTTAAGAAGAATTAGAGAGAGAAAAAGAAATATATTTTTACTCGCCAGATCCCTTATAGAATCTTGATTGGTTTTGATTCCTCAATTCCTATATTATACAGCTTCCATGATCACCATCATCACCATGAACGCTATTATTTGCTGCTCTTCAATTGGTGAGTGAGTGTGAGCGTCAGTAATATGAAATTTAAAAATGAAGATACCTTTCAGTCCTTTCTTGATGATAATCAGGAGAATCGATTTCATAGCTTATATGATAAGGCAATCAATCTAGTTTCTTCGGAATTTGGAAGAACTTATCCTGTTATTATTAATGGTAAGAAAACTCATACATCACAAACTATAATTCGGACCTCCCCAACAGACAGAAGAATCACTTTGGGATATGTAATGAAAGGAAACCAAATCCATGCTAAAAAAGCTATTCAAGCGGCAAGCAATTCATTTGAAAAATGGAGTAAGATGGATTATAGTAAAAGAGTAAAGTTGTTTAAGAAAATAGGGTATGTTATAAAGAGACGAAAATTTGAGTTAGCGGCTTGGCTTACATTTGAAAATGGGAAGAATAGGTATGAAGCAATTGCAGACATTGATGAAGCAATTGATTTTATAATGTTCTACTCTTATGAGATGCAGAAAAACAAAGGATTTGTCACCAGAAAAGGGGGTAGTCAAAACGAGCATAACACAAGTATAATGAAGCCATATGGAGTTTGGGCCGTTATTGCTCCCTTCAATTTTCCTGCAGCAATTTTGGTAGGCATGTGTGTTGGTGCTCTTATAACTGGTAACACGGTTGTCATAAAACCAGCAAGCGACACCCCAATGATAGGTTATAAGATTGTTGAAATTATGCTTGAAGCAGGAATCCCCAATGGAGTATTAAATTTTGTTCCAGGATCTGGTGTAGAAATAGGCAAGACAATAATTGAAAGCAAAGATGTGGCTGGTATTGTATTTACTGGATCACGAGAGGTTGGCTATATGTTAATGAGTGAATCAACCAAGACAAAACCTCGTCCAATAATTGCAGAGTTAGGAGGAAAAAATGCGACTATCGTAACTGATACTGCAAATTTAGATATGGCAGCTGAGGGAGTAGCTAAGGCTGCGTTTTCGTTTTCAGGACAAAAATGTAGCGCATGTTCACGTGTTTATGTCCAGAACAATGTTAAATCTCAATTCTTATCAAAACTAGTAGAAAAAACAAAAAAACTAAGAGTAGAAAATCCCAAAGAGAGAGATAGTTTCGTAGGACCTGTAATAAATTTGGATGCATACAATAAATTCAAAAATTTTTCTAAACTTGCTTCAAAACATGGTAACATCTTAACGGGAGGCGCCGTTGTAAGAAGTAGAGAATTTAAACATGGCTATTATGTAGAACCTACAATTGTAGAGGGATTACCAACACGTCACCCTTTGCTTAAAAAGGAACTATTTGTACCTATTTTGTGTATAACAGAATACAATAAGTTTGACAACGCAATTAGAATGACAAATCAATCGGAGTATGGACTTACATCTGGAATTTATAGTAACAAGAAGGAAGAGATTTTGAAGTTTCTTCAGGATATAGAAGCGGGGGTTGTTTATGTAAACAGGAAAAAAAGTTCTACAACAGGTGCCATGGTGGGACGCCAATCATTCGGAGGTTGGAAGGATTCTGGAACTACGGGAAAAGGTACAGGGGGAAAATATTACCTTACGCAGTTTATGAGAGAACAAAGTCAAACTATTGTCAAATAATTTGATCAATAATATCAGTTTATATATACATAAGCGAGAGGAAGAAAAGGGAACACTGTTACAATAATAGAAGATTCTTATTATGATAATTCCATTAATTTACACAAGCAGGTATAGTAATACTAAATTAATTAAGTTCCGCAATAGATATTTCTCTGTTCTCCAAGAATATTTAGTCACAAATATTGGAAACATTTAAGAAAACAGGAACTCAAACTCTTGCCTTGTTAGTGGCAGTTATAATTGGTTTTTCAATATTCATTTCAGTGGAACCCAAATTAATACAGATATATGCACAGAATGTAAACGAGACTAACAAAAGCATTGCCACGGTACCTTCTGGAAAAATACCTTCTATGTCAACTGCAGGAGAAAAGTCATTCTACATATTTACTTCAGAGGTTGAAAATGTTGATGAGAACAAATTAAAAGTTCCAGGTGATTCATTCTCTGTCCATACACTTGTTGTAAATAAGGGTGACAAAGTAACTGTCCATTTCTATAATGTAGACGATGTCAAAACAGAAAGACATTCTTTTACTATAGGTGATCCGTATAAAGTAGATATTGACCTTGGTTCCGGACAGAATGGCAATGCCACATTTACAGCACACCAGAGCGGGCTATTCACGTATTATTGCAGATATCATGTCCCAGTAATGACCGGACAACTGCTAGTTCTACCATAGTACTATCCAGGAAGGATGAGGATATTAAACGGGAATTAAGAAAAGGCAACATCGTACTAATAAGAGAATTCGCTAGATTATCAAAACAATGGTGGGCCAAAGTATGTTCAACAAGGCGCTTTATACAAGTAAGTTATTTTTGGTGGGACGCTGATTGATAAGCATTCAATTCATCCCTTACTGTTTGGTATAGTCTATTCATTGTGACAGGTTTTTCAATAGTCGAGTTTATCACTTCCTCTATCATATAACTTTGGTACAATTCTTCTTCCTCAAAATTATAAGCACTCATCAATATCGTTCTTACTCTAGGACTCGAATCCTTTACTTTTTTGAGTAATTCTAATCCATTTAGACCTGGCATTCTTAGATCAGAAATTACTAAGGCACAGTTCTCTTTATTCTTAAGAAAGTGCTCAAACGCCATTATGGGATCGTTAAAAGAGAAAACTGAAATTCCATCAATATTTTCGGACAAAGCTTCATGAAAGAGTTGGGCAATATAGACGTCATCATCAACTATCATAACGATCCTCTTGTTAGTAGGCATTGAATACTAGGCCTCCATGCGCAACCTTACACCATTCTGCTAATTTGAAAGAATTTAGAATTACTTAAGTTTTTTTCGAGTAGGCCAATTGATTCAAGAAGGCTTGAAGGAATTGGAGGCTTTAAAATGACAAAAGAACGTACACATCGCCAATCCTGTGGTGAATGGATAGAAGGATTTGATCAATCTAAGATCGATTACTAATTTCTAACAATATGGATAACGCATATAGATACACTTACTTTAAATGATAGCAACTACCTCCACCGATCTTCTGATAATACTTTTGATGATAGTCTTCAGCCTGATAAAATGTGGATGCTGGTACAATTTCAGTAACTATTTTGTTCTGAAACTTATTCGAATCATCCAACTCTTGTCTTAACTTTCTAGCAATTCTCTCCTGCTCTAAAGTATGATAAAAGATCGTGGAACGATACTGAGATCCTATGTCAGGACCTTGCCTATTCTTGGTAGTTGGGTTGTGCATTGACCAAAATAAATCCAACAGCTCATTGTATGAAATTTCTTTCGGATCATATTCCAACTGTATGGCTTCCGCATGTCCTGTTTTATCGGTACAAACATCCTCGTATGTTGGATTTGGAAGACTTCCTCCGATATACCCAACTCTTGTTGATTTTACTCCTTTTGTTTTCATGAACGCATCCTCTACACCCCAAAAACAGCCAGCGGCAAATGTAGCTAATTGAAGATTATTTTCATCCATGCAATAGTCTAGCAATTGATCGCCCTAAAACTTTTTTCCAGATCTCAAAGTCCGCCGCATTTATTTCCAAAATCCCTAATCAGAATTGTCGTATCAATCTTGCTTTCGTGATCTGATTGGTTTGGATCTAAGATGAAGATGACAACAAGGACAAAATGCTCCATCATGAAAAAAATATACCGAACATCTTCTACAATATTTGACTCCATCACTATATCTTGCTCCCAATATCCCTATTTCATCACAAATACGTTTGCAACCCATCGTACAATATTGCCTGATTCATTTTATAATGGTGAATATACCTTGCAGGGAGTGGGTGTAATGAAGATATGAATTTCAAATAGAATGTTTTCTGATTTTTTAAGAGATGACAATAAAATATAGAAAATTATTCATATGTATACATTATCCTTTACTAATTTTTGCAGTTTTGCTATTGCCTCCACAAGCGGTTGATTGGTACTAAAAATTAACAACGTATGTTGGCCCGTCTTATTATCCGGCCAGAATTCGCCTTTACAATAGGAGCAAGTATTATAGTTGAAATTGTACTTGCTAAGAACATTAAAGCCATTCTTAGAGAATTCACTTTCGTAGTAGCCCAGCCATCCTGGATGCATTATTCCGTCATTATCTAAATTATTTGATACCTTATGGGATGGAGAATAAAATCCCCCGACTATCTCATTCCCTGTGGAGTTCTCATCTGTCACTGTGATGCTACCTTTCATCCAATCATATTCGGTATCAGTGATAGAGTAATTTCCTGCTGGTAATACTTTTGAATCAGATGAATCGGCATACTCCATTTTCCCAGTAGAATAAATCACATCTCCAGAGCTATCTTCTACATTAATAGTGTGGGCATGTGGCGTATTCCACGGGGCGTCTGCATTGAGAAATACAATGGATGTTCCTTTGGGAAGAACTAGGTGAGTTGGTACAAAATATGGATTATGGTCTGTGAGAAGCTTGTGTTTCTCTTCAGACCAATCTTCATGTGCTTCATTAGCGATAAGAATTATAAAATAACCGACAGATCTCGGCAACTGCATAGTTTCTGTGTCATATATGGATTTGGCCTGTGGAATTTCTAACACTTCTTGTTCCGCACCAAGGGACCTATTATTAAGATTCATCAATAATATTATTGAAATCACGTACAATGAAATAATAAAAATAGATTTTTTAGACTTATTCATCTTCAAACATACCTGTTACCAATCGCGATAATCTTGCATACTCAAAATATAGTATGTCATCATATATTTCAGAATTCTCAAATTTGTTCCAATTTCTGTTTTCATGAAATTTATCCTGATCTGTTGATTTTGTTAAATTTGATATCACTTTATGATTATTACTCATAATACAACACAACATCTAGCATGACAAATAAATAAATCGTTTATATTTTTTTATATCTTAATAGAATAGGACTCATAAAATCACATTACACCTGTCGTACAATCATATTATTTGCTCTTTTACAAGTTACATCAATTAGAAAAATATTATATAATTTTTATCTAACGATACGTCATTTCTTTTTTTGACATATGTTTATCATTCCAATGTGTCACAAACTCTTCGATATTGTCATCCAAATTTTTAGTTGAGCGCGTTAGAAAAGAATGTCCAAATTCCCAGCCCAATCTATCACATTCGGCACAATCATTTTCGTATTGGGAAGAATAGCCGTAGGCTTCACCTACTATACATTTTGAAGGACTATCAAGTGCAAAGTACAATTTCCACCAAGCAAATGATAAAGGAAATGGAAATCCTTCTTGTCGCAAATTCATAATTTTCTTCGCCCAATTGGGAGCAATTTCATAAAATCTTGCTGTTCCTGATTTTATTTGCTGGTACAATGTATATTATCCTAATAGTCCGGTATTATTAAGTATTAAAATCCGACAATTACTGGTGAAATGGAATATTTTTCCATCAAATAGAAGAGCATTAAAAAAATTAGAGCTTTGGAAATGTAAGTGATCATTTCCTGTTCACCTGAATATTGGAGCGGCTATTCGGGTTCAGAAGAATCTATTACTAAGACTGATTTTCCCAAATTGTCAGGTCGGGCAAATCAGAAGGCGATATTTTTTATCTCGCAACTCCAAAAATTTACTTGAAGATTATTTCATCTTTCTTTTCATATATATACATTAAATGTATCCCAAATATCATCACTGATATGGCAATTACTTGATTGATACTAATTAGCTCATTTAGAAATATTAATGCGAAAACTAGTCCGAATACTGCAGATAAAGATAACAAGGATGATGCCTTGATAACTCCAATCCTTTTTATGCTGTGTAGGTATAGGTAGAGTGATATGGCAAATCCAAAGATACCTAGAAGAATAATAGGAAGTATCTGTTCACTTTGAATATTAAAAGGAATTCCTGATATAATGACCGTTCCTAACAATATGGATCCTCCGATTAAAGCTTTTAGCTGAATCAATCTTGACACATGTATCTGTTTAGCTATTATTTTACAAATATTGTTATCGAATCCCCAAATAATTGTTGATAAGATGACTAACAGGTTACCCAAATTCAAACTAAATATTGAACTATTAAAATCAAGGTTTGTTGTTACCAGAAATACTCCCATTAGGATCAACGTTACTGCAATATATCCAATGAGTTTCAATCTTTCTCTAAAGATGAGTAACGCAAACAAAATCGAAAAGACAGTTTCTCCATTGGCAAGTAACGCAGTGTCTGCGGCTGTACTCATCTTTAATCCTAGAAAAAATACAATGGGTGCGATTACTGCGCCGGATACAGCGCTTGTTAGAATAAGAAAAAAATACTTTGTTGTAATTTTTGATCGTGTCTTTGCCGCAGAGGGTGTAAAAAAAAGTCCGGCTGTTAGGTAAATGATTGATGAAAGGATAATAGGATCAACTGTTGACAGGAGAGGTTTTGCTAGGGTAGACACGCTTCCAAAGAGCATAGCAGCGACAATAGCCGATAAGTACCCAATTATTATATTGGAGGTGGTAAAATTACTAAAAATCAACCTTAATCCTTGCATCCATGACGCACATCTTATAGATATTAAAACTTACTCATATTGTATTCATCTTAGCAAACAACTCTGTGTAAGTTGACAATTAAGAAAAATCTAGTTGTCCTTTTTTGGGCTAATCATAAAGTTACTAAAAGCGTATATGAAATAATGAATGTCGATAACGTATACATATACATATGCAGAGTTCAAACTTTATTTGATTATACTTGAAAATATTGGTTGAAATTATTGGCATCGTACTTGTATTAGCAGGTTTAATTTTTACTGCACAATCTAAATCGCTATTGGGCCCTCAAAGTTCATTTATGTACAGTAATCCTTCTTGGACAACCAATGGTTTTATGTTCATTCTTGCGGGTATTTTCGTATTAATTCTGAATATTATCATTAGAATCGTTTTTCGTCCTAATCAGAAACTTAACAAGTAGGTGCGATAAACTACACTTTGGTAATCTCTTTCTTGGTCAAATGTAGTATTGGGGGAACAATATCGTTTCATGGTTATGCTAAGAGGTTGTATTAGGCCAATTTCTTTTAACAGGAATCAAGCATCGATAATATGAATGATTATTAGTAATTACTTTTTATACCCATTCAACACAAAATGTTTATTTGAAATATTATTTGCTGATGTCTTTCTATTTTTTATTAGCTATCACATTCTTTTTTAGTATTTCAGTGAATTGTATCACCGCCCAAGACGAAAACGATGAGAACGTAATATCCCTCGAGTCGAATCCTGTAATTAATTCCGGGAGTTTTCCAGTTGGGATCGAAATCAATCCAATTACAAACAAACTTTATGTTGCTAACCAATTTTCTAATACAATATCAGTTATAGACACTGAGAAATCCGATGTGGAAGACAATGTTGACGTGGGCGAATCACCATATGATGTAGACGTAAATCCCTTTTCTAACAGAATATATTCTTCGAACAGGGAATCTAATACAGTTTCAGTAATTGATGGTTTTACTAATAAAGAACTTACCGAGATACCGGTAGGAAACTCTCCGGTGGGGATAGGGACCAATTTAGCTGCGAACTGGGTTTATGTAGCAAACATGGACTCAAAAACAATTAGCGTTATTGATCCAATTGTTAATAAGGTAAAACAATCATTGAAGTATGCTACATCACCATATGATATCATAGTCAATCCACATACCAACAGGGTCTATGTTTCAGATTTAGGGAAGGATAGTGTTTTAGTGATGGATGGAAATAATAATAGTTTGATCTCAACCATACCAGTCGGTTCAAAGCCATCTGTACTGGCTATCAATACACAAACCAATACCATTTACGTCTCAAACTTTAGGAACAATTCTATTAGTGTAATAAATGGAACAGCCAACGAAGTTGATACTAACATAAAAGTCGGAGATAACCCAGTTGGAATAGCTGTTAATCCACGAACTAACAAAATTTATGTTAACAATTTGGCAGACAATTCTATTAGCGTAATAAATGGGACGACAAACAAGGTGATAGAAAATATTTCTTTAGAACCTACAATTGTTGCTTCCGGAGTTAATAATGCGTTCATTAATATTCCCTTAAAAGTAACTTTTCCACTTATTGCGAGCAAATTAACAGTAGATCCAACTACAAATTTCACATACGTCACTAATACTAGGACCAACGGAATAATTACGATTGATGGAAAGACAGACAAGGTAATTACAAAAATATTTATTGAAATTAATCCCCCAAATACTGGAAGCGTAAAATGTAACGATATGATATTGGGTGCTGGTGAATACACCACATTGCCCGTCATTTCAACTGCTAGATGTGAAGCAATACCTGACAGAGGATACGATTTTGGTCATTGGTCTGTCACGAACAATACAAATCAAAATCCGGTAGTTTTTAATGTTACTGGTTATGAAACTATAACCGCAAATTTCAAGGGAGCAATTTTGACAGAAACGTTTATTGTGTTAACTTCCGTGGTAATAGGTCTAGTTTCAACAATTGGAGGTTGGTTTTACAGACAGAGATCAAGATTATCCTTCAAGAGAAATCTAACTAATATAGACTATACATATGAAATGTTATCAAAAAACAATAAAGTAGAATGCATAAAACAGTTGGAACAAATCCAGAGGGATTTAAATTTTTTACATCGGAAAGGAAAAATTAATGAATCACAGCTAGAGTTCTTGGAAAAGAGAATTAATTCGTACATAAGTCGAGTCAATACAACCAAATAAAGTGACTAGGTGCTAGTTAGAGATTTGTATCGGATTGTATAAAAGAATAGAATCAATAAATAGTTCATATGACGAATAAGGTACTAATTTCAGCGGAGTAAACTGAAGTATGCGAAAATCAACCTTAAACTCAAACAAAGAAAGGATATTACGGTTTATTCAGAATAATCCGGGTTGTTATCTTCGTCAAATTAGAAATGAGCTAGATTTATCGATGGGATCTGTGCAATATCACTCTTACGAGCTCCAAAAAGTTGGGAAAATAACATCAACTAGGCAAGGCTTGTATAAGTTACATTTTCAATCTGGCACCTTTCAAGATCATGAGAAAATACTCCTTCAAGTATTGAATCAAGAAACACCGCGTGAGATTATTTTGCTTATTATCGAACAAGGAAATCCTACACAAACAGATGTTGTAAAAAGACTGGGTATTTCCGCACCTTCTATAAACTGGCACGTTAGGAGATTAATTGATTTGAATTTGATTGATGAAGCTAGGGAAGGAAAGTACAAGAGATACAAACTACGAGATGACTCTATCGATTCCAAATACATAGAGGAATTATTAAAAACTCATCATCCGAATCTGTGGAATGAATGGAGCAATAGACTAGTTGAAACTTTCCTTTCTCTATCAAATGAAGATAAATAGTTGTTGTGAATAACTTGGATATATTTACATCTGAAACTCCCATTATAGAACTCATTGAAAGTATTCTGTATATAATAGGTACAATCTTTGCAGCCATTTTAATTGCCCTGTCTATTTCTGCTTATAGGAACACAAAGTTACAAAAACTACTCTATGCAGTTGTAGCGTTTTTGTTATTTGGTATCTTTTTATTTTATGAATTTTTAGAGCATAGTATACCCTTGGATAACGCTTTTACAGATGTTGTAATTCCCTCCATGGGTGTTTCTATTCTAGTATTATTCTTTTTGGCAATAGTTAACAAAAAGTAACCACATTCAATATTTGATACGTTCCATTAGTGGTAAAAAAATAATTTCATCTGCAAATTAGTTCCAGTTATACTAGGTGAAAACATTCGTGTACGATCCCAAGTGGAGTTATCTCCCAAGTGGATATGTTTTATAAAGTAATTTAATTTTAAAAATAGATTAAATTGATCAAATATACTTTGTAACGTCCTTACTCATATATAGAAACGCTAGAGTTGTATGGTGTTAAGGACTTATTGTTTGCTTATTATTTTTCAAGCAGTTAATGTTGGTGTCTCTCTTGGATATATCCTCAACCATCATGGACCGACCCATAACCATGGCAATCGCATTGGTGGAAGCTAATACAATATCATGAAATATATTGTATCTCATCCTAATGATGTTGTGCCGATGTATATTTTCGCGTCAATTATCTGCATTGCTGTATTTATGATTATGGGGGTTGTACTCTCGCCCAAACTAGGATACCAGATTACAGCTATTATCAAGTTGGATGAGGGAATCTCATCCCTTATCTACAGTGTTCATTCTGACACCATAGATGAATTTATGATATTGTTGTCAACTTATGGGAGAGAGATAGTGTGGTCAGCAGTAATCGTGTTTATGGCTTTTTTTGCAGGATGGAAAGGAAAGAAAATTGCTGTAATTATTGTCATTTCATTCTTGATTATAACACCTTTAAATACATTATTTAAGAATTTTTTCGAAAGGCCTCGTCCAGTTGTAGAAAGACAGGAAATTCTCATTGCTCAAAAAACAGATTTTGCCTATCCATCGGGCCACGCTTCTATAGTTAGTGGTGGCGCATTGATTCTAATGGTGCTATTTAGAAAGGAAAAGGAGCTTATTTTTTCCGCAATACTAGCAGGAGAGGCAGCACTTGTGTGTTTATCAAGGATTTACGTTGGTGATCATTATTTTTTTGATGTCATAGGTGGGATATTTCTTGGCACAGGAGTCGCCCTAATGGCAATTTCATTATCTAAATATCTCGATCCAGTAATTACCTGTGTACGTAAATATCTAGAAAAAACTCCATGATTTGGGGGCCTCCTATTTTGAAAGACCTTTACCATGGAATATCCCATCTTTTATCCACTTCATAAATTCTCTATCAGACAAGGAGTTTCTCATCCGAATAGAATTTGTAGCATCATTTCCAATAACATATCGAAAATTAGGATCTTTAGAATTCAATGCATTGAGAATAGTGTTTGCAACTTGGTAGCTGGTTGATAGGCTATTTTTCATAGCTTTTTCTAAGAAGGAAACTCTTCTTGCCATTGACCTGTGATAAGGAGAGTTGGTATTCGTGCCCTTAAGCTTGAGATTCTGCAAGAAATCAGTCTGGACGACTCCAGGTTCAATTACTATAACCCGGATTCCAAATTCCTCCAACTCGAATGATATAGATTCAGATAGTCCTTCTAATGCAAATTTGCTTGACACGTAAGCAGAGTTAAGTGGAACACCAAATCTTCCTACCATTGAACTAATATTTACAATAATTCCATTTCCTTGCTTCCTCATTATTGGAACTATTGACTTTATGAGTCTGATTGTCCCGAAAAAATTGGTCTCAAATTGTTTCTTAACCTCTTCCATTGTAATCTCTTCAATGGGACCAAACATTCCGTAACCGGCATTGTTTATTAAGATATCGATGCCTCCTGAGTCAGTAAGAATCTTTTTGACAGCTTGTTTGATAGATTGATTGTCGTTTACGTCAAGTTGTATTATTTTAAGTGGTAGCTTTTCTCTATTTATTATCTCCTGAATTCTCTTAGCCTTCGACAGATTTCTTACCGTCCCATACGTCATAAAGTCGTTACGGGATAAAACAAGACAAGTTGCAAATCCTATTCCAGAAGAACATCCAGTTACCAAAACTGTTTTTTTAACTTTCATAATTAGAGTTATGGGTCATAATTAAAAAATTTTCGGAATAAGTTATTTCAATTAGCGGAAGAAGAATCCTAAAATTTAGTAATTTAATTATACCACTAGAGACCAGATCTAGATATGCAGTTAATACCAAAGCTGGAAATAAAATCTTTATCCAGTATGATTACATTTCTGAATGAAGAAAAAGTTGGTAGAGTTGCATCTATTGATGTGCAGGGTTATCCGCAGATAATACCAATGAATTTTGTTTATGTGAAGAATGATTCAATTGATACTCAAACAGGTAATAATAATATTGGCGCGATATATATGCACTCTCATCCATTTGGAGAAAAAATTGAAAATATTAAAAGAAATTCAAAGGTTGGCTTTGAGGTTGATTCCTATATATGTTTCTTGCCGTCATATTATTTTCATCCTACCGATGCATCACAGGCAGATACGTTGTATGTTAGCGTCGTTATCAAAGGAAATGCATCTATTGTGCAAGATTCTGTTGAAAAGGCAAGGGTATTAAACGCTTTGATGAAAAAATATCAAAAGGAGGGAGGCTATGAGTCGCTTGCTTCCAATATGGGATCGGTAAGGGAAGTGACAGTTCTGAAAATTGTGCCCGATCAAATTCGAGGCAAGTACAAGATAGGACAACATTGGATACCAAGATACAGGTTAAAGATGGCGAGAAATATTGTTCAGAGGGAAGGCGAAGATAACGCTAAGAGAATTCTGAAAATCATGGGTATTGAGATAATGGATAATGGTGAGCTTAGAGTGACTAAGGAACCCATCATGTAAGCAGGTGATCAAAATATTTTATATTTTGTACTCAAATTAAATTACTAATATTAAACCATAATTTAAAATTGAAATAAATTTAAGTTTTTTAACAATCTGTATATTTTATATATTAAGTAATGTTTTTTTCCATTTTTATCGAATATCTCTATCCAATGAAACGTAGTAAAAAGAGACCAAATTTTTAGATACAATTCACATCTGTCTTCATAAAAATTTGAAATTGATTCGAAATTGACGGTAAATATATAACTAAAAAAGACTCATGATTACTTGGATGCATTCAACTGAAAATGAGGATCCATTTGTCAGGATAGCTAACCTAATTGGTGGAGAAGAGTATCATAAAGTTGCAAGAGCATTGTTGAATACTGAAGATGCTACTGACGAGGAGATAGCGGGTGCTACTGGTATGCGGATCAATATTATAAGAAAGGTGTTGTACGATATGTTTGGTAAAGCATTAATCACTGGTATTAGAGTAAAGGACGAAAAAAAAGGTTGGTTTGTATATCGATGGAGAGCCAAGAGAGATCAGGCAGAAAATTTTATCGAGAATCAGAAAAAAAAGATCTTGGATCGACTACAGAAACGACTGGAATATGAAGAATCCTCCGAATTTTACCATTGTGGAAATACAAATTGTCCAAGAATAAAATTTGATTACGCAATGGAACTATTCTTTAAATGCCCAAATTGCAAAAATTCACTTAACATGGTAAATAACGAAAAAGTTAAGGATGCTCTAAGGTTCAAAATAGAGCAGATTTTGCTGGACATTGGTTCAAAAGATGAAATTTCATCGTAATTTATAGTACAGTACAATTTCATTTTTATTTTGTATTACTGTTTTTGATAATTTCATTTTAATACCATTAGTGATATTTGCGATCCCCTCACCTTCTACCAATGTTTTTGCATTTCTTCCACCAATAACTACTGGCGATATTGTAACGATTAATTCGTCGGCAAGTCCAAATTTCAGCACAGACCAGTTTATTTCTCCCCCTCCCTCAACAAGTATTTTTTTGATGTCTAGACTTTCTAATACTTCAAATAGATTTTTGATGTCTACCTTTCCCTTTCCAGAGAATAGTACTCGCGCACCTGCTTTCTCTAACTCTTTAATTTTCTTCGATGATGCTTTATCTGTTGCGGCAATGATGGTTTGAATTTCCATTGATGATCTAATGATCCTTGTATTTAATGGAATTCTTGCTTTAGAATCAATTATAATTCTTGCAGGATTCTTTGTCCGTGTGGAGAAATACCTCACATTCAACATGGGATTGTCTTCCAGCACTGTAGATATTCCTATCACGATACCATCGACTGATGCTCTTAACTTATGAACTCGTACCAAGTCCATTTTAGACGAAAATGATGAATCGTTACTGCGAGAGGATATCTTACCGTCTATTGACATTGCTGCATTCAAGATTACATACAACAAAATTCATCTCCATCTACAAATTTACCATTTATCATAACATTTAGGATTGAGTTTGCATTTGCTCTATGAACTATCGAAACATGAGGGTCATGCATCGGTGAAATATCCAAATTGGTCTTGTCGATAAATATCATATCTGCAGACATACCAGCCATTAAAGATCCAGAATTGATGCCCAGAATTTTACCCCCATTGACAGTAGCCATCTTTAAGATCTCCCTTGCAGAAATTCGACTACATTCCAATGTCCTGCTTAGTTTCCAGACATAATCTAATTCTCGAAACATGTCTGGAGAATTAATCATGATGTTATCAGTACCAATCGCAATACAACATCCAAAGCTTAGCATCTTGGCAATTTTTGGTATTCCTACTCCCAATGTACCATTTGCTCTTGGGCAAACGACTATTCCAATTTTTTTGCGTGCAACAAGTTTGATATCGACGTCAGATGAATTTGTTAAATGAACGATAAAGTTTGGTAAGAGGTAATCAACTATTCTTTGTACTTCGCTTTTCCCTGTTGCAGTAATTGATTTTTTTTCTGTTTGGAGTGATTCTGAAGCATGAATTCCTAACAAGAATTTTTTCTTTAAGGATTCTTTCTGAATGATTCTTCTATATTCCTTTAATGAATTGTCAGTATTCTCATTTGCTCCGCTGATACCTAATCCGTCAGCGATATTTAGGATGTTATATATCAATTCTATTACATCTGGCGGAAATTTTGGATTCTGATAAAAATCTTGAGATACATCGTAGTAATATTCTGGTCTACCTAATCTGATGCATTTTATTGATAGTCCTGACGTTGCTTCTGTAATTTGTTCTATACCTTGTAATCCTCCTTCTCTGAAATCTGCAAATGCGACTATGCCCTTTCTCATCATCGATATTACAGAGCTTCTCATAAATTTAATTAGATGTTTTCTCTCGCTCTTTTGCAAGATTTTATTTTTGATACCGTGAATTGGATGAATTCTAGAGTTAAAAGTTGAATCGACTCCAATATCCTTACCAATAGAATCACCAATATGAGTATGGGCATTAACTAATCCAGGAATTACAAGTATACCTTGTCCTTCGTAAGTATTCTTACTAGAACTTCCCTTATATTCTCCGCTCCCAACATTTTCTATTCTCCCATTCTTGATAATTATGTATCCCTTTTCTATATACTCTAGATTTTCTCCAAAAAATAAACTAACGTTCTTAATAGTTAGTTCCATTGTATTTCATATATTGGTGTAATAATGCCTTGATCCCTTAGGTTTCGAATTGTATCTAAGGCTTCTGTAGCAGCTTGTACTGCCTTCCTAGCAGTACATGCAACGCCTATACCACAATTTAACTTAATATTCTCACTTTCGTAGATTTTGCCAATTATTTCTGAAACCTTCTCCTTTGGTACTGTATTAGAGATAACCATAAAGTTGTCCCCCCCAATAAAAAAAGTCATGGATTTTTGTTCGCTAAATAATTCAATAAGATTAGAAAACATTTTCATTATTCTTGTAGTAATCTCATATGGGGAAAGTACATTACTTACTTTAGTAGAATTATCGATATCGAGGTGTAAAATCTGAGTGAACATATCTGTAGGCGGTTTGTTTAGATTTTTATATAGTAATTCAATTTGATGATCTGCATATACTAATTTACTCTTATCAAGTAAATTGTTGTTTTTACGCGAATGATACGCTGCAATATTTGCATCAACGGGAGTTGCGCCTGTTCCTATAGACATCGATATATTCAAGTCCTTGTACATGGCAGTAATTTCTCGTTCAATAGAGAGGTGATCTTCCAAGGATAATCCGTTACTAATCGCGATTAGCTCATCAAATCTATTAAAAAAGACAATAGCATCTTTTTTAGAGAACACTTTTTGCAAGTCGCTATATAGATTTGCTTGGAATATCTGCAATTGTGCCTCTCTATCACTGCCCAACCTTAGTGTCCATGGACCATAACCTTCTATCTTTATAATGGTAATTTGAATTGTCATTTTTGACTATATATTTCCTTATTACCTTCAAATTCATTTAGTTTCGTTACCATTTTATATGCCGCTTCTACTGCCCTCTTGGGCACGGAGATGACTCTATTCTTTGCTTGCTTTACAGTCATATCCGGGCCCGTAATTCCAAGTGTGATAGGTTTTTGATATTTTAAAGAGAGATCGGCAAGTAATCTTGCAGTATTATTGGCTATAACTACATCATGTCCTGTTTCTCCCTTTATTACTGCGCCTAATGTGACGATAGCATCTATTTCTTCAGTTTTAAGAAGCTGGTCAACCATTAAAGGCATATCAAATGTACCTGGTACATGGCAAATCTTTTTAACATGCATGTTTAAGTTTTTTGCATGATGTTTGGCTGTAAAAAGCATTTTATCAGTGATCTCTTGGTTAAATTCGGCTACAACTATAGCTAGTCTTATTCTTTTCAAATTATTTTCAATACACCTATGTTTTCTTAATTTGAGATGATTCTATTAATGGAACTTTAAATTTTGTGGAATATTCTATAGCTTTGTCTATCAATAAGGCCCCACCTGTCTCTGAATCAAGCATTTCGCAAATTACTACCGCTGGAATTAAATTTGCAAGTTTCATTAATTGAATAGATAGTTCGGTATGACCAGATCTGTCTCTCAATAATTCCCTTGAAGCAATTAATATGTGTACATGACCAGGAGAACGAAATTGCTTAAAAAATTCATTTTTACCATCATAATCAATATCAGAACATATTTCTGACATTTTCGTAATGGTTAGTGCCCTGTCTCTATCAGTTATACCCGTAAATGTATCGATATGGTTTATGGTAATTGAAAAGGAAGGTCGGTCCCCATATGGAGCTATTGAACTTATGATTTTAGATAACGAAGGATTATTTTTGGAAGCAAAATGTAATAAATCATGCATAAATATTAAATTCAATTCTGAAGCAATTCCATAGGGTATAGCCAAACAGACAAGACCACCAGCGTCATTCCTCATAGTCGCTATATCGCGAGGACCAATATGCTGAGCAGCCTTTACCATATCAACCTCGTTTTCTCTAGATTCGCCATCATGAATTAATACAAATTTTCCATCTCTTAAGGCCTTGACTGCATCTTCGATCGACGACACGAAGTTCAAAACTCTAATTACGATTATAAAGTTTACTGATTTTCTGGTAATTACTAATATCGTGGTAATAATTTTGCAACATATTTGCTTAAAATGTCAACCTCAATATTAACCTTATCTCCCTGCCGTTTATTTTTAAACGTAGTAACGGCTAATGTATGGGGAACCAAAGCTATTGAAAATGCGGTCTTCGAGACATCAACAATAGTAAAGCTAACACCATCCAGTGCAATTGATCCTTTTGGTGCCAAGAAATTAGCGATCTCTTTGTTCACACTTATCCATATTTTGTTCTCTGAAGGAATTTTCACTATATCCTCAATTTTTCCTACACCGTCAATATGACCCAAAACAATGTGGCCTTCAATTCTATCATTTATTCTTAAACTTCTCTCTAGATTAACCCGATCCCCCACTTTCAACAACCCTAATGAAGTTCGTCTAGTAGTTTCTTTTACTACTTCAAAGTATGCTATGGTCTTCAAAATCCTTGTAGCTGTAAGACATGTTCCGTTGACATTTACACTATCGCCTACTTGTAGTCCTTTACTTAGTTTTCCCAGGTCAATCTCAATCCTCTTTTCAGCAGTTCTATTTGCGTTTTTAATTTTGGCCACTGATTTGACAATTCCAGTACCTTCTATGATACCAGTGAACATAAAGTATTGATCTACAATTCAGATCGTAATAAAAATATTTCATCTCTCTTCTTGGCTAATTCACAGTTGGAAGCATTAGAAATAAAAAATAATTGCATTAGAGTCAATTGCATTTTAAGCGCTGATTCTAGCAAAAGAATTCATACTTTATCAGATACAGAAATTATTTACAAATCAAAGCTATACTATAATAACTTGAATTAGTAATAATTAACATGGAATTCGTAGAGACCATAAAAGAAAGTGAATTAATTAATGGCACCAGTAAAGTAATTTCTGTTAAAGGTAAAGATATCGCATTATTTAGAATCAATAATAAGATTACTGCATTGGGCAACAGTTGTCTGCATAAATGTGGTCCATTGACAAAAGGAAAAATACAGAAAAAATATGATGGCTATTATGTTACTTGTCCTTGGCATGGATGGGAATACAATATTTCGAACGGAAAGGCACCGGCCGGTTATGATGAGCAACAATCTGTCTATGATGTACAAATAAAAAATGAGAAAATCTTTTGTTTCAAATCAACCAATCGTATACTCCTTTAATAAAAAATATGATGGCTCTTTGAAAGACCTAATAAAACTTGAATACAAAACCACACCGGATTCCTTGAATATTCTGGGAATATCTACAACAAATATGAATGGAAATTTAGAAAGAGATTCAACTTCTGAAATGTCATTAAATAAGGCACTAACATACGCAAAGCAAAAATATAGTGAATCCACAGTTTTGCTAAAACTGAGAGATCTTGAATTCCGAAATTGTGAGGGATATTACAGCATTAACGAACAAGCATGTACATGGCCCTGTTCAATTTCGGAGATGGATGAAAATGATGGTATGAATGAAGTTTACAGAAAGATGATACTTTGGTCCGATATAGTTATTATTTCTACTCCAATTAGATGGGGAAATGCATCTTCATTATATCACAAAATGATCGAACGTTTAAATTGCGTTCAGAATCAGACAACATTACACGATCGTGTACTTGTCAAAAATAAGGTAGCGTCCTTTATTATTACTGGAGGACAGGATAATATACAACATGTCGCAGGAAACATGATGGTTTTTTTCACGGAGCTGGGATTTTGTTTACCACCATTCACATTCATGGGATGGAGTAGAGGTTGGAATGCAGAAGATATGGAAAACAATGTAATCCAATTTTCGAAGTCACGATATGTCAACAGATCTGTCAAGGATCTTGTAGACAATGGTATAAAATTACTTCACCAAGTCAAGGGCGATCCATGCGGGACTGTGTCTTCTCCACAACCAAAAATCATGGAGGCACCATCAAAATTAAAAATTGATTGACTCTGATTACTTAGTAGTAAGTAAAACACTAAAATTAAAAATATAGAATGATACTTTTCCTATAGGTTATATGCGTACAAAGTCCTTTCCTGGGATATATTGTAAAATTGATCATCTTGTCTCAATTTATCCTTTATCCTAGAAAAAACTGAATCAGCCTCTATTGTTGTGAATGAGTAGATTTGTTCTTTATCTGATCGATGGTATCATTATTTTTGGTATTAAGATCAGAGCGATTGATTACTTTAGTTATCTTCTGAACCTCCTTGTCATATAGTTTTACTAAATCTGATATCGTAATAATTCCAATAACTTTGTTATCTTCATTTGATATCACGGGCATTTCTTGAAGATCATTTGATGAGAGTCTAACTAGCGCATTGTGAAGTGAGTCTGAGTTATATGCAAAGAAGGGATCCTTTATCATGATGCTTTCTAGCTTAACAGATTTGCGATATTCTTCGGGAAATTCAAAGAGCTTGTGTTTGTATACCACACCCAGAAGAATATCCTCATTGTCAACAACTAGAATCATCTTATTATTATTATTATTCCGATTCATTATTTGAAGAGTATCATCAATGGATAAGTCTTTTGACAATCTATTATTAGCGTCTCTAATGGCATCCTTTACGTAGAGATCGCTCAAAATGGGACGGTGATATTCCATCCTGTGAGCAGGTGAATCAGACCTATTTAGTACCTGATTTCGGAATATTGAATTGTGTTGACCGGACATAATATATGCAATAAATGTAGCCAACATCATTGGTGCCAAAAGAGCATAACCTCCTGTTAGTTCGCTTCCCATGATAATTGAGGATATTGGAGTTTTTGCCGTAGCTCCGAAGAATGATACCATTGATACAATTATGACCGATGAAACATCTATCCATGTAAATAGTCCTAATAAATGAAATCCTGTACCTATGAAAGCTCCAACTAGACCCCCTATCACCATGGAAGGTCCGAACACACCTGCGCTACCTCCAGTACCTATTGTTAATGAAGTTGCCAAGATTTTGAAAACAATTACAGCGCCAAGAATGTAAAGGGGCAGTAATGCGTAATCCTTGTCAATTGCTAATTGTAACCACCCATATGATGTACCCAAAACTTGAGGAAATACAATTCCTATCATCCCTACAAGAACTCCTCCTACTGCTGGTCTCACATATTTTGGGATCCGAATTTTACTAAAATAATCTGATATTGCGTAAAAGGTCTTTACATAGACTACACTCACAGCGGCCGAAACAAGTCCTACAGTAGCATAAAGTATGAGTGAAGCCGGATGAGTGTATTTGACCAGATCAAGGGGAATGGAGAATAAGCGATCCCATCCAAAGACGAATCCAAAAACAGTATAGCCTGTTACTGATGCTACTAATCCAGGGATTAACGCTCTAACTTCAAAATCCCTTCTATAGAAAACTTCAGCACTAAATACTGCACCTCCTAGTGGAATCTTGAATATACTTCCTATGCCAGCTCCTAGGCCAGCGGCAACAGCGATTCTTCGTTCATCCTCATTCAATTTGAATAACTTTCCTATAACTGATCCAAGGCCAGCAGCAATCTGTCCTGCGGGACCCTCAGTTCCTCCACTTCCACCGCTTCCAATAGTTATGGATGAAGCAACAGCCTTTACAAGAGGGACTCGGGCTCTGATATTACCACTCTTGTAATGATAAGCATCAATTACTGCATCGGTGCCATGCCCCTCAGATTCCGGCGAGAACCTAGTTGTAATCAGACCAACTAACAGGCCTCCAAAACCACATATCAAAGGGAGTAACCAAGGTCTCTCAATAATTAGAGTGTAACTTTGATGACTGTCCTGAAAACCTCCCGGTAAAGGAGGAGAGTAACCCGTTCCTAGTTGAAGAAATAGACCTGTAAAAAATTCCACGGAAAGAAAAAGCCCTATTGCACTAAGACCTGCAACGATACCTAATAGAAATCCTATAAGTATCCACTTTCTAAAATAACTAAAATCTAGATTCCATTTCATATTCCTTATTGTTCTTATTAATGATACTATTTGAGAATAATAAGGAATATCAGTTCTCACAGCTAAACCTGGTATACAGATGATTTTTCTTGGTTTATAACTGTTATACCCTACAAAAATGAGATATACTAGATTTTATTCCAGAATATTTTCACATGATTCTTTCTTAGCTGTGAATTAAAGCGTATGGTCGCAGTATAACATCATTCAAGACTCCATCTTCATCTTCATCTTCATTGAACTATGTTACCTCAACTTAATTAAGTAAATCATTGAACTAGAAGGTAAAAATGAATCTCAAGTCGCGGAATTTGATATCGAACTACTTTCCAGTTTATGTTCTAAAATTCTCATATCAATTAGAATACACAAATGTCTTAATAGGTCTATATCGATTAAGTGTTTGTCAATTAGACAAATGTAATGTTCATATCACTTGGAGCGAACAAATGATAAAATCTTTACGCAAGGGTGTTCGTATTCATAACATTCAATATCCTAACCAGAATCTAAATAACAGAGTTAATGGTAGCGTTAACTATGGTACCATCCCAAGATGATAAAAGAGAAATGACATCAAATAGTACCGACATTTTAAATCTCATAGACAGTTTTATTGATCAGATATCAAAAATTAAGACCATCCTCAAGGGTGTCTCTATCTCAGCTCTTATACTGGCACCGCTTGCAATAGTTCTCTCTGTTTTCTTGCTAACCCATTCATCATTCTTTACCATTCTTGAGAATGAGGATGACTTTGGGCTCGTGTTGATAATATTACTTGGATCAGTAATTTCTATCTCTTCTGTTTGGATTGTTGCTGGATTGCGGCAATATCGGATGATTAGTGAATGGAATAAAAGGTATACCAGCTATTTAACTAATAAGGAACAAATTCGCAAGAATATTGAATCAGAATTGGGTTTCACAGAAGAGTATGAAGATTAACCCCTAATCAGTCAAACTCGTGTGGGTCTACTAAACTAATAGCATTATTTCGATTAGTATCAGGGGATCTTGGAAATAGTCTTTCATATGGTTCAATGATAGTTCTGCAAAATTCTAAGCCCTTCTGGCTAGCACTATAAACGGTTACCGTCCTTTTTCCTAAACTTTTTTCTGTCTTAATAATCAGTTCATTGAGCTCCATTTTGTCAAAAATATTTCTGTGCTTCTTCAAGTTAAGTCCACAATAACTGACTAAGGCTGTCTGGTTAAGTTGACCATATTCAACCAGTTTCATGATTATGTCTCGAACGATGTAAATTCTGTCTCTATGAGATACTGAACTAGACACTAAGTTAGATTGGGATTAATCAGTATATAGATTGTATTCTGAGGACTGAGGACATGATCCTTCGCTATAACTAAAATCCATATTAGTAGGAAAAATGATTGGCAAAAGTAATCTAGGTTACAAGATCCAACATCAGCCTTAATTCATTTATTTCTGCCTGGATTAATTCTAGGTCTTTGTTATCCTTTGCATAATCAATTAACTTCTCGCATGCCATCAATTGATTCAATAAAATATCTTTCTTACCCAAATAAGTAATGGAGTCCGGATTCTCCAAGGTATAAATAACTTTTCCAGTTGCAGTATTGGATTTACAAGTCTTTGCAATCATCAAACATTCATATGAATTGATCAATTTTATAACACCTTTGCTCAGAATTTGATTTGCTTCTGTCCATATTTTTTCTAAATATCATGAACAATCATGTGTAACATGCATTAATAAACATCGATTAACCTTGTTAACCTTGAATATTGGTATATTGAATCATAATTTCGTATATTTTATGATGTCTTTTCATTATTTTATTAAGCGAGTGTTTGTGAGTGTCACCTAAGATTCAAATCATTGGCATATATAGGAAAAAGACAAATACCCGAATAGTTTATTATAAAGGATTCCTTAAATAGGAACACTATTCATTTTCGTAAAACTTCATTGTTTTGCAGCGTTTATTACAGCCTTCGCTTGTTTATAATGGACAGCATCAATCATTTTACCATCCAATAGTACTGCGCCTCTAGTATTCCCCTTTTCAAATGAATCCTGCAATGCAGCTAATACTTTTTCTGCCCATTCTATTTGTTTCTTTGTTGGTCTGAAAATATCGTGAACGGGATTTATGTGTAAAGGATGAATCAACGTTTTACCTGAATAACCTAGTTTTTTTGCATTTGTTGCATCTTTAGTCAAACCATCAAGATCATTTACCTCTTGCCATATACCATCCATTGCTTCAACTCCCGCGGCTTTGGCATCCACTGGAATCTTTGACCGGGCATAATTATAGCTTGGATGATCATTATATTCTACATCGATATTCATATCATACAAGTAATCAAAGACCCCAAAGATCAATGCCACCACATTTTCATGTGCTGAAGCAATCGAATTAGCATTTATTACTCCTTTAGCTGTTTCTATAGAGGGTATGATTCCAATTCTAGCGGAAATGCTACGTTTTGACACGATCATTTCAATTTTATTAATAATTTGAATTACCTCTTGACTATTACTAATCTTTGGTAAAACAATACCATCCAGTCCGTTCACTAAAACTCGATCCAGGTCACCGTCAACCAAACCAGAATCTACTGAATTAATTCTGACATAAAGGGATGGTTCCTTATCTTCATCATGGGTTGCAACGTGTCCTGCGACCAAATTTCTTGCAAGTTCTTTGTCATCAGAGGGCACAGAGTCTTCCAGATCAAAACACAGTATATCTGGTTTAAGACTAATTGATTTTTTTAAAAATCTCTCGTTGTTTCCAGGAATAAATAATAAACTCCTGAACATTTAGTTACAAAAAATAAAAAAATTAAAGTTTCTGAGGTGTTGTCACAATCTTGCCTATCTGCTCTGCGTTTGCCATCATGGTGTGTCCTTTTGCCATATCGGAGAATGGAAGAACTGTACTAATCAATGGTTTAATTTTGCCCATGGCTGTCCAGTGAATTACTTGCTCCAGTTCAGCTTTATTACCCTGAGTTGAACCAAGTAGATTGGTCCCTTTGAAGAATAGGTATCTTAGATCGATAGTAGAATCATATCCCGTTGTAGCTCCCGTAGCTACTAATGTTCCTCCCATCTTAAGGAGACCCACTTCCTGTGGGAATGTTGATTTTCCAATATGTTCAAAGACAACATCTACTCCTTGCTTTTTCGTTATCTCCCTTACTTTCTTATACCAATCAGGTTCTCTGTGATTTACTACATGATCAGCACCAAGTTCCATACATTTGTCCATCTTTTCCTTGTTCCCTGCAGTTGCAATGACATCACAACCATATAGTTTGGCTATTTGAATACCTGCCATTCCAACACCGCTTGTACCTCCCATGACAAGAACTGTTAGTCCGGGTCTTATCTTGGCCCTTCCTACAAGCATATGCCAGGCTGTCATCCCAACCATTGACACTGCGGCTGCTTGCTCATTTGAAACAGAATCGGGTATCTTTGCAACATTTACTTCAGGCAAATGAGTATATTGGCAAAAACCACCCCACAGCGGACCAGTTTGAAAACCCCAAATGAGACGTCCATCACAGTCATATTCTCTTCCCGACGTACACTTATCGCATACCCTACAGCTCATGTTAGAATGAGATACCACTCTATCACCAACTTTCAATTTTGTAACTTCCTCACCTGCTTCAACCACGTTGCCTGCTACATCGCTACCTGAAATATGTGGAAGTGGAACCTTCACGGGGTCTCCCCAAATTGCCCATAGATCGTTGTAGTTGTACGCGGCTGCTTCTACTTTTATCATAACTTCATTTGGTTTTATTTTGGGAGTGTCAACATCGTCTATCTTCACAACTTTCAGAGGATCTTGACTATACTCTCTAAATACTGCTGCTTTCATGAATTTTTTGAAAAGTTCTTAGACTAATATAGTTAACTTAGTTGAAATTAATTGAACCGAAGGATATTCAAGATATCCAGAGTCAACGACGATCTATCTTAAACTGTTTTTTGGGTTGCTGCAGGTTAATCAATAGCTGTTTAAGTTCCTCGTCGGTCAGGGCCCTATTCAGTTTTCCTCCTGAAGCAGCTGTTATAAGATAATTCTCTACGGCAAGTGCAAGTTCGGGTTTAACCATTCTAATATTCATGAGTCGTTGTCGTGCGTCTTGGTCAAGTAAGACCATAAGTGCCTTTTGCCTCATCATTAATTCCGCTTCGCGTCTCTTTGCTTCTTCCGGATTATCTGATGGTGAAACAGACATGCTCTATCCACAATTAATAATTGTCTAGCCGTACCTACCTAGCTCTGGCCTCGAATTGACAAGGTCCTTGTATATGTCCGTAGCCATTCTATCGACCTTTTTCGTTCCTTCATCAGAAATTGTTCTGCCCTTACTCTTCTTAGTTATGTAACCCGCAACTTCAAGTTGTTGCAAGGCCTTTCTTACTATAGCACCACCAGATTTTTTATGATGTGCAATATTGTATCCAACTTGCTTTTTACCGCCATATTCGCTTCTAAGATCAGAAATACCAATTGGACCGTTAATGTACACTTTCCGTAACAATGACGCACATCTGATATACCACCAATCTCTATTTTGGGGGATCTTTTCTGCATGACATCCTGTCTTTACGAACTGGGACCATTGAGGAGCCTCAATTTTTTTATCCTTTTTCAAATTTTCTGCCAAATGAATAATTAATTCATCGGCAGGAATATCATAAGCCTTAACCATAATATTCTATAACATTCTTGGAAATTCCCTTATAAATCATTTTATTCAGATCAGCTCGTGGTACACTAATCTTATGTCGATCAAAGCGGAGTACTTGATCTCAATGGCAATATACCAGCGATTCTTTTGCATTAGTATAGAGTTTAATGCGAAGTATGATTAGAAATATTGTATCCAATAAAACGGACTTGAAATATCGCCTTAGCTTGCAATTATTTTTCGATAAACGTGATTACATTTCATACAAGTAATTCTGATACATTTCGCCTTTGATCTGCCAATTCTAATTCTTGAATTAACCCCCGGAACTATGAATTGCTTACATTTTCTGCAAAATAGCTGGCGAATCAAATATGGCATCCTTATTCTAACGCGCATTGCTATTTTTGCTGCCAATCTTGCATAAGATTGCGACAATTTTTCATCATTATTGATTTCTCTCAGCGCGTTATCGATCAGTATGTCTATTCTTTCATTTGCTATTCTTTCAATATTCTTCTTATTCATTAAATTCAATTCTCAATTGAGCTAAGTTATCAGGATATACTTGTTATCTATTATATTAAAATGCTATGAAATAAATGTAATATTGACAAACCAGTTTTGTGTTAAATTGATTGTATTCGCTTGTGATCGCTGAAGCGGCAATAGAACTAGTTCCTCAAATTCTTAGAAATCATCCCTCTGTAAAGAGTCATTCTAAAAGAGCAGGCAGAGATTCTAATGAAATTTTCCTAGATATTAGTTATCATCATAAGGCCATGGTTGAAGGAAATATTAAACAATGGTGGAAACGTGGCAGACCAGACATTGTGCATTTCGGTCTCGTAGAAGCCCTCTCAACTCCACTATTCAAGCAGAAAAACTTGCAAGTTTATGTATCTACGTTCGATAATAACTTGATAACAATAAGTAAAGATCTGAGAATACCCAAAAACTATTTTAGATTTGAGAGATTGATGATCGGTATTTTTAACAAAGATAAAAACAAAAACTCGCCAGATTTGATCGAATTCCAAGAGAATGTTAGTTTTAATAATTTAATAAAGAAAATAATTAGACCGGATCTAGTTATTGGATTCTCTGTAAAAGGAACAAAAAGCAAAATAAGCGATATTCTCCGAAATAACACGATCGATACTTCAAAGAATTACTGTTTTGTGGTCGGAGGCTTCCAACGGGGACATTTTTCAGAAGCAATAACCAAAGCATGTAATGCGGTATATTCGATAAGTCCATTAAGTTTAGAATCACACGTAGTAATTGCAAGGGTCCTGTATGAGTGTGAAAATAATATTTAGTGAAATATTGCATCTACCATGAATGCAACAAACAGTGCTGTCAAATAGGGACTCGAAATTTTGAAAAGGAACCATGAAGCGTTCTCACTGGGTTTCGCCAAAAGCCATAATGACGTGACTATCATGACAATACCACCCAAAATAGCGGTGGCAAAGTAAATCAGACCAAATTGGTTCAAGAAGTAAGGTATCAAGCTAATTACCACCATTAGAAGAGTTGTACCGGCTATAACTTGGACAGCCCTTTTTTCGCCGGCAACTACGGGAAGCATAGGAACTCCAGCTTTTGTATAATCTTTTTTTACGTGCAATGCCAAGCTCCAAATGTGTGTTGGTATCCAAAAGAAAACCAGCGCGGCCATTGCTAACCCAATTTCTATATTTTCCGTCGTAACTGCCACATATCCTATCAATGCCGGAACAGCCCCAGAGAATCCTCCAAGAATTATATTGGTTTGACTCTTTCTTTTCAACCACTTACTGTATACTATAATATTGTCGAAAAGACCAAATGCCATCAGCCCAAAAGTCAAGTAGTTTATTGACCACGCACAGAACAACGAAATAGCTGCTAAGAGTAAACCAAAAATAAGCGCGTTCCTAGGTGAAATTCTTCCAGAAGGAATGGGACGGGCTTTAGTCCTATCCATAATGGCATCTATATCACGATCATTATATCCAGTTAAGGCATCTGCTGCTGCAGATCCCGTAACAATACCCACAAGAAGAAATATCCATTGGACCGGCGATAGAAAGTTATCAGTCGAATAGGAGGCTGTTATCGCTGAACCAAATGCAGTAAAAACTAAGAGATACCAAATTTTTGGCTTGGTCAATTCATAATAATTTTTAAGCCGATCAGTGACAGTTACTTGTGGGATCAATAGTTTGGACCTCGACAGATTTATGGTTAGAGGCAATATGAATGATCATTTATTTAAACATGAACTAATTAGGCAATATTGGATTATCGAGATTTCAAAAGAAGAATGGCAGATACGAATAAAAGATATCCTGATAACGTATTTAGGTACCGTTCGGAGTGAATCAGAAATTCATGTCAGACCGTCGCATGATAAGAATATCAACTTGCAAGTTTGCATTGTAAGTCAAACCTGAACTTTCATTTCCTATCTACAATGATCCCGAATTTAATTTCCTAAAACTATAAAAGAGGCATGATAAAATCTATGGTATTCTACTAAGGTGATATGTAAATTGGAATCAATTCAAGCAACAGCTGGTGGAATGCCAGTTTTAATTTTAAAAGAAGGAACCAAAGAAAGTAAAGGTAAGGAAGCACAACGAAATAACTTTGTAGCAGCCAAGTTAATTGCCGAAATGGTAAAAACATGTCTCGGTCCACGCGGCATGGATAAGATGCTGGTAGATACACTTGGCGATGTTACAATTACTAATGATGGGGCTACCATCCTTAAAGAAATGGATGTTCAACATCCAGCAGCAAAAATGATGGTCGAGGTAGCCAAATCGGTCGACAATGAAGTGGGAGATGGTACGACATCCTCTGTTATTTTTGCTGGGGCGTTATTGGAAAAAGCAGAGGAGTTAGTAAATAAAGATGTACATCCTTCCGTTATTGTGGACGGCTATACTGCTGCGGCGGAAAAAGCTCTTGAATTTTTGCAAAAAATAGCAATAAAAATTGATGTAAATGATAAAAATGCGTTGACGAACATTGCAAGAACGAGCATGTATTCCAAACTTGTTTCTGATGATAGTCCTACATTAGCTAAGATTGTGGTGGATGCCGCAAAACAGGTTGCTGAAAGTGTCGATGACGGCAAGAAATTAAGAGTAGATTTGGATAATATTAAAGTAGAAAAGAAACCAGGAACATCCATCCGAGATAGTAAACTAGTCAAAGGGATAGTTCTGGATAAAGAAGTAGTACATGCAGGCATGCCAAAAAAGATAGAAAAGGCAAAGATAGCTCTGATTAATTCTGCGTTAGAAATAGAGAAAACAGAAATGAGCGCTGAGATAAGAATCAATGATCCTCAACAAATGCAGATGTTCCTTGAAGAGGAAAATAGAATGTTGAAGGCAATGGTTGATAAGGTTAAGGGAGTTGGTGCCAACGTTCTTTTATGTCAAAAGGGAATTGATGATTTGGCACAGCATTATTTAGCAAAAGAAAGCATACTTGCTGTTAGACGAGTCAAAGAAAGCGACATGTCAAAGCTGTCCAAGGCAACCGGTTCAAGAATTGTTAACAATTTAGATGATTTTACCTCCAAAGATTTAGGTTCAGCCGATCTTGTAGAGGAAAGGAAAGTTGAAACAGATAAGTGGGTTTTCATTGAAGGATGCAAGAATCCAAAGGCTGTTACAATCTTGGTTAGAGGGGGATCTCAAAGAGTTGTTGACGAAGCCGATAGATCAATTCACGATGCATTAATGGTAGTTAAAGATGTTTTAGAAAACCCTGTTGCAGTGGCAGGGGGTGGAGCACCCGAAGCCTATGTAGCCAATGAACTGCGCCAATGGTCTGGTAACATGGAAGGAAGAGCACAATTGGCTGTTCAAAAGTTTGCTGATGCTTTAGATACAATTCCCCTAGCATTGGCAGTGAATGCCGGTATGGATCCAATTGATACCATGACTACACTTAGAGCCAAACAAAGCAAGGGCTCAAAATGGACAGGAATAGACGTTATGAATACTGTTGTTACTGATATGCACAAACTGAATGTAATAGAACCCATAGCCGTTAAGCAGCAAATAATAAAATCTGCAACAGAAGCTGCGAATATGCTCTTAAGAATAGATGATGTAATAGCCTCAAGTAAATCCAAGATGCCTGCTGGTCCACCTGGCGGAATGGGCGGAATGGGCGGAATGGGCGGAATGGGCGGAATGGGCGGAATGGGCGGAATGGGCGGAATGGATATGGAGTAATTTTATTTCAATTTCATATCAAATTTTTACAAGACAATTTTTGAATCGTCTTTTCATCTTTGAGAATTAGAACGTTTTAATAAAAATATACACTTAAAGTTATTTTAGTAATGTTCGAAAAATTAAAACAGTTTGATTTTGATGGCAAAATTGTGGTGCTTCCGGATTTTTTTTTAGACAGAATTATTAAGATAAATTCTAAAGATGAACTCTTTAGAATGATAAACAGCAAGACAACAACTGGAGGCGGAAGTATAAGGGGAGTAAATACTTTTGATATTAAGGGAGGTAATGCAGTAAATGTCGCTTATTGTTTGGCAAAAATGGGACTATCTATCACATTATTTACTATCGCAGATAATATTGGAACATCTATCCTTCACACTGTCTTCTCAAAGTTTGGGGAAGGTATTGATTTACAAATAAAAAATGGTAAACACGGGTCTACGACATCATTTGAGTTTTACGACAACCAGGAATCTAATGCTAACGTAATGATAAGTGATGTAGGAGATAACAGAAATTTTGGTCCTGGGATGATTAGTCTTCAGAGTGATTTAGATATAATAAATTCTGCGAAAGGTATTGTCCTGACAAATTGGGGTAGTAATCTTAAAGGGACCGATTTAGCCAATTATCTATTTACTAATTCTCCCAGAGCATTTCATTTCTTAGATCCTGCTGACATAGAAACCAGAAAAGAAGAATTTAGGGATACATTAAAGAAACTAAATCACACAATAGACGCACTAAGCATTAATGAAAATGAATGTACTTCCCTCCTAAAAACATGTAATCTTGATTCTCCATTGTCATTAGATTTACATCAAATTGACAATGTAAAGCTAGCTGTAAAATCATTGTCTTCCGAATTTGGACTTAGGATCGATCTTCATGCAAGGATCGGCTCAGCATGGTCTGATGGAAAGGATGTCCAATTTGTTAAATCATTCTATACAGTTCCCAAGAAACTGACGGGCTCTGGAGATTGTTGGGATGCCGCGGATCTTGTGGGATATTTAGTAGGTCTAGATGCAACTGAAAGGTTATTATTTTCAAATGCATATGCTTCATTATATATTGGAAAAAGAGAATTTGAACCTCCAACAATAAATGAGGCAGTGGAATTCGTTCAAGACAATATTTGATAAATTATTGTGGTTCTATAGTAGAGGGGGGCTTGCTCGATACTGAATAAGTAACCCAAGTAACGCCTTTTACCTCATTGGTTATCCTATTGCTAATTTTACCTATCAAATCATATGGTATTCTTGACCAGTCAGCAGTCATTGCATCCAACGATTCAACAATCCTTATTGTTACTATATGACCATATACTCTTTCATCACCAAGTACACCGACCGCTAAATCATCCCCGACGGCCGCATATGCTTGCCATACTTTATCATACCAACCTGATACCATTAATTCATTTTCCACAATACTGCTAGCATGTCTTACAATACTAATTTTTTCATCAGTGACTTGCCCGATAATTCTAACTGCCAATCCTGGACCAGGGAAAGGATGTCTTTTTATGAATTCACGGGGGATATCCAGTAAAACAGCAATTTGTCTTACTTCATCCTTATACAAACTCCTAAAAGGTTCTAAGACTTTCAAATTTAGCCATTCCGGTAAACCTCCGACATTATGGTGCGTTTTGATTACTGAAGCCGGTCCCTTAGAAAAACCGCTTTCGATAACATCTGGATATAATGTTCCTTGGGCAAGCCATTGAAATGGCCCATAGTCTTTTGTCACTTCCAAAAATACTTGAGCGAATTCTTCTCCAATAATCTTTCTTTTTTCTTCAGGATCTTCAATCCCTTTTAACCGTGATAAAAATCGTTCCTCTGCATTAATACTGACAGTTTTGATACCTAGATATTTGTTTATTAATTCAGGAACTAGTGACTCTTCATTTAACCGTAATAATCCATTATTGACAAAAACACAAGTCAAATTGCTACTTATTGCCTTATTTAGTAATACAGCCAGAGTTGTTGAGTCGATTCCACCACTAATCGCACATAGTACTCTATCATCGCGAACTTTGCTTCTGATATCTTTAATGGAAAAGTCAATAAAACCTTGCATGGTCCAATCTGGTTTTGCATTACTTATAGAGTGTGAAAAATTTCTTAAAATTCTATTTCCTTCTTCGGTATGTGATACTTCTGGATGGAACTGTATTCCATAAAATTTTCTATTTCGATTTGCTATTGCAGCAGAAGGGGAATTATCCGTATGTGCTAGTATTTCAAAATCATTTGGAATGCTTTCAGCTGCATCAGCGTGACTCATCCAACATTTTATTATCTTATTGATTCCTTTAAACAAGTCTAAATTATCGTCAATTATCAAATCAGCATAACCATATTCCCTATTATCAAAACGTCCTATTTTACCATCAAATTCATCAACAATAAGTTGGTGACCATAACATATTCCTAAAACTGGTACTCCCATCTCAAAAATTTTCTTATCTGGTTTTGGAGAACCTTTTAAATATACACTTGAAGGACCACCAGATAGCACTATTCCTTTTGGGTCTATATTTTTGATCAAGCTTATAGGTGAATCATAAGGCAAGAGTTCACAATAAACATTCGATTCACGAATTCGTCTACAGATTAGGTGGCTGTATTGCGATCCAAAATCTAGTACTACAATTTTATCCATAACTACGTTAAATTCCTTTTTCTAACATTCTTGTAAACACCCACGTTGCTATGTTAAAAATCTCATTAAGCCGTTCTCTTTCTCTATAATTAGAAATCGTAATACTATTGATTCTTCCATTTTCGTCATTATCAACTTTATAGTCAATGATTTCAGATTCATCTATTTCGCCTTTTTGAATCTTTTCTTTATCTTTTGACTTCATTCCTTCTAGTATGCGGTTCAAGAAAAAAGACTTGAATGGAGGAGTATTAATATTTAAATTGATTTCATTTACCATTGGTATTCTCACATAGGTGGAGGTATACTCTGCGTTTGATATCAGAAGATTATCTTTTGCACGTTTCAAGGATCTAATCGCTACGCCTTGATTGTCACCTTGTCCGTAATCTGTATCTGTAGAATTTGTGGTTGAATCAATACTAGGTTTGGTTTGGACAGTTTCTTCTTTATGAAGGGATTGGTATTCAGGTGCACTTCTGTCCTTCAAATTAGAAGCAGAAGATTCGAGATGTGATGCGGTTATAAAGCTTGTTTTTTTTAGCAAAGAATCAACTATTAGTAGAGTGTCACGAAGTTTATCGAGCTCCTCTTTTTTATTGGTAACTTCTTTAACTAACCATTCGCGCACTTCTGCTGCACGACGAATATCATCTTCTGAAAAGGCGGACATGACATGATTCAATATATTAAAAACATATAATAGTTTTTCACATTATTTACAAGGAAAAGATTCTCTTAATTTCATAACTTTAGAGTTAAATGAATATCTCAAGGTTGAGACTTGATACCTCTTATTCGGGTGGCTGATTTATTAACCAATTTGGATTTAGATTGCTTTCCTAGCATTTCGAGTAATTTCTTTGCAAATTTTAACTTTTTTCGTTTAATATCAATATCTACGTCTCTATCACTTGTTGAGAATTTTCTTGGCATGTTGTCAAAATCCATACCTATTAAAGTAATACTTTTTGCCCTCATTTCTTCAGCCAAGAAGACGCTTCTGTCTCCGTCAGTAAATCCCCCAAAATTATATACGTTCTCCGCTGGCATTACTTGAGTCGTACCTATTACTTTACTAAATTTAGGAACATGTTTTTCCAAATTCTCCATATTATCTCCGTGAGCATGGATAACCATTATCGCTCCAAATTTATCAGCCATCCTTAGATATTTTGGATTTCCATCAAGGTCCGACACCACTATATCCGGTTTAATCTTCTTATTCAATAAAATCTCAACCACACCATCGGCAGCTATTATTACATATTTTCTATTCTTCTTGATAAACTCAATATTTTTTTCCAGACTAGGACCTGCTCCAATTACAAGTACTTCCTTTCCTTGTATTTTCTTTTGGATCTTAGACACCTGCAACGCTTTTCTCTTTATCATATGACTCAGCATCTCAGCTGCCTTCTGATCTGTTTCTGTACTATATCCAAATTCCGTCCTAATCTGCTGATAAAAAGGGAACCACTCTATAAATTTCACATTTAGAAATAAAAGAAGGTTACTAATAGATTGTTTGATTTACGAAAGCGATGATAGTAGAAAACCAATTGTTTCGGACATTTTTTACATAAATAACTACTAATTTATTATAATCTAAGATATCATTGCAATTAAGCTTGCTCTAAAATAACCATAACTTTATGCGGTTAGAAGATCTCATGAAAAATGACTATATTGCATATATTTATGATTCTGGGATAGTTCGTAAGGATGTTTATCGATTTCAGCTCCCTAGCTACCTCTATAGGGATAGGAGGGTTAGCTACCTCTATAGGGATAGGAGGATTTTTGGGATTCTTGATGGGATATGCTATAAAGAAAATATTAAAAATAATCATCGTTGTCGCCGGATTATTGGTAGGTATCATGTACTATTTGCAATACAACGGACTAGTTGCCCTAAATTGGGCGAAGGTCGAAGCCGCATTAGGAAATGCCATGACTAATTTTAATGGCTTTAGTTTTGACACTCCATTCATTCCCGGTTTAAGCGACCAAATCTTGGATGCTATCTCAAATTCGGGGATTCCACTAACTGGAGGGTTTGCAGCGGGGTTTGCCTTCGGTTTGAGTAAAGGATAGAACGTAATATCAGAGATGGATTTTTCCATAGCCCTCTTCATTTTCATGTAACAATTATAATACATCTGCTGTCATGTACCTAATATGAAGAAAAAGACATCTGGTATGGTATTTCCAGGTGAATATATAGCAGAAATTGAAGAATTTGAAGCGGGTAATCATACTTTCGCTCTTGATGGGACTATCAGATCAAGTGCGTTAGGGAAGAAAGAATATGATTTTAAGAGAAGAACCATTAAAATTGATCCAATTAATCCTCAAGAATTACCCAAAATAGGAGATGTAGTTATGGGATTCGTGGAAATGTTATTTGGGTCTATGATATCAGTCAAGTTATTTTCAGTTAATAACAAACTGTATACTTCAGGCCTATCTGCCATTGCTTCGGCGAGAACGGGAAATAGTAAGGGATGGAATCGAGATCGATATAATAGGAAACCAAAATCGATTTATCGATTTGGCGACATTATCCGGGGTCAAATTACTAGTCTGATGAATTCTTCAATTCATATCGCTGTAGATGGAGCTAATTTTGGCCTGTTATACTCCTTATGTTTGAACTGTGGTGGTGATACAGTTAGAATAAACAATGGTATAAAATGTATAGAATGCAGTTCATATGAAGAGAAGAGAGTGGCAAACGACTATGGAACTAGTCTCTTAAAAATCCTTCCACAAGACACGCGTTAAGGAAGGACCGATATAGATCTCACTAGATAATAAACACTCATTCAGATAAAATTTTTAATACCTTTTCTGCATGCTAATAGATGAACGACGCACATTCATTTACAGGCAGAAAAATCGAACCTCCCCTTATTTCGAAGAATATGACCATAACACAATTGATTGATTTTTTCGGATCTACAGGTTACAATGCAAGACGACTTTTTGAAGCAGCAAATATTATGAAGGAAATGATTGATAGTGGTTGTACTATCTGCTTAACTCTTGCAGGAGCATTGACCCCAATAGGAATGGGGAGTACAATCAAATCGCTTATTGAAACTGGCTTTGTAGATTGGATAGTAACAACTGGAGCCAACGTTTACCACGACCTTCATTTCGCTTACGATTTACCTGTAAGGCAAGGTCATTTTCAGGTCGATGATGACGTGCTCTTTTCCAAACAAATTGTACGAATTTACGATGTGTATATAAAAGAAGTAGGCACTTTGCAGGCTCAGGACATTATTGTTCAAAGAGAAGTAAAGAAATTCGAAAAAAACTTTACCAAATCATATTCTACTGCAGATATGTCACATAAACTTGGTAAGGCAGCTTTTGAAAATTCACCAAATCCGAAAAAATCATTTCTTGCTTCAGCGTTCAAAAATGACGTACCGGTCTTCATTCCTGCGATAAGTGATTCTTCTATAGGACTTAATATGTTACCCTTGATATTTGAAGATGTGACGAGATTTCCAAATGTTATGTTGGATATTGCTGAATCAACAGCGATACTTTGGAGAAGTAAAGTTTCCGGTGGTATAGAATTAGGGGGGGGAGTTCCAAAAAATTTTTTCCAACAAACCGGACCTGCATTATACCAAATACTGAAACTAAAGGACGGCGGACACGATTATGTAATACAAATTACTGATGCACGACCTGATACCGGTGGTTTATCTGGAGCGACTATACAGGAAGGAAAAAGCTGGGGCAAAATAAAGACCTCCCATAGAAACAATGTAATTGTTTATGGAGATTCCTCAATTTGTTTTCCAATAATTTGCTCTTATGTCTTGTCAGAATGCAAGAAACGTCCAAGAAAGAGATTATATTCAAAAAAAAATGGTTGGGTGCAGGAGATGAAAAAAGAATATTTGAAAAATAAATAATTCTTACAAGCTAAAAACCCAAGTTCATTCAACATAGAAAGGATGGCATTTTTAATCAGCTTGGGTGTTCAGATAACACCTTAAAGCTGAGTATTGTCAGCCTTCACCGTTATGCCTATGTTGAAAACCATTATGGCATGTTAATTACCATGTCCATGCTATATAACTATATTCAAAATTAACTATATTGTGTATTCCAAATAGATCTGTTTTATTCTCCGAATTATAAGTTGGCTGATGTCAATAATCAGAAAAACATTAAAGACGACGTACAGTTTAAAGATGAAAAGAAACAATGTTAAATTATTCAAATATTAAATTAGGAACATGGGATCTCCTTGATCTATTCGATGATAGGTCAACAGGGAACTTTGTAAAGTTAGTTGATAACATCAAAAAACATGTCAAGGAATTTGAAGATAACCGGCAAATCCTAAAACCAGATCTGAACTCCTCGAGTTTTGAAAGATTAGTTCATGAGATTGAGAATATTCTGGAAACTCTTAGCAGAGTCAATAGTTTTGCCCAACTTAAATACGCTGCCGATACTTCATCCAATGAAGCTGCAGCTCTGGTTCTTGAAACCGAAAAACTGAGTTCACAGATTAGTAACCAAATTTTATTTTTTGATTTATGGTTCAAGAAAGGACTTGACAATAATAATGCTCAACGATTAATTGACAGCATCTCCGCTGTATATAGGGAATATTTAAAACATAAGAGATTGATTGCGAAATATTCACTTAATGAATCAGAAGAAAAGATCATCAACACTCTCGAGGTAACCGGTCCAAGTGCGCTTGTAAAAATATATGATAGAATGACTAATAATTTTGAATTTACAGTAATAAAAAAACATGGAAATACAAAGAGGACCAAAAAATTCACAAATAAAGAAAAACTGCTTTCTTTGGTAAGGAGCCCTAAAGCAAATGAGAGAGAATCTGCATACAAGGCATTATTCAAAACCTACGAGAAAAATAGTGGAGTTCTAGGGGAGATTTACCAAAATTTAGTAACTCAATGGAGAGATGAAAATATTTCTATTAGAGGATTCAAATCTCCTATTTCAGTTAGAAATATTCATAATAACATAGATGATACCACAGTAGAGACACTCTTGGCAGTTTGTAAAGAAAATGCGCACTTATTTCATGATTATTTTATCGAAAAAGCTAAATTAATTGGTATGAGAAAACTAAGACGCTATGATCTCTACGCACCAATTTCAAGCAAAAATATTCCTAAATTTACGTTTAAGAATGCTACAAGATTAGTCTTAGATACTTTTCACAAATTTGATCCAAGATTTGGCTTGTACACAGAGCGCTTGTTTAAAGAAAATCATATTGATTCTGAAATCAGGAAGGGAAAAACGGGGGGTGCATTTTGCTATACTGTTGCCCCGAAAAGGACTCCTTATGTACTCTTAAATTTTGATGGAATGATGAGAGATGTTTCAACTATGGCTCATGAATTTGGACATGCAGTACATAGTATGTATGCTTCCGATAAACCAATTTTGGTATCACATCCTCCCCTTCCATTGGCGGAAACTGCATCTGTATTTGGAGAGATGCTTCTCAATGAAGAAATTTACAAGAAGTTAAATAGAGAGAAGAAAAAGATCTTCTTGGCAGAACAAATTGATGATATCTATGCAACCGTTATGCGACAGGCATTTTTTACAATTTTTGAAATAGAAGCTCATAAGCAAATTGTAGAAAAGAGTGTTACTATTGATAACGTCTCCAATCTGTATACAAAAAACTTAAGAACACAATTTGGAAATTCAATACGTATTTCTGAAGATTTTAGGTGGGAATGGCTTTACATACCCCATTTTTATCATACTCCTTTCTATTGCTATGCATATTCTTTTGGAAATTTGCTTGTGCTCTCACTATATCAGCAATTTAGAGAGGAGGGTAAATCCTTTATTTCAAAGTACCTCAAGATATTATCTGCAGGAGGATCTGAAAAACCAGAAACATTGCTTAAGAATTCCGGATTTGATATCACTAAGGCCTCTTTTTGGCAACAAGGTTTTGATCTCATAAAAATGAAGATTGATAAGATAAAGGAAGACGAAAAATAAAGTGTAAATTTTTTCATGCACAGATTCTTAAATTGACATAAATTGCTGTCTAAATAAGAAAAAGATAACTTACTCCTATTTCATATCCTATTTCATATATAATGTTGCTGAAAAGCGGATACTTTATAGATTAGTTTTTACAATGTGAGAGTATTGAAGAAGTTTTGCAGTATATGTGGAAAGGAATTACCTGCAAATACCGAATACTTTCTCTGCGAAAAGTGTCATAAAGAGGTAATCATTTCAGAAGATAAATTTGATTACGTGGAAAATTCAAGACTTTATTATTAGTTTTTGATGATAGTGAAAGCGGCAATTCAAGACCATCTGCCGGAGCTGAAAATCTGTATTTAACGGAAATAGTCCAATACGGATATCTTTACCAAGTTTTGCTACGCACTGCTCGATCCCAATTCATTAAGCTTGGCTTAATTTGAAATCTTATACAAGATGAATAGAACAACTGAGCTTCATACGGTACTAAACTTATATTCAGTGCATAAGTAAACGAATCCTGGAGGACAAGATCGAATGCTAATGAAGATTCATGATGAATTCATTGATAAATTAGATTTCGCGAAGAGAGACGGACTTATCCCCGTGGTAGTCCAAGATATTAAAACTAAAGATATTTTGATGCTAGCCTATGCTAATAGAACTGCAATAGAGAATACAGTTAAAACAGGCAACGCTTGGTTCTGGAGTGTATCTCGTAACAAACTCTGGATGAAAGGAGAAGAATCTGGAAATATTCAAGATGTGAAAGATATCTTGGTTGATTGTGATCTTGATTCAGTTATTTATCTCGTAGACTCAAAAAACCCTGCATGTCATACGGGGAATAGAACATGTTTTCACAAAAGGCTATACCCTCTCTAAAACTGACAAGTTATTTTTCACAATCATGTAATAATTATATTGTATTATGAATAATTGCGATTTTTGATCTAATCCATGTTTAATGTTTATAAAACTTTGAAGTAAAAAAATTAAGTAATACTAAAATTACTATTAGTGATATTTATTACTACATATTCGGTGATAGTTGATTATACATGGGTTCTATTCAATTTCTAAAATGCAGAGAATGTGGCGCTGAATATACCCCAGTATTCAAGTACATATGTGAAGAGTGTTTCGGTCCTCTCGATGTTATATATAATTTTCCTACGGGTTTAACCAGGCACACGTTCTCGTCCAGGCAGGACAAAACATATTGGCGCTATTTCGAGCTCTTGCCAATTGCTGATAAGAACTGTATCGTGAATATTCATGCTGGATTCACACCCCTGCAACATGCGGAGGAATTGGGAACCCATATAGGAAATCTTAACAATCTCTTCATAAAGAACGATTCTGTAAATCCCACTTTTTCATTCAAAGATAGACCCGCGGGTGTGGCCATTTCAAAATCTAGAGAAATTAAACTCAAAGCAGTAGGATGCGCATCAACTGGAAATTTGGCTTCAGCAACTGCTGCGCATGCTGCTAAAGCACACTTGCCATGTTTTATTTTTGCACCATCGGATATTGAAAAAGCGAAGATTGCACAGGCATTATCTTATGGTGCCAAATATGTTGCAGTTGAAGGGACTTATGATGATGCCAATAGGGTCGCGTCAATAATAGGAGATTCAAAGGGCATAGGGATTGTAAATATTAATATGAGACCATATTATGTGGAAGGTTCGAAGACGTTGGCATTTGAAGTAGCCGAACAACTTAACTGGGAACTTCCAGATCATCTGATTATTCCAGTAGGGAGCGGTGCGATGCTAAATGCAATTTGTAAAGGATTTGAAGAGTTACACGAAATAGGACTTGTCGACGACGTTTCAAATCTAAAGGTTACAGCCGCACAACCACACGGTTGCGCTCCAATAGTTGATGCTTTTAAGAAAAATACTGGTGAAATTGTTCCTGTAGAAAGACCGGATACCATAGCAAAGAGTTTAGCAATCGGGGATCCTGGGGACGGCGTTTATGTTTTAAGAAGATTGAAACAATACGGTGGTATTGCTGAAGAAGCTAATGATAATGAAATTGTTGAGGGAATTATGACACTAGCAAAAACTGAAGGTATTTTTACTGAACCTGCAGGTGGCGTCTCAATAGCCGTACTCAAAAAACTGGTTGATGATGGATTTATAGAGCGAAATGAAAAAGTAGTATGTTATGTTACTGGTAATGGATTGAAATCCATTGAAGCAATAATTAGTTCATTGCCCAAACTTGATGTCGTCAAGCCAGATGTACAAACAGTGTCCGCAATGATTTCATAGGAATTGATGAGCACAGAATGACAAATATCGAATTTATAATTCCATCCGTTCTTACGAAGGGTAGCGGAGAAAAAAAGATTCCATTAGATGCCATAGACCTGCAAGATGCGTTTACCAAAGTAACTGAACAGCTCGGGGATGATTTTAAACGTAAAATTTTGGATTTAAATGGAAAACCGCGATCGTTAATTAACATTTACATTAATGGAAAAAATATGCGTTTTAGTAATGATGGCATGGCAACCAAACTTAACAGTGGTGATTCCATTTATATTCTACCGGCTGTAGCAGGAGGTTCTGAACTAAAGAACGAGGATTTACAACGATACTCCAGACAGATAATGCTAGATGAAATAGGATTCGTTGGATTGGAAAAACTTAGAAAGGCAAAAGTGTGCGTTGTTGGAGTTGGAGGTATCGGCAATCCTGTAGTTACACAACTGACTGCAATGGGTGTCGGAAAATTGAAGATAGTGGATAGAGATATCATAGAAATTTCCAACTTACATAGACAGCATCTTTATACAGAAAATGATATAGGTAGAGTAAAGGTTGAAGCTGCAAAAGAAAGACTTGAAAAAATAAATTCAAGTGTCGAGATTGAAGCGCTTCCAAACTCTGTTTCTAAGTATACTGCCGAAAGCATTGTTGATGGATTTGATATAGTCGTGGATGCATTAGACAGTATAGATGCTAGATATGCACTAAATGACGCATGTATTAAACTAAATATCCCTCTAATCTACGCTGGTGCCTTAGGCATGTTAGGTTCAATTTGCACAATAATTCCAAATAAAACCGCATGTCTTAGGTGTATCTTTCCCGCGTTAGCTGAGGATGATATGCCAACTTGTAGTACTGAAGGTGTTCATCCATCAATTTTGTATCTTGTCGGAGGTATCCAAGTTTCTGAGGCAGTCAAGATCATTATGGGTGAAAAACCAACACTAGAAAATAAATTGCTTTATGTGGATCTAAACGATCTGTCATTAGAAAAGGTTTCAGTTTTTAGACAAGAAGAATGTCCTTCATGTGGAACAAAAAGAATTGATAGTAATCAGCTGGAAACAAAGCAATTGATAATTGAAGAACTATGTGGTCGTGATCGAGGAAAGAGAACGTACACGGTTACACCCTCACTTATATCAACATCACTAAACCTGATAGGAATTGAAAAAAGCGCGGAAAGACTGGGATATACCATTAAGACAAAAGGCGAACTAGGATTAACCATCATGAGCAGCAATTCCGACAATCTTTCAATAAGCTTCATGACCAGTGGGGCAGCTACTATTGTTGGAGCTAAAAGTGAGGACGAAGCACTGTCAATTTACAAAAGCATTGTGGATGACATTGTATCTTAATTTTCAATAATATTTATGGCAAAGTGTAGCGGAAATAGGATCAATCATTTAGACTTTCAAAATGAAATTTGTTCCTATTTTTAGCGATAAATGGAATTATCATCTTATTAATCAAGTCATCATAATTTTTCTCTTTATCGATTGTTAGGAGGAGAAAATAGTCGTTACTAATGGGAACAGTAATCCTAGTTACATTTTCATATCTTCCAACAGCATAATTTAGTTTTCCTATTTTTGATTGAAATTTAATCCTAGTCCTATATCTTGACACGGCTGCAGCTGCATACTCCTCGCTTTCCTCCTCTGACATTAATGGTTTTAATCCTTCACGTTGTTCCACATTAATTAGGACGCCATATTTATTTGAAATACCAATCCACCGAAGAGAACTGTCTAGATTTAATAATTCCTCGCTAAACGTATAAATGAACTCATAATCAATCGCCAATTTATTAATTATCTTAACTATTTCTTATATTTAAGCAAAATTAAATAATGCATAAAGGAGATTTAATTATAACTAATAAGACACGTCGTAGTAGTAAAGAGTATGCAAGTACTATTAGAAGAACGAAGCAAGGCGTACTTTAATTTCATAAATTCGCTAAATTCTCAGGCTACGAAAGAGAAATACAAATTCTGTGTAGAGAAATTTCCTGAATCGACATATGCTCATTTATCTATCTATAACCCCTTTTACTATTCCGTAGGCTACCCATAAGGAAAGTCCAACAATAAGGGATATAATAAGCCACTTTCATACATCGTCAGTTTTCTTTGTTTTGAGAGACTTTCTAATTTGCGGAACTGTACTCCACAAGCTGAAAAAAGTCGCAGATATTCCTATGACAAAAATAATATATTCATTCATTTGCATTCAGTCCTATGATAATCCTTCTGCTTATAATTTGTTATTTTTCCCCATACATGCTGTACTTTGTCCTTCTAATGGATAGCATATTAACGTTCTTTCAGAAAATGATCCAATAAATATTTTCCATTGGGTAGCATTCCATGATCGTTATTCAAGTAGATTGCTTTCTTCAATCCCGATTTCTTTTGGAATTTTTCAATTATTTTTTTTAATTCTTTTTCCGAATATACATAGTTATACCAACTTTTGGTACCATGTAGCCTTAAATATATTATATTATTCAAATTTAATATTTGCCTTGGCAATTGAGGTGCATCAACAGAGCACATAGAGAGTTTTAGTTTATTTAGCTCAATAATCGAGTCTTTACTCCACCAAGATCTATCTCGAAATTCTATAACAGCTTCATCTTTTAAATCGGCATTATTTTTAAAAATCCTTAGTCTGTCGATATTTTCTTGACTAAATTTAAAAGTCGAAGGCATTTGAAACAGCCAGAAACTGATTCTGTCATCAATTGGTTCAAGTGACTTCTTAAAACGCTTCCATAAATTTACTGATTTATTTCCTTTTAATCTTGTGTAATGGGTTATGGATCTATGAACCTTTATTGAGAATCTAAAATTTTTAGGTGAATATTTCTTCCATCTGCTGGTCCAATTCTCGGCAGGGAAACGATAAAAACTTCCATTTATTTCTACAGAGTTAAATCCTTGGTTTACATACCATATGAACTTGTTATCCTTACCTTTGTTCCAAGAATAAGTGTAACCTGAAGTCCCGATTAGAATCGCTGACAAAATAATCATTTAGTTTTGTTACTTTATTACTTCACAATTCGCTTTTTGTTCATATTCTATTGTAGGCATTTGCCCGTGAACTACTTGCATTAAAACAAGACCAATTGTAAGGCTAATAGCAACACTTGACAATATCATCGTCCACTTTTAAGTCGTAGCACAGACTCAATTCTTACTTATTCACTTCTGTAAGTTTGCCAGTCTGACATGATATACATTTATCAATTAGACTTGATTCAAAATCGAATTCTTTCCCACATTTTGAGCATTTTCTCATTTTATTTTACCACCTATCCACTATAAGCCATTTGTATTAACATGATGGCTTCAATCCAAACGTAAGCAACAAGAGCCAGAAAGCCATACATTATTCCTAATCTGATCTTATCTTTATTCATTTACTTATTCTCCTCCTTCCATTCTTCATATACCGTATCCAATAAACTATTTGGTTTCTGATTGTTTTGTCTATGTTTCTCTACGTGCGAAACAACTAGGCTAAATTTCTGCACGACTTGACCACAAATAAAGCAAGTCCACTTAGTCACTTTTCATCAACCTCTCTACGTTTATGATAATGCCGATCGATTCAAGTTTTTTCAGTAAAACATCATCGATTCCGCTACTAATACAAGATTTTTTGAGGATAAATCTACGTGAGGCAAGTATCGATTAGATTTCTAACTCAACTTAGGCAAAGTCTAACCTGGCTCATACTTAATTGAGACTTATATGAGACTACTTTTTTTCACTTACTGATATCATGATTTTATTTTAAAAAATTATTCTCTTGATAAAGAACAAACATCTCATAACGATAGTCTAGATCCATTCAAACTATCTTTAAAATGAAATAGCATAGAATAATAGCATAGAATAAGTATGAAAGGTGATTTCATATCTCACTCCAGAATGTGTGGAGTTTTATTTAGTTTGCTTATTTCTTGATCACTTACTGACTGATGAGGAATAGTCTTATAGCTCGCGCAAGAATTAATTGAGGTAAGGAAATGTCTAGTAATGAAAGATTCGTTAGTGTAGTAGACGATGACATCAGTACTGCTACATTTTTTCATGAGGCTTTACGCCAAAATATTGATGGATTTTCAGTATTCTCTTTTATCGACCCCGTCAAGGCATTTGAACATTTTACAGAGAACAGTGAGAACTATGCACTAGTTATTTCTGATCTAAGGATGCCAGGTCTAAACGGATTAGAATTACTTAAAAAAGTAAAGACTTCGAATCCCAAAGTAAGAACGATATTGATGAGTGCTTATAATTTTGAGGAAGAAGAAAAGTTCCAGCAATATATGGAAGAAGAAGTTATAAACTCAACTATTGAAAAGCCTGTCACAATGAATAGATTATACGAAAGAGTAAGAGAGCAATTATTTGTTAATTAAATAGGCATCCGATCCTTATGTCTATTATATTTGAACACTATAAGCAACTGAATAATAACGAATGAAGATTTCTAAATTAATCGTGCTTCATAATCCGACTCTCCCCAAGTCCTGTATCTTTACAACGAATTTTTTCCGACAACCATCACAGATAAAAAACGCTGATGCATAGGCCCGCATAGCAATATATTCCAAGTCGATCACAGACGCGATCATAGGTGTTTGAGTGTCGCAATACATGCATAGGAAAAACCATCGATTTGATTCGTTCGATAATTTCCTGTTTTGAACGAGAAGGATTTTCGGTACCCAACTCCGAACGGCATTTTTTAACAATGAAAAAACTTATAAATTTTTCTGAAAATTTTTATTTTTTCACCAAGTTTATTATACGATGCTCAATTTGCTCTAGTTTTACTGGTTTTATTAATACGTCAACTTTCTTATCGCGAAATTCAGGGTTTTTTCTATCACTTCAGGTTGACGGTAATCAGCAATAATGAATAGTATGGGTGCTGACGGATAGATATTCAAAATTTCGGCGGCTACCTCTATTCCGGTTTTCTTCCCCGGTAAGATTGAGTTTATTAAAAAGACATCCGGCGAGTGTCTTTCAAGGTCTGTCTGAATGTTGTTTCCTCTAGTATAGCGAGCAATAACATGATATCCCTTTTTCGAGAGGTAATCACTATAAAGAGTCAGAATATCCTCATCGTCTTCCACTATCATGATTTTAAGCGGTGTTTTTGATCTCTCCTCCATCGAAGTCTCACAACCGGTGACGATTGTATATTATATG
>DASUQJ010000024.1:0-11687 GCA_036280615.1 Nitrososphaeraceae archaeon
GAAAAACTTGGCTCTGAATACAAAAATAATATTATAGTTGGGGATATCAACTTTGGTAATATCTATTACTTTAAATTAAATCAGGATAGAAAATCATTAGATTTGGGTAAGGGCCTGACAGATAAAATCGCGCAAACAAAAGAAGAATTGTCGGACGTCGTATTGGGGCACGGATTTGGAGGCATTACAGATCTGGAAATTGGACCGGATGGGTTCCTATATGTCCTCGTATATGACAAGAATGACGGAAGAATTTATAGAATTCACTAATAATTAGATAAAAATGGTAGGACATTGTGAAGATAGATAATCTCAAATATGACTAGGGTCTCTCATTGTTGAATATTTCAGAATAGTTTCACTAAGAAAATTACAAAAAAAATTAAATCCCGACAGGGGTCAGGTATAAAATATTACAGGTAAATAATACTATCACGACCGACTAATAATAAGGGCTAGAGATGGCATAAAATTTGTTAAGCAAAAAACGTTATCTAGTCTCTATAGCAGGGACTTTCTGCTATGTCATCATGTCTTTGTTGGTTCTTACACTTTTGTAAAACTTCAAAACAATGTTGACCATCGCCGACTTGATCATAACAAAAGTCCCCATCTGACCACGCAACATTAAATGAATTAGTATATATTATTGCTGACAGTATCGAAACCGTTACCAAGTAAGTAATAAGTTTTGTACCCATGATAATGATTTTGCACTTGCAGATATTAAAAATCTATTGATAGAAATATTCCATTGTTTTCTAGTAATTGCGTTACATTCTCTAAAGATAAAGGGCCAAATACAAAGGAATCCATACGTTCCAGGAATTATTTATGTAGTTGTTTTTTGGCATGCAACTTTACAATGACCTAATATTTATTTACAGAATGTGTTCTCTGTATTAGCATACTTGTCAAGGAATAATATATTATGGAATTATGTTTCTAAGCTTGATAATACAAATGTATAGAATGATAATAAGGTAAAGCCCATAATGGATCCATATCAAATTAAGTATATAGATTAAAATTATTTTTGTATAGTTACTAACTGTTTTTCCATATTCATTATTTATTCAAATCCACGGAATCCAATAAGAGAACTATAGGGTTACGGGTCCGATGGGCTTCGATCCCATGAACTCTGGCTCCGGAGGCTTATGCTTGAAAATCAGCACCCTGTCCTGACTGGGCCACGGACCCGTACAATATTGAAATGTTGAAATATTTAATCATAAATGGAATCTTGCAGGATAACTGTGCTAATCGTATTGCAAAATTAAGAGTAGAATAGTGTGTAATATTATGTTCTTTTAGAAAAGTTAATGATATGCAGGACTCAACAGAATAATTTAGATAGCCTTTGTCGAACAATGATCTGAGCATTAAGGCGTTTGCAATAGATATTGATGGAACTCTAACTGAAGACGGTAGCGGAATGATCCACTTACCCGCGGTTTCGAAAATGAGGTTTCTTGAAAAGATTGGGTATAGGGTATTCTTTGTTACAGGTCGATCCTCAATAGAGGCATACATTTTGTCAGTCTTTTTGGGTATGACTAGGATGGCTATAGGGGAAAATGGTGGAGTTGTTTCCAAAGGACCTTCAGATCATACAATCCTTGGAAATAAGGAATTGTGCTTGAGGGGATTTGAAGTATTAAAACAAAGCTTATCTAATGTAGATACCAAACCAGTATTTCCTAGATTGTCGGAAGTTGTATTGCAAAGGACCTTTGATATTGAGGAGGGCAAAAAGATACTAAAGGAGAGGGATTTGGAACTAGATATAGTAGACAGCAAATACGCATTTCATATCAACGAATTAGGTGTGAATAAGGCTAAAGGTCTAAGGCTTGCACTAAAGTTGCTAAATATCGAACCAAAAGAAGTTGTGGCAATTGGCGACAGCGAAACTGACATTCCTGTTTTTGGTATCTGTGGATTGAGTATTGCTTTAGGTCATTCTGATAATGAAGTTAAAGTTCATGCAAATCATGTCGTAAATGGTAAAGAAGGAGTGGGATTGTGTGATGCTATCGACTATGTCACTTTAAATTATTTAAGATAAGAAATGACTTTTAAGAAATTTATCAGTGAATCCAATGAAGTAATAAAATACGCACTAGGAAAACTTAACATCAAGAATGAGTCCTACAGTCTTACTGAACCCGCCAAAGACGAGTTTGGTGATCTAAGCTGCAACGTTGCATTCTTGCTGACAAAGGAATTACAAAAATCACCCTATGCAATTGCTTCAATGTTGGTTGAACAATATCCTCAATTTCGTAATGGTAAAAATCAAGAATCACAATCGTACGTATCATCTGTTGTTGCGCACGAGAGTGGGTATATTAATTTTAAGGCAAACTTTACTTTAGTTGGTAAGGAGATAATTGCTGATATTTTAAAAAATGATTATACCCACCCTGATATAGGTAAAAATAAAAAAGTGATTATTGAGCATACTAGTGTTAATCCAAATAAAGCACTGCACGTGGGCCACCTCAGAAACCTGGCAATAGGCGATACCTTGTATAGAATACTAAAGAATACAAATCATGATGTCACGGTATTAAACTACGTTGATGATTCTGGACTTCAAGTCGCTGATATTCTGGTTGGATTTTTATACCTAAAATTTCCAATGAAGCCAGCTGACAGTAATATCAAGTTTGATATTTACTGTGGTAACGAGATTTATGCAAAGGTAAATGAGTTGTATGAAAAGGATCCTTCGTTGATTGAAAAAAGAAAATCATTGTTAAAGAAGTTAGAAGAAGGGGATTCTGAAATAACCTCATTTGCATCCGAAATTACAATTAAGGTGCTCAAAGACCAGCTCAAAACATGCTGGAGAATGAAGGCTCGATACGATTTACTGAATTTTGAATCGCATATAATAAGTTCAAAATTATGGGAAAAAACATTTGAAAAAATGAGAGATGAAAATATATTAACCAAGGAAACTGAAGGTGAAAATATTGGATGTTGGGTTTTTGATTCTGATTATGACGGAAGCAAGATTATCGTGAGGAGTGATGGTACTGCAACTTATATCGCAAAAGATATCCCTTATGCCTTACTAAAGATTGGAACAATTGAGGATCCATTCATATATCAGGTTTTCATGAAACAATGGGATGATACGACTCTATGGACTAGTACGTCTGACGATTTGAAGGTTAGGTCTCAACCATTTTTCTTTCCCGCAGAAGATTCGATAACTGTGATTGATAACCGGCAAACAAGATTACAAAAAATAATTAAGGAAATCTTGAATAAATTTGAATCAAAATCGAATAGGTATATGCATTTGGCTTACGGTCCAGTTTTACTTTCAAGTAGAACTGCAAAGACTCTCGGCATAAATCCTGATAATGTAAAGTCGGTACAAATGTCCGGACGAAAGGGCATTTATGTGGACGCTGACTTTGTACTTGATACTCTGTATGGTAAAGCTAAGGAAGAAACAATGAAACGAAATCCAGAGATTACTGGAAAAGATCTTGAAAGAACATCGGAAGAAATAGCAATATCTGCTATGAGGTATAGTCTAATTAAGAATGATTTGGAAAAAGAAATTAAATTTGATATGATTGATTCATTAAGTTTGGACGGCAATTCTGGTCCATATTTGCAATATGCATATGCCCGATGTTGTCGCTTGATAGAGAAATCAAATGCTAAATCATTTTCTGGTGAGGTATCTCACCTTTCAGACAGAATTGAATTTCGTCTCATAAAGCATCTTTCAAAGTACGCAATAGTTATTGAGGATGCTACTAAAAATAAGGAACCAAAGCTCATTGCGCAATACGCTTATGAACTAGCAACACTGTTCAACTTATTTTACGAAAAACTACCAATATTGAAAGAGAGTGATGCTGATATATCTTACGCAAGAATTTCTTTAGTTGAAGCGATACGAAAAATGCTCGAAATCAATATTTCCTTAGTCGGTATTACCCCTCTCGAGCGAATGTAGCTTGGTTCAGTAGGTTATGGGATGTGAGTGATGGTCAACTGATTTAGTTGCTGAGCTTGCTAATTGGTCCAATTGTACAATTGCTTACAATTGGATTATATATTCTGAGTTCTTCGCACAATTTTGTTACCTCCTTTTTTGCTTCTTGTTCTGATTTTGTATTAATGATTATATTATAGCATTTGGCAGATTTGACGGATTCGACATTTGAATATCCACTTCTAAAGATGAGATCCTTCTTAATTGTTTCTCCTTCTGGGTCCCCAACTTGATCTTTGTTTTCTATTGTCACAACAACAAGATATCTTCCCATAACAATTTTCTAGGTTATATTTGTCAAAGCATTGGAATAAATTTCTTGTTGTCACTACGCAATATTTAGCAATCTTTTAACTTAGGTCGATCCATCAAACATATTCGCATTACATTTTCTCAATATCTTTATCATCTGAATTAAGTAATCTCAGACGTCAACAAACTTTTATTTTGACTCGATGAAAAGATAACATTTAGTCTTTAGACAGGTAACACAATAACTTCTTGTACAATCTTTGGCTGAAATATCTTTAGGTAATAAAATTGCACGACATTTATAAAAAGAAGTTTAGCAACATAGTGTAAGTGTTAGAATATGGTAGTTGAAATTGGTCCAATCTTGCAGGATTTTACGATAATTATGGTCGTTGCCTCTATAATGGCAATGATTTCGTACAAACTAAAGCAACCTATGGTAATAGGATATATTATCGCAGGTATGATAATCGGACCTTATACCCCTCCCTTTAGTCTAATACTCAATTTCGATATTCTAAATTTGTTTGCAGAGATTGGAGTCATTCTACTATTGTTTGTTGTAGGGATGGAATTCCCAATAGAAAAATTGAAAAAAATTGGTAAAAAGGCACTAGTCATAGCCTTTAGCGAGGGACTAGGCACATTTGCGATTGGATATTTCGTATGTCAAGCGTTGAATTATACCGTTTCTGATAGTCTCTTCTTAGCACTAGCAATTTCAGTAACAAGCACAGTAATTGTAATGCGCATTTTAGAAGAGCTTGACATGATTAAAGAAGAAGCAACAACAATAATTCTGGGTGTTGCTGTAATCGAGGACATTATAATAATATCAATGCTAGCCATAATGCAATCAGTGTCTTCTACCGGTGAGTTGTCTGGATTAGAGTTGATCACATCAGTTGGCACAGTCTTGGCATTTATTGGCGGTGCTTTATTTATAGGCTCAAAGACAATTCCAAAGTTGGTAAATCTTATCGGAAAAACCAATCAACATGATGTCATAGTCGTTGCAATCCTTGGAGTCGCATTTGGACTCTCATATATTGCATTTGAGATTGGAATATCTGTAGCAACGGGAGCCTTCTTTGCCGGAGTATTAATTGCAGAGTCAAAAGTTCATGCAGTTACCCAGGTGTTAACTACTCCACTTAAAGACATGTTTGGTGCGCTGTTTTTTGTCTCCGTTGGTGCACTAATGGATATTACAAAACTACCACTCTTTATAGTACCCGCCATTATACTAATCTTAGTATCTATAAGCGCGAAATTCTTTACAGTGTATATAGCGTCAAGGTCACAAGGCTATAACACTCAAACGGCCCTAAGGACTGCTTTTGGACTTTCGTCATCAGGTGGAGAGCTCGCACTAGTTGTTGCTAAAGGTGGAAATGACGTGGGCGTGACAAGTTCCTTCATACTACCAATGGTAGGAACAATGACCATTATTACAACATTTATTACGCCCTATCTCATAAAAATTGGTTGGAAAGTTGCAGACCATGTTGGCAGTTCGGCAGGAAGATTTCCTATGCCTTTCAGAAAAGATAGGAAGTGATCTGAGTTTTCTGACAGAAATGACTTAATCATTTCATCATTCAACTGCCGACAATATCATCCGTCGTTTCTTCCTTGCCGTCATGTCTATGTCCGCCAAGTTGTTCTAAGCAAATGGTAAAACCAACATGTGCGCAGTCATCAGATTTACAATAATTGCAGTAAGGTACGCCCCCTGTCAATTTAACTTCAATATTAATTGATAAGGTTGTATCATAAAGTATCGTACTCACATCATTGATAAATTTAATTAACACTATTGGATTTCCTGAACTAAGAGACTTTTTATCAGATGAACCCATCCATTGCATGAATGCTTCGGTTCCATCTTCTATTGTTTCATACTTTGTTCTAACATTATTATCAGGAGGTTCATCTGGATTCGATTTTTTCTCTTCACCCGAGTTATGATGATTTTCTTTCAATTGGATCGCCTTTCTTTCGAATTAAACTACAAGAATATGGATCGTATTTTAACATATTCTCATCATGCTAGCTCGAATGAGATGATGACTTGCATTATAGTATTACTTCTATTGGTTGTGGTTGACTTATTATTGGGGAGTGAATGCGAATAATAAATAGGAAAATTCCTATTCTGTACGAGGAAAATTACTATTCTGTACAATACCTTCAAGTAAGCAGAAAAAGAAATCAACAAAGCACTACCTTATCTAAATTAGTAAATGGCACGTGGCTTATAATAATAAACAAATAGACAAATTTCAAGTCCAAGAGCAATATCTCACACAAGTGCGCCAGAGTGTATTGAATTTTTCATTCAATATTTATATTTATTTATCTCCAGGCCAGGAAATTTTCCATAATGCATGTCTGGTTTATATTGATCCTCTTAATTTTGTTATTGAACGTGAATTACGTATATTTTGATAGGTAAGTCCTCTTTAGTGCCAATAAACTTTTAATTATGCGATAAAAAAAATTTAATTCTGTTGACGGTCATGTAGCTCAGCCTGGTTAGAGCGAAGGTTTTGTAAACCTTAGGCCGTGGGTCCAAATCCCACCATGACCTCTTTTCTATGTAAATTGTTGGCCGGGAACAAACTAGAATTGATTTTTTGAACATGACGTATATCTTAAATTGGTATCGATTGTAAAACTATTTTTTTAGCAATTTATAGGCGGATATATAATATCCATTTAGTTTATACATTATGGCATTAAGAGGTAGAGATGATTGTATCATAATGTGAGTGCATAAAGCAAAAATAATATATATATGGATAATGTATCGGCAACATTGGACAAAAAAAAGCCTAAGGAAAAAATTGAGACTGTCTATGTAGCTACCCATCCCACCAGATTAAACATCCTTGTGCGACTTGAATCTGGAAAGGTGTATGCAAGCAAGTTAGAAGAAATGATAAACGTCGATAGAAAGATTATTTCATTTCACTTGTCTAAATTAGAAAAAGCCGGATTGGTTGCTAGTGAATATGGTTTAATGACTTCTTCAAAAACAAGACCAATGGCAGTCAGATACTATTCACTAACAACCGAGGGTGAGATAATGGTCAAAAAACTCAAATCAATTTTATCAGATTAAGTTAGGACTTGCCGAAATAGTTATCTGAACCATGTATATTAATGAAAAATAGACAGATTGAAACTGGCGTTTACTGGATATAGGGTTATCCAATGAATACGATCAGAGGGTAATACCAAAACATTTTTCTTAGAGAATCATGGTCATTTCCATTGATAACCATCATGGCTAATGAGGAAATTAAAGTGAATGGCAATGTGTATAAAGTCACGATAAATGATCAAACTAGGATGTATGCTATGAAGCTCAATAGGCTCTATCAACAAGGATTTAACGACGTTGATAGTTTTGACGAAATAAGCACTGAGATTTCTAATACCATAAACAATCTTCTAAAGAATGGCTTATCCCCAGAAGTGCGTGAAGAAGACATGGATGGCGCGGTGAAGCAGCTATTACATATGTTTGACAAATCCAAAAAATGAGTAAAAAATCCTCAATGTGAACTTGTGTCTTGTTACTACTGCTCTGGTGACGTGGGTTACATTTGATCTTATTAACAAAAAAAGTGATAGGCTTCAGAGAAAACAATGTCCTTTAAAGAAAAGTGGAACAAAACCCAGCCAGAAAATATGGCGGTAAAAATTTTGGAGAGTATCAAATCACAACCTCCTCTAAAGCCGCGAATTGAGGAAGCTCAAAAGAAACTAGAGCTCCAAATATCAAAGTTAGAGGGAATTTCTACGAAGATTGTAGAAAAGGATCAGCTTATTTTTAAAAGAATTGTACATTCGATCCAGAATCATGACGCCCAATACGCTAAATTACTTTCAAATGAACTATCTCAAATTCGCAAGATGAGCAAAATGGTAGATTCTGCCAAGTTAGCATTGGAACAAATTCAATTAAGACTAAACACAATTACTGAATTAGGAGATGTTGTGGTTACGTTAACCCCGGCAATGTCTGTAATAAAGAACATACAAGGAGGCTTATCATCAATGGTTCCTGAAGCAGATCAATCACTCTCTCAGATATCCGATCTCATGGGAGGAATATTATCTGACTCTGCACAGATTCCTAAACACGAAGTAGACAGCGGAAGAGTATTAAGCGAAGAGTCAACAAGCATTATCGAAGAAGCTACTACTCTAGTTGAACAAAGCATGAAAGAGAAGTTTCCTGACCTTTCATCCATCAGGATTGATGAAAAAAGTACAGAGGCGTCTACTTACTAAATCCCTATTTTTTATTGCCTGACTTTGCTATCAATTTGATATCCTTCTTAATTCTACTAATTGTAGGGTAGCTGTATCCTTTGTTTCTATAGATCTTTATCATTGACTTCCAGTTTGCAAGTCGCCACCTGGCTTGTTCCTTTGTCAACATGCTAGTTTCTTTTTTTACGAAACTTTTTCTTCCAACAATTAAATAACCTCCATCCTGGGCTTTTTGTCTATTGTACGCAAATTTTAGCCCTGAAACTATTGATTCTGGGTGTAAAAGAGAGAAATAATATTTAATCTCTCTAAATTGACGTTCTGATGCTGTCAACTTGAGCTTTAATTCTCTTTCTGTCATTGTTGACTTTTGCAGCTCATATTAGATAAATATTGCTAAATTCGAATTAAGAAATGTACAGATCCATGTGGAAATATTTATTATAATGAAAATGGTAGAAAGTAAATATTGCACAATTCGAATTATAAAATATTTAATAGAAGCCAAAATGTACGTTCAGTTCCTTAAAGGTATTTTTAGTGTCTGGTGATACGAGTTGAGTAGCAATTTTATTCTCGTAATTGTCCATGGATATCCATGATTTGGTTTAAACTAATGTAGAAATAAAACGATCCTATCGATGAGATCAAATGACTTTATGTTTCTTACCTAGTTTTTCTAGTTCGTCTAGGGCGTAACCCAATTGTTTCTTAGTATGCGATGCACTCAACGAAAGTCTTAATACAGCACTTCCTCTCTTAACGGTGGGAAATTTCATTGGATGTACAAAAATACCTTTTTGTAATAATATATCTGCGAACCTAGTGGCTAGTTTCTCGGATCCGATATGGATAGGAATTATTTGACCGGATGAGTTTCCAATGTCATATCCTATCTTCTTTAAACTATTGTGCACGATCTTTACGTTTTTGAAGAGCTCCCGTTGTAGAATACCTTTTTTTGCAATACCAATTCCAACTAATGCAGAATTGCATAAATGAGTAGGAATAGCAGAGGTGAAAATGAATTGCCTCGACCGATTTATAAAATAGTCCCTAACCGTTTCAGTACAAGCCACATATCCTCCAAAACAACCTAATGCCTTACTAAGGCTGCTGATATGAATATCAATTAGATTATTGACACCTAATTCAGATGGAGTTCCCGAAGCTCTATTTCCAAAAACAAAGTCACCGTGGGCATCATCAACAATAGTAAAGATACCAAACTCCTTTGCCAATTTACAAATTGATTTCAACTTAGCCATATCGCCCTCGATGCTAAATATTCCCTCTGTAACAAGAATTTTCTTACCCTTTACATTTCTCAATAGATCTATAAGGTGTTCCATGTCATTGTGACGAAATATTCTAATATTGGCATTGGCCAATCGAGACCCGTCAATAATGCTAGCATGATTTGATTCATCACTGAAAATAGTTGTTTTACTGTCTGCTAGAGTACTCAGGGCTCCCAACACGGCGGAGTATCCAGTGGTATATACAAGGGAGGATTCTGTTTTTCTATGTCTTGACAAAGTATGTTCTAGTTTTTCAATAACTAAATTATTTCCACCTACCAGTCTTGAACTACATTGAGAAATTTCATCAAAATCCTTTACCGTATTTTTTATTATTTCTCGGTTTGTAGATAATCCAAGATAATCATTTGAATTAAAATTAATTATTTCTTTGCGATTAACGATTAACGACCCATCGCGATTTTCGATAATTCTTAGTTTTCGATAAAGATTTTCAGCCTTCAGTTTATTAATGTCTGACCTAATGAATTCGGGTATCGAGGCCAATTTCATGTATCATTTGGATATCTTTATTTGGTTCGTTTCCATTTGTAGTAAGGTAGCCACCCGTAATAATTCCATTTGCCCCAGCTTGAAGGGCGAGCTTTCCCCCGTCACTGAAGTGGACTTCCCTTCCTCCAGCAATTTTTAATATTGTTTTTGGCATAATAAATCTCCAAACAGCGATAGTTCTAATGATGTCGATTGGATCTATTGAATAATTATCCAGTTCTTTCGGTGTGCCCTTTCTAGGAATCAATATGTTAATCGGAACTTCATCTGGTTCAAGAGATGAAAGAGAGAATGCCAGTTCAATCCGTTGTCTTGTAGATTCACCCATTCCAATAATCCCTCCGCAACAAAGTTCGAGCCCTGCCTCTTTGACTATTCTTGCCGTCCTGACTCTGTCTGAAAAATCATGTGTATTGCAGATTTTTGAAAAGAAACTTTCTGAAGCTTCTAGATTGTGATTATATCTCTTGACTCCTAATGATTTCAGCCTTTCCGCCCGCTCTGGCGTCATGAAGCCAAGTGAAACATTAATGTCCAGATTTACTTCATTTCTTAATTTTTTGATAATCATGCAAATCTTTTCAAAATCATTTTGTGAGGGTTCTCTATAAGCACAAACAAGACAAAAACTGGCAGAACCATTAATTTGTGCTTCTCTAGCTTTCTCCAAAATTATATGATCAGCTAGGAGTGCATATTTTGTTATCCCAGTTTCGTAAAATGCAGATTGGGCACAAAAGGAACAATCCTCGGGACAATTACCCGACTTGGCATTTATCAGGGATTCGATATCAACAGTTTCTTGATTAAACTTCTTAGTAATAATATTAGCGCAATCTGCAAGCTTTATCAAATTATTAGTTGAAATTAATCTTTCTGCTTCATCAAAGGAAATACAATTTCCATTAATGACCTTCTTCATACAGCAATCAATGAACTCAAAATCCTGCATCATTAGTTCTTTTTTAGAACCCATACTTATTCTTTAATTATCTGACTCGGGATCAGTTCGTACATACATATCAAATGGATTTTTTAGGATCGGAACTACGAATTTCAAAACAATGTTAGTATTCAAACATTAGGATGTTAGGAGATAATGGCAAAAAATAAGGTGCGTTATTAGGTGTTTTTGAGCTTTTTTCCCCACAAAAACAACTGAAAAGCAACAAAATTGAAAGATGTCGTGGTTGTTTTGATAGCGGGAAAGATATGCGAAATTCGTCGTTTCATCTTTAGACTCCAACAGTCTAAAAAAGGACCCGTTTATATATCATCTAAAAAAACTGGCATTATTTTACTCGTAT
>DASUQJ010000025.1:0-8178 GCA_036280615.1 Nitrososphaeraceae archaeon
CAAAAGAATGAAGCTAGATAGATTCAATTTCTATACAGTAAATAACTCAAAGAGTGACGAACACGATGTATTGCGCAGATCACTCTTACCATCATTACTGTTTTCATTGTCGAAAAATACACACGAAGAGTATCCACAAAAACTGTTTGAAATAGGACAGATTTTTGTGCCAGAAAAAGAGAATTTTGAAAAGTGGAGTTTGTGTTGTGTTAGTGCATTCAATGGAGTGACCTTTAGCGAAATAAAAGCAGTACTACAAACACTCATGGAAATTTGTTTTAACACTGAATTTGAAACAATGCCATCAGAAAATTCATTGTTTATTAGCGGAAGAAGTGCGAATATAGTCTGTAAAGGAAATCCCATTGGACAAATAGGAGAAATTTCGCCTTTACTAATAGATAGTTTTAAGTTAAAAATGCCTGTTGCCGCGTTTGAATTGGATCTTACAGAATTATTGCAAATTTAACCAGAATATTTATAATGAATTGAAGTGATGTTTAACATTACTTGGTCAATGAATAAATTGACAAAGTAGCCCCGGTAGAGAGTGCACTACGAGATGTACATTTGAATGTATGGCTATCAATGACTAGATGTGGGTCAGAAACGGGGTACATTTAACTACTTATGGCTACTGATTTCTTGTTTGTTCATAGATAAATGATAAGCAAAAGTCACGTACTGGGACCTAATTCTTAATTTCATTAAAGAATTTCAAAATCATTATTTTTGCGTTATCGGAGACATTAAATTGATCTAAAATTGATTTAGGATTTTTGAAAAACTCTAATCTAAACTCAGGATCAGAATGAGCCCTACGAACTATATCACTTATTACTTTCAAATCGGTGTCGGTATATTCCAAATTGTCTAACTAATACAATTTTCGTATATTTCTAATTTTAGAAAAATTGATATGGATACCAAATTATTCAAATCACCTATGGAACTTGAGCCAATGATGCTCAGAAGCCAGAAGAAATGGAAGGGTAAAGTATCATCGAGAATGAAATCAGTACAAGAAACTCTCAATACCGTTCTCCCAGTTTCAAGCAAAATTGGAATAACAAGACTTGCAGATATTACACATATGGACATTCTTGGTATACCGAATTTTTCTGCAGTTTTACCGGGAACCGAGGATTATATTTGGGTTTATAGTGGAAAGGGAGCTACAACATTGGATGCAAAGGCAAGCGCATTAATGGAGAGTATTGAAAGATATTGTTCTTTGCCCTCCGGCAATCAAAAAAAGATGATTCAAGGATCTTATGATGAAGTTTCAAAGGTGTCAAAGACACTTCACCCTTCTAATGTAGTTGAACCAACGTTAATTGAGTACAGTGAAGATATGATTATGGATTTCCTGCCAGGTTATGATTTGATAAATAGTGAACAGATCCTGGTTCCAACTCCACTGGCTCTATTTAGGTATACTGCGAAGCCACCTGCCGTAAATCCATTTGCGTACCATCACACTAATGGTCTTGCGTCAGGTAATGTCTTGGAAGAAGCAATATGTCATTCTCTATGTGAAGTTATTGAAAGAGATGCCACAAGCCTTGCAGAATTGGATGCAAGTGCACTTCCTTATAATACCCTTAGAACAATGACAAAATATCTATCAGACAACGGAATGGATATAGATCCTATTAATAGTACTGAATTTGTAGATGATGATGCCAAATATTCTGATGTTGATATTTCTAATATTGATTTTGAACCCGTTTCAAATTTAGTAAAAAAATTTAATGACTCCAGTATATCACTGATGATTAAGGATATTACATCTCCCATTGGAATACCGACATTTAATGCTAGTAGTATTGAGTGGATAACCGAAAATTATGGATACCTTGCTGAAGGTCATGGAACTCATCCAGATGCAAGAATAGCTTTATTGAGAGCAATCACAGAGGTTTCTCAAACTCGTGCTGCGAATATTCAGGGCGCAAGAGATGATCTCAGAAAAATCTCATACGGAAATAGTAATAGTGACGAAAAAAAGACATGGCAATTCATGAAATCAAAAAATTCTATTCCGTTTTCCGAGATAAAATCTTATATTAACGACGACATTTTAGACGACATCAAGCTTATTCTTTCAAGGTTACGTTCAAACGGATTGAACCAGGTAATAGTAGTAGACCTTACAAATCCCCAGATTAAGATACCTGTAGTAAGAACAATTGTCCCCGGACTAGAAACATTCAAAATTACAAAAGCAGTCATAGGAAAAAGAGGAAGAGAATCATTTAAGATATGAACAAACCAATAGTATACCTTGGACCTACACTGAGCAGGGAAGAAGCAATTAAGATTCTTGACGCAGATTATAGAGATCCCGCAAAGAAAGGTGATTTTCTGATGTTATCGCGAGATTCAGATGAAAAAAAATATGTTGGGTTTGTAGATGGTGTTTTTCTGCATGATTATCCTCCATCACCAATTGAGGTATATCATCTCGCGACAAGAAAAAATATCGATCTAATAGGTGCGTCCAGTCTAGGTGCATTAAGGGCTGTTGAATTAGAAAAGTTTGGAATGAAAGGTATCGGAAAGATTTTTCAATTGTATAAAAATGGAATCATTAACGCTGATGATGAAGTAGCAGTCACCTTCGTTCGGGAAAACAATATCTTGCAGTCTGAGGCAATGATTGATATCCGATTCAATTTGTTTTTGGCATATAAAAAGGGGATAATTACGAATCAGACAAAAAAGAGATTTGCAAAGATTGCAAAAAACATTTACTTTCCGTTTAGAAATTATGAAGATATCATAAAGTTGACCCACCAACAGTTTCCTTCGATTTATAATGAGCTTGAAAGTTTTAGGAGCTACATACTGAAAAATAGGGATAGTCTAAAAGCTCGTGATGCAATAAAACTTTTGAAATATCTAAAAACTATGTCCGAATAACCAGTGATCTCATTTCATTGTAGAAAAATTTTTGACTATTCTGCCGAGAGGTCCCAAAAATTTGCGTCCTTAAATTCTTCAATTGGCTTTCCCAATTTTTTCCATTCTTTGAACGATCTTGAATACAATCTAATTTTTTTCACTCCTCCCATCCTCAATGCATAATATGCCAGCCCTGACAGAGTTCCTACACTGCCACAATAGGTGATGACCTCATCATTTGTGGATATGCCCCTATTTTCCATAAATCTCTTAATTTCTTGAGGTTCCCTTAGTATTGAATCAGCTGTTCCTAACATGGTATAAGGCAAGTTAGTAGCTCCTGGAATATGCTCACTCAAAAAATTTAGGCGTTCTCTTGAATCAATAAGGATCTTATTCTGCTCGCCTTTTGCTTTCTCTACTTCATTATAGTTGGCAAATATTTCATTATTTACTCTGAGAGAATGTTCAGCATGAGGGAACACATTCACTTTTTTCTCTGTTTCAAATCCATAACTTTTCCACTTAGCAAAAGTTGTTTCAAGTAATGATGTGTTTGAATGTCCCACATATTGGAATGTCCAAGCAACCCTCGCAGCAAGTGCACCAAAGGTATCATCATATACAACAACAGGAATCTTATCAGAAATTCCATTTTGTTCTAGCAATTGAACTATTCTTTCTGGGGAATCATTATCAAGCACTTTGGCAAGTGGAATTGATACTGCTGTTTTAATATGTTCCTTTTTATACTCATCTTCTTTCCTGACATCTACCACTCTTACTGAATTTTTCCTAATCAAAGTTCTAAGCATATCTGCACTCGTAATGACATCCTGCGAATGGTTGAGTCTATCATTTCTTGATAAGATGCTTTTAGTTTTTTTTTCCTTGGAAGTATATTTCAAGCTGCACATTCTCCCTTTGCTGTCTTTGCACTGAATTTAATATCGTTACCATAGTCCATATAGGATTCTGGATCGTCGTTAGGATTTGGTAATGATATAGTCTGCATCAACGCCCTTTTTATGTCATCCAGGTTGTTAATTTCTCCTTTATCATTAACTTCTCCATTAATCAATTTGCCTATCCACTTTGTAAGTGATTCATCCGCACTTCGTTCCTGTCTGTATATTTCAATTATTTTTATTATGGTAGAAATGACCCTTTTTGCTGGCACACGCATTACAGTTCTACCCAGCATACCTTCTTCTCCATCCCTTCCTCCAAACATCATCGTATAAGTTGGAGTCATGGTTCCCTCTATTCTTGAGGCTCCACCATAGAATCCAATTGTTGCAATCTCATGTTGACCACAAGAATTGGGACATCCACTTATCTTAATCGTTGAATCTCTGAGATCATCCTCAGTATCCAGTCCGAGCTCAATGAATTTGGACTGGATTTCTTTTGCCAGTCTATGAGAATTGGTTATTGCTAGATTGCATGATGTAGTACCAGAGCATCCAACAGCAGATGACATAGTCAGTGCACCCGGATTTGCAAGGCCAATTTTAGCAAGATCGTTATAAAATTCTGGTAAATCCATGGCTTTAACGAATCTTACTGCAAAGTTTTGATTTGGAGTGTTCCTGGCACACCCTTCACCAGAGTAATTCTGAATAGTCTTTGCAAGGGACCGAAGCTGGTTTGATGTTATATCACCCGCGCCTAGTGTAACAAATACTACGAAGTAACCATTCTGTTTCTGTGGTACCACATTGGAGTGAATCCATCTTTTGTACGGGTCGCTATTGATGTCGACTTTTTCATTAATTAGTGGTAATTTCTTACCGTTGGACAATTGTCTAATACTGGTGCCTTCAAAGTCCACTTTGTATCTATTTAATGTTTCAAGTGAAATGGTCATTTCTACACTTGATCTTTCTTTGATGACTAGTTTCTGGAATTTTTCCCACCCCATTTCATTGACCAGGTATCTCATTCTATTCCTGGCCATATTTTCGCGATTACCAAGTCTATCAAACAACCTCACTACAGCCATGCATGTAGACACGACTCTATCTTCAGGAGTAAATTCCTCTAACTGGTGCCCTATGAACGAAGCAGCCCCAAGCCCTCCACCAAGATATATCTTGAATCCATTAGTTTCGTCTTTTTTTATCGGAATTAAGCCGATATCCGCAATCCTAACTAAACCATGATTTGAACAACATGCGAAATTGATCTTAAATTTTCTTGGCAAATTTTGGCATACCGGATTTCTAAGAAAGAATCGTGCAATTGCCTTGGCATAAGGAGTCGAATCAAATTCCTCGTATGGACAGACACCAGCAAAATGGCTACACATGACGTTCCTGATTGTATTGCCACAAGCCTCTCTTGTCGTTAATCCTACCTCAACTAAACCTCTCATAACCTCACTTACATCTTCAAGCTGTACCCAGTGAAGCTGAATATTTTGACGGGTAGAAACGTGGGCCGAACCAATTGAAAAGGCTTCCGACATTGATGCAATCTTCTCTAACTGTTCTGGTGTTATATCGCCGCTAGGAATTTTGATCCTAATCATACTGTAATTCTGTTGCAGACGAGATCCGTAAGCTCCATGTTGAAGTCGGAAACGCCGAAAATCGTCTTCACTCATCTTTCCTTTTCTAAAAAGTTTTACATTTTGACCAAAAATCTCGGTTTCCTCTTCTTTTCCCCACCTTGAATTGGATTTCAGAGAATAATGTTTTTTATCAGTATAATTTAGAACTTCTCTTTTCAATACTAATCTAATTTCTTTTTCAAAACCATATATTTTTTGTGGAATTAACTATTTTTGGCGTTTTAACTAGGTTAATGGGGTAAATTACTCCTTTCAATATTAAACTGCAATTGATATTTCAACATCATTGAATGACATGTTTAACCTTTAATATTCAATAACAAATTTGATAGTTCAAATCAAGAGATTTCTTATCAAATTAACATTTCAAATTATTGTAGACTAAAAAGAGTGGATGGGGAGAGATTTGAACTCTCGACCACCTGTGTGTGAGACAGGTATCATAACCAGTCTAGACCACCCATCCCAAGTTTGATTAATATTTTCCCAATTAATATCTTGATAAATTGCGCCAGAATACCAATTAATATCTATGAAAAAAAAGTCACCAAGGATTTCCGCCTTATTTCCACCGGTTGTTTCAAATTTATTTAAATTTTAATGAGCAATACATCTTGAGACGGAAAGTGATATTTCTACGGTAAAAGATAACACTGAGCGTTCAAAAAAAAAATAGAATCGTTTGTATCGTAGATGATGACTTAGATATCACCGTCCTTTTTCGTGATTGCGTTACACAACATATTAAGAGTAGCAGTATTTACTTTTACTGATCCTATTCTAGCACTCGAGCTGGTAATATCAGATTTCAAAATACCTGGATTGAATGGTATGGTATTCCTTAAAAAGATAAAGGAATTGAATCGTTTTGTAAGAACAATATTAATGACTGCATTTCAAATAGATGATAATGTGTTTCGTGAATATAATAAAAAGAAAATTATAAACGCATTTCTTCAAAAGCAATAGGTATACACGATCTTCTTAAAGAAGTCTATACCCAACTACATTCTTATGAAATGCGGAAAAATTTTCCTTCCTAATGAGTAGAATCATATGTTATGGTCAGACACTGATCTTAAAAGAATTTAATTGATATTAATCACGAAACAAAAATTATTTAAGAACAAAATTCTGAAAAATTTTCCGTCTGCTCTATTAATGAGTAACGTGACAATATATTTAATGAGCTCGCCAGACGCAATCTGGATTTTCATAATTTTAGCGATCTCTTCTATGACTCTACTAAGTCCATCCGTTCTGACTGTTCTGGCTATACTTTATGAAAACGGGACATGTACTAATGAAAATCTAACAGATTCTTCTAATCGTGTAATAATTACAAATGGAACTGTAGATGATTTTCTACAAAGTTTACCAAGTGATAATACAATCCTCGCAGAATTGGTATGTCAAACCACTACAAACTCGATTAACTCTAACTCAACCAACTCAAGTAATGTTACCATCCCGGATTTGAATATGACAAATAAATCCACTACTCCTAATACTACATTCCCTGAGCAAATGCCTCCTGAATCTGTAAATGGTAGTAACGTAGGTAAAATTTGAATGCTTCATAAAGATGAGTAGGAAACAAATAATATCGTAGAGTCTCAAGATACCGTCCAAGTAGTCTTCTCTTGAAGTTTTTAGAAGGTATTTTCCAATCGTTTCATTTGAATACAGCCGTATATAACAGTGATCTTTAGACACAGTCATTATATTTTAAATAACTTGAAGTGCGAGCGGCTGAGAAAGGCTGTAAAATTAGACCGCCTCAAAATCTTATTTAAAAATTCTATTACAAGTGTCTAATAGTAAGCCTTGGCCACAGAAGATTTAAAAAACATAATTAAGCAACTGATGGAAAGCCAGTCGAGTAACGAACAAGAAACAACCAAGCCCGCCACCAGTTGCCTGTGTTTAGAGTGATACAACTGGCGGGTGCTTTCATATAAATAGCTGCGAACAATTTTATAGAAATTTGTTTGAAATTATAGTGAGTTTAAAAACGAAGGTACTCATCGTTTGCATCGCTCCTTTATCAGTGTTTTAGGTTTTGAATTCGGTAGTTAATGATAATGAATTATAGGTTGAACAATTCCTTCTTATCATATTCCAGCCATGATGGAGAGAAACAAGTGGAAAACTAAGGCAAAAGTTGGACAAGAAGGACAGAAAGAATTTGATAAAATGTTCTCTTATTCATAATTGTAGTTCTCTGCAAGTAGCAATGCTTGCAGACCTGTACTGATTCATCCAATTCTAATGTCTATTTTATTCGAACGTTGTAAGCGACTCGACAAAATACAGAATGATGATGTCTAAATTAAACACGCTTTATTTTCTGACTTTCACCAGGTCCTGTACCTTTACAATGAATTTATTATGACAATCAGGACAAATAAAAAATGCCGTGGCATATGGTCCTGAAGATTGATATTCAAGATTAACGCATGATAACATGATAGGATTCGGACTATCGCAATATATACACAGGATAACCATCGATTTAATATGCTGTATTATTTCCTATTTTGCTGAATAATTGGAAGTGCACTTACGTTCCTACGCTAAATCCAGTCAAGTAAGTCTGCTGTTCTTCGGTAAGAGTATCTATATTGATGTCCATTGATTCTAATTTTGCTTTTGCAATTTCTTGATCCTGTGATCTTTCAATATCATATACAGCT
>DASUQJ010000026.1:0-6046 GCA_036280615.1 Nitrososphaeraceae archaeon
CCTGGAGAAGATAAAAATGTCTATATAGCTACTGGAGACTCGGGTAACGGGATGACCCATGGTACCATTGCGGGTATCATTTTGTGTGATCTGATCCAAGGTAAAGAGAATCGTTGGGCAACCTTATACAGTCCTAATAGGAAAATGAAGTGATAAAGATTGGCTATAGAAGAACACGATTCAATTTCAGACATGGACAGACTTCCAAAAGGAAGTGGAATGGTGATGGAAAATAATAAGATGGCTATTTACAAAGATAATGAAGGAAAAGCACACAAGTACTCGGCCGTCTGTACCCATTTGGGCTGTATTGTAAGTTGGAATGAATTGGAGAAATCTTTTGATTGCCCATGCCATGGCTCAAGATTCTCTGGTCAAACAGGGAAGGTGATTAATGGGCCCGCCAATACCGCACTTGAGATTAAGAATAAAGAGTAATTCTACCATCAAGCAAATTAAAGCTTTCAGGCCTATGCCTGAGTAGACCAATATGCCTTGGACTTTAGATTATAAGATGTAAGAGCTAATTTCAACTGTATGTGTTATCAGTGATACGAAAACATCATTTCATGTCATGTCTAGCGACGATCTAAAGCAGATGGAATTTTCCGATTATAAGATTAATTGCCTGGTTCTTTTATTATATTTAAGTAATGTTCTTCTTAGATCAATAATGAAAAAGTATAAACACAGTATCGCAAAAAAATACGGCTTCTTCTGGGTAACTCTGATCTTGTTTTCAGCTTCAATCCTAGGGCAGTGGTATTTTGGTTTTGTCACAAGTCAATCTTGGCAAGACAATTTGAGGGATACATTTGAAAATTGGCAGTCCGAATTTCTTCAGTTAATGTGGCAGGTTGCTGGACTCACTTTCCTTTGGTATGTAGGTAGTCCACAATCGAAGGAGGAGGAAGAACGAAACAATGAAATGTTGCAATGGTTAGTTCGGAAAGTCGATCCGCAGAACGCTGAAAAATTTCTAAGTGAAATTGACAATAAATACCCTAAAAAATAATTGATATTCAAGACTATATCTTGTCCTCCAATAGACATACCCACTACCATCCTAATGTCTGCGCTGATTAGTAACAAAATAATAGGATGGTATTTTAATACAGCCATACAAAGTGTATATGAATTTTATGGGCAAAACAAGGATAGTGGAAAAATGAAAATAGCATTTTATAGTGTTCTAAACTTAGGCTACGGCGGTGGATTTGAGAAATGGGTTGAACAAGTAGCGACTATACTTTCTACTCGAGGGCATCAAATTATTATATTGACGACCAAGTATGGAGACGACAAAAATAAAATTATTCAAAAAAATCTGTCGAGTAAGGGCGTTAGGCTTTTTGAGTATGAAAATTATCAAAGATTGTTTGTAATACCAACTATATCTGCGACTAGACAAATTGCAAAGGTGATTGAGAATATTGATGTTTTATATTTTAATAATGCCTTTCCCGGAAATGAAGTGATTGTATCCTTACTTAAAATAGGTAGAAATCGAAATATAAAGATCATCTCTGGGTATCATGGATTATTTCCTGAAACGGGAAATATGATGAAGAGATTATACTATAGAGTAGTAAATAAATCACTGAGTAAGAAATTTGACGCATTTCATGTTCTAAACGCGGAAGACCAAAGGATGTTGGAATCCTGGCGATATAGGAATATTTACAAATTTCCAAATGGAGTAGATACAGTTCGCTATATTCCCGGTCAGAAGAAGAATATATTTACTGTGATGTTTGCTGGAAGGATGGTATATCAGAAGGGTATTGATATATTAGCTGACGTAATTAGAAAGATCAACGGTTCACAAGAGAAAAACCTGAATTTCGATATATTCGGTGCAGGACCTCTTGAGTATATCGTTAAAGATCTTGAAATAAAATTTTCCAACGTTATATATTCCTCTTACGTTAATGAAGAAAAACTGATAGAGGCGTTCCAGTCTGCACATGTTTTTGTTTCTCCCTCACGCTTTGAAACATTTCTCCTTACATCCTTAGAAGCCCAATCAGCAGGAACCCCAATAATAGCAAGTGATATATCTGGTCCAAGAGAAACTATCATAAGTGGACAAACTGGGCTTCTGGTAAATCCAACACCATATGAAATTATAAACGCTATATTATACTTCAAAGATCTTTGGGAGAATAGAAAACAAGAGTATTATAATTATTGCCAAAATGCTAGAAGAAATGCTCTTAGATATGACTGGAAAATTACAGTTGATAAGTTTGAACAGTTGTTAAGTATCATAGTCAGTAAATGAGGTCAAATCATATTTGGAGTCACTCGCGCACTTGATTTTTTGGTTACAAAAAAATGAAAAGCATCTTCAAAAAACTGACCCGTGGGTTCTTTAATCAACTGAATATTATAATTATACCCATTGGCCTTGGATAACCGCTATAGAATTGTTAACTAGATTCCGTTTTGGACAGATTCGTGTATGTAATATATTGCTCTCAAACTTGTTTAATCATAACGGTAGAAACGATAAATCTACTCATGATAATATTTTCTATGAATGGTTGAACCCCCAAACTTTGGCAGGAGGTGGGGCATATCCATTTAGAACTGGAATTTCAGCTTACAGGTTTGCTTCCTTCGAGATTATGTCGAAAGTGTAATTATTTGAACTAATTTCAACAACTCGTTGCAATCAGAAATTGTCAGTCCTAAAGTCCACTGTTAAGTCTGGCCAATCGTACCAAATGCATTATCAGTTGCCGTAATAACTACAAATCGTTTTTTATTGGATAGTTAGTTATGATAGATACTTAACCTATGTTGAGCTTAAGTTTACAATGAGCGACACAAGCAAAGATAATGAAAATATCGAGACTGCACAGAAAAATCAGAAAAAAATAGGAGCAGCAGAAGATGATCCAGAGACTACGGGTCCAGCAGAAAACCTTCGAGAAGAAGCGGCTGACATGGTAGATAAAGATGAAGACTCAAATGAGCCTGCCTAACAATTTCATTTTTTTTAAGTCCTTTCTATTATAACGATTTTCGGAAACACTTTTGCTTATCAGTATGATCGTACGTTGCAAATAGTATCAAGTATGGGTGATTATCGTATCATAGATTGTAGAAGAACTATATGACCATGTATGAATATATTATATTTGTTATAGGAATATCTGCAACTTTTTTCAGCTTGTGGAGTACGGTTCCACAAATCAAAAAGTCCCTAAAGACGAAGAAAACAGATGATGTATCAAAGTGGCTTATCATATCACTTATCGTTGGGCTTTCATTATGGGTACTTTACGGAATTGTGAAAGGGGACATGGTCATCGCAGTAGCAAACGCCATTGGTGTTACTTTAAACGTAATCCTTTTGCTTCTCAAGCTGAAGTATAGTTCTCAATTGACTCGATTTTGATATCCGCCCATTAAATATACTCTTTAGCTGTTCATAGCAAATCCCCAGGACTATGTCTCTTCCACAAATTCAGAGATTTTGAAATCATTAGATAGGATGTTTACCATGTTTATACATGACCAAAGAATCATACGTTACCAAAGTTTTACCTGATTCGATCAAATTTTATATACCCCGAACTGAGGGTTTTATGGATGTTGTAAAGGAAATAGTCTCACTATATGGCAGCATGTCACTAATAGAATTTGATGGTTATTTTGAAGGCAAATTTGAGCCCGTCAAGTATACTCGATTAGAAGTTCACACTGCAAATGTAAACGAACAACAAATTATAGAATATGCCAATAACATTCGGGCAAAATTGAAACAAAGTTCGTTAGCATTTGAGTTCAATAATAAACTCTTACTTGTAACGAAAAACTGATTCAGTTTAACCCATGACTATTCATAGTACATTGACAATCAAAAACGCTACATTAGGCGTACCCATCTACACATGGCCCGATATTGTTCCCTATCTCATTAGCGATCCTTCTAATAGTTACTACCTTATTACTCCTTTAAGTTTCCATATGTATTACTTAATCTGAATTCTCTTTTAATGGTGCGACTTATATCAATAAATATATTTTCAGAGGAATTGAATGGAACTCATTTGGGAAAATAACAATAACGGCGTGGACTTACCACTGCAAGGACTGTTGTTCCAATCCTTCGCATGAAACCAACTGAGTACAATTCTCAATCTGCTTTCTACTATGGAACCTTCCCTTTGACCTACAGCAGACGCTGTTTGTTGTGCTTTTTTTACCATCCTAGTATTTTTGCAGACTTCTCAGCAGCATCATCTAATGCTTGCTTTGGTTCCTTAATGCCATACTGGACCTCATTTATTGCTTGTCTTATGTGCTCAGCTATAGATGGATATTCTGGTATAGTCGGCCTACCTTGTCCAAATTGAATTAGAGAAAGCATTTCCTGTGAATAGGGTAATGTCCGTTCAAAGAGCTTTGAATAATTCCCTTCACCTATGGGCTTTTGGGTAGGAAGGTACAGATATTTGGCTAGCCAGGGTGCAAGTATCCTTGGCTCCAACATTATTGTAATGAGTTCCCATGCTAATTCCTTGTTTTCTGATACTGTAGGTATACTTAAAATCCACCCTCCCATCATCGTCGTTATTGTCCCGTTACCTTTATTTGGAACAGGAAACATTGGTATGAATCCTATTTTCTCTTCAAAATTTGATATTTTTTGTTCTGCTTGTGGAAACCAAAGTGGTATCCACTGTCCACCTAAATATATGGCAAACTTCTTTTGTGCAAACTCTTCATCCAAGTTCTTTGAATCTCCATTTTGTGGTTTTATTCCAGCATTAGCTTGCTCCTTTATGAACTCCATGGCTCTCACTCCTTGAGTACCATTATAAGATGGAAACCAGTATGCTCCTTTTGTAGGATGCCCATCTCTAGATTCGATTATATTTCCTCCAAGCATCCATAAGTATGGGTACCACAGGTCAGGTGATAATGCAGCATCGAAAAGTATTGTGCCTTGTATTCCTCTGACTTTTATTTTATTGTTTACTTTCATTGCAGAATCAATATAGCCATGCCAAGTTTCTAAGCTACTGGAATTAATGCCTGCTTCATTTAAGAGGTCTTTCCAATACCATATCCCCCTAACGTCAGTCCATGCCCATACACCATATATTGATCCGTCAAATGTCATGCCATCCAGATTTGACTCATACCAATCTGAAGATCGTCCCCACTTTTGTACCCTATCACTAAGATCAGTTACAAGTCCCTTCTCAGCGAATTCCCCTAGCCATATTTGATCTACAGATATCAAATCAATAGAATGGTCAGATTGATTGGATAATGCGTTTATTAATTTCATTCTAGTATTATTATATAGATTATTAGCATCAATAGCGATTTGAATATCTAAATTAGGATGTCTCTCTCTCAACTCTTGTAGTGCAGGTTGTATAAGTGCCTTCCACCTAATAGGATCACCAAGGTTGGTTAGTATCGCACTAAGAGTAATCTGTTCTTTTTTCTGTTGTTGAATACCATCTGCTCGTTGTGGTAACGAAAAAGCAAGGTTAACCGGATACACTAAAACACTGCTAAACAATATTATCGCAAGCGTTACACCAATGAATGATGATAGTTTATAGCTGCATGTGTTTTTATTCGTGTTATAATGATAAATAATTCAATCTTTAAGTATTTCTCCAAAATGAAGGTGAAATCTACAATAATACTTCATTTTGCTGTTCCAATAGCTTCAGATAATTCATTTGCAGGGATCTAATCCCATCTTATCTATAGCAGTTCTCCAATTGGACTAGGGAGATTGCATGTGACTTTAAGGCAAAACTGACCAACTAGTGACAAACTTACGTACAAAGAATGTTGTAGTAATTAGTTCAAGTATGGTTTTAGGTAGAAGCAATAGCGCCAGAATTTGAAGTCAGGTTATAATGATGTAATCAATTATAGAAGTCAACATTACTTAATTTTTCAATATTTTGTCAATGCTCTGAGCAAGTGTTGTCATATGTATCGGCTTTTGGACTTGTTCCTCGACTCTTATTTCTTTGAGATCGTCACCATTTATGTCAAATGCACT
>DASUQJ010000027.1:0-2189 GCA_036280615.1 Nitrososphaeraceae archaeon
AATAAAATCTCTTCCTGGCAGCTTGAAAGATGCGCTCAAAGAACTAAAGTGTGATACTGAGTATCTGAAATTATTTTTTCATTCTGAATTGTTGGAAACATATTTGACACTTAAAGAGGAAGAAATATTTGAGTTTGAAAGGCCCGAGTCCTCGTCTTCTCGCCCCGCATTACCAAGACTAAGGCTATTTATGCAATATTATGATGTATGAAAAGAAAAAACTAATAGCTTTAAGACCGTTGGAAACAATTAATGTTGTTATGGATCGATTTTTTTTGAACAATCTAGAATAGTAAGCCGATGTCTGATATTGCTACTAATGAGTCCATGCAATATTTGATCTAGATTCATTCAAATATTGAAATTGAGCGTGTCTGCAAGCATGGACAGGTAACAATGATTTTTAGGACAGCATACATAGAATTATCAGGAAATTTAGTAACCCATGGTTCAAAAAATAGTACTCAGAAATATTTGCCATGATGATATTCCCAAAATAGTTTCCATCCAAAGAAAATCATATCCTGAGGTTTCTTCTGGACAGTTATATATACCACTATTCCTGGAAAATCACGTTAGCCTATTCCAGGAGGGACAATTCTGCGCAGAGTTAGATGGAGATGTGGTGGCATCTGCAACTTGTCTGATTGTTTCATTAGAGCCAGAATATGCAGAACATACATGGTATGAAATTATCTCAAAACATGGAAATCCTCATTCAAAACCTGCAGCACTAGGTGATAGTCTTTATGCAGATGATCTTGTAACGCATCCGAGATTTCGACACTTAGGGATCGGAACCCTTCTTTTTAATGCTAGAAAGCAAGCAGCGTTGAAATATAACCTAAGACGAATAATAGGGGGCGGACGAATTCCTAATTACTTTAAGTATGCCGGCAAAATTTCTGTTCAAGAGTACGTAAGGAAGGTTCAAGATGGCCAAATATACGATCCCGTTCTTGGGTTTCAGATAAGAAATGGATTCAAGGTTGTCAAAGTACTCCCAAACTACCTTTATGATCCAGGTTCGCTAAACTATGCCACCTTTATCGAGTGGATGAACCCAAAATATCACAAGTGATAGAGATCATCTTTTCACGTACACACGAAAATAGATTGTGCAATCTTGACCTACCGATACTCGTACTAACAAGATTTCAATGAGATAGGCAGCTCATAGTTTAGCACTTTTGATAAGCCCTAAAGTTGCACTTATAATCTCATCATGAGGTACTTTTGTCTCCATGGATAATCGTAGTACATATTGTCCTAGCGGAAATGACGCGAGCTTTACCTTTTCCCTTATTGAATAACTGTAAAGCGTTTTACCAAATTCCCTATCAAAATCCTTGCGCATATCATTTCTCAGTACAAATTCCAAGTACAACTCTGCTGAGTCATCCTCCATAGATTTCAATCCTTCTCTCATTCCTCCTGCTACAAGTTTGCCCATTTTGTTAATTATGCCTGCGAATCGGATGCCCGAATGAAGTGCGAAAATGCTTTCACATATTTTCAGCAATTGAGCCTGAGTCATCGAATCCCCTTATTGCTTTATGCATTAGTTTTCATGGGAAATATGAATTTTTTTGCTACGAGATTGTTTGTCAAGAAATCCTGATTCTTACTAACTTATTAATCGCAGATAGTAATTGGGTTCCCAGGGAACACGATGCTATTAACAATCTTCATGTGGAAAGGCTAAACGCACACGTCATGTGGAAAGGCTATATGCCCACGTTATGCCTTATGGGGAGAATCAAGATTTCTTTTTATACCTATATCTTGTTCTTTTTGATGGGGGACTGGTCTTGGGTTCTACTTTCGAATCCAAGTTTTATAAGGATGTATTGCTACTTTTAATTAGTCCAATGCAAGCTAAAGAACAATTAGGTAAAGAGGCAGAGCTGTACACCCAACTCCCTAATGGTAGGGTAAAATGTACTGCCTGCGCGAGATTGTGTGAGATACCAGAGGGCAAAGTTGGATTATGTGGTATTAGGGGAGTAACGAATAGTAAGCTACGACTGTTTGTATATGGCAGAGTTATTGCAGGCCATATAGACCCGATAGAAAAAAAACCTGTAACTCATTATCAACCTAATACAGCTATATTTTCGATTGCAACAACGGGATGTAATTGGCTTTGTAAATATTGCCAAAATTATGATATCTCCCAAAGACGCAAA
>DASUQJ010000028.1:0-13818 GCA_036280615.1 Nitrososphaeraceae archaeon
TTTTGATTGGAAATCGAGGTGTTATTAAAATGAAACAGTATTGAACTAGTTATGCCTTTGCATAAAATCCGGCTCTCCTCTCGTATATTTGTCCATTCTGCATAGCTTTTCTTATGAAATCTCTGGCTTCATCTTCAGTGAATTTTCCTGTTTTCATGAGTTCATTAATGAAATTCTTTTCTTCAACATCATTCTTGTCCTCTCCTGATAAACCGTTAAAGACATCTGTGAATGTCTTTAATTTTGAAGTTTCACTAAGAGGTTTTCCATGAAGAACTCCCAGATCTACTTTGCCGGTATTAACATCTATGCCGACAGTTTCTAACATTTGTGAAACAAGGTATATTGCTCTATCAGCGTCTTCAGAATCAACATTGTCTTTCAATAACAATCTAGCTCTTGCAGTAGCGAGGCGTACAAGACCTTCTAGCTGACGAGGAGTTGCCGTTATCATCCCTTCGGAATCAACGTTTCTCATCTGCAGGTAATATTTTCTTAGAATATCAATTGCCTCCGTTGTGAGTTTTGGTTCAATTTGTTTGGCATAGGCTAAATATTTGCGAAATAGATCTATTTCTATAACAGACTGGGCTGCATGCTCTATGTCTCTATGAATTTCAAGTATGTGACTTGCGATTCGATTATCTTTTTCAGTATCAGCATTATCTCTGATAACGTGAATGATATCAAACCTTGTTAGTAACGGTATAGGAAGTGGCTCTACGTTCTCTGTAATATTTCTAAATGGGTCGTATTTACCATATTTAGGATTAGCTGCGGAGAGAATTGAGGTCCTAGCATTAAGTGTGGCTACTATACCTCCTTTTGCAACTGAACAAGTTTGTTGCTCCATAACTTCATGGAGTGCAGATCTGTCTTCAGATTTGATTTTATCAAACTCGTCTATACAGACGAGACCCTGATCACCCAAAACTACAGCCCCCGCTTCCAGCATCATAATTCCGGATTTATCGCGAATAACTGCAGCTGTTAAACCTGCAGCAGTAGTACCTCTTCCAGATGTATACAGACCTCTTGGTGCTATTTTTGCAGCAAATTTGAGCATTTCTGATTTGGCAGTTCCGGGATCTCCAACGAGAAAGATATTGATATCTCCTCTACGATTTGAACCGTCGGCTAATTTTTTTGTTACCGATCCTACAATTAGTAAAAGAATAGATTCTTTAATTATTTCATGTCCGTAAACATGAGGTGCAAATGATGCAACTAGCTTGTCATAAGCATCTGGCATACTGGCAAGGGATAAGATCCGTTTTTCATCTTCGCTGCTTATAGCTATTCTATCAACCATTCTCCCGTCTTTGTTTCCTACAAGTCCACCAAGATATTCTATATTGTTGCCTTCCATGCGGAGTCTGAACAAACTTGTCCTTACTTGTAATGTCTGTTCTTGTTCAATCCTGACAATTCCGGTCAATAAAACCCTATCTCCAGGTCTGCACCGATCTACAAGATCATCCATTACAGTAACTTCTACATAATGCGGAAGTTGACCCGCAGGCAAGTCTTCTGGCAATTCTTGAAGCCTAACCAGTTGAAAATCGGTAAAGAGACTATTCTCTGGATCCATTTCAAGCTCTTTTTCAGAACACTGAATACATCTTGCAGGTTTCTTTAGTGCTAGACCTTTTAGCTGGGCTTCATTAAGTGTATTACAATTCAGACATGCATATGCTATCTTTTTGGCAAGTGGTTTAATTTCAGAAGTCCTGACCACCATGCCAGGAACGCTTATCAACTTGTTAATTACATCTGCATTTATCTCTCTAAGTCCCTTTTGAACCGAATAATTTCCAATTCTTACTTTTATCTTGTCCTTAATTTCCTGAGCATAATCATAATGAATCTCTCGCAATATTGAGTATACAGCCTTGTTAAAAGCGTCAAACATGTCATCAGGTGTATCAGTAATTAATTTTGTTAATTCTGGCTTGTTCGTGTCTAAATCAATATAATCAACCACAACAAACGTGGAATTTGATGCCATCATGTTGTTAATTCTGTCAAAGTACTTGTAATTTCCTTCTCTGTCCTTGAATGCGCGTAGAAATGATTCTAATTCATCTGATATTGCAGAAGTGGTTTGTTGTTTTTGCTCAGTCATTTACTTGCTTAACACCGATTCTTTAAAGGCCAATGAAGATGTATTAATAAATTTATAAAGCTGCTTTTCCTCAGCAGATAATTTTGATTCTGTTTCTGAAGAAAGTGATGAAGCAGCTGCTAATTTCACAATTTTTCCCAGTCTGGAAATAACAAAAGAATTAAGTGATACCATTAGAGTTTCTCTTTCTTTTTCATTAAGATTTTTGAGAAAGTCATCAACTCGTATGTAAAAGTCCGCATCTATGCCCGATATGTCATGTGGTTTTGATATCCGTTCTCTATTCAACGCCTTAGAAACATAACTTGACATTTCATTATCTTGAATTTCAATTAAATTTTTTTTCGACAAAATTTTTGTGAGCCACCTTGGCAATAGCAAGATATCGCCTTCTTTGGCATCGATATTAATATCATTAATAGATATTTTTACATCAGACTTGAATGTAACCCTAGTCTCTTCGAGAAGATATTCAAGTAAGTATGTGTTTCTTAAGCTTTCAAATACGCTTTGAGTAAGAATGGTGGATGATGACATATTGGGAATATAGTCTTCGAATAGCTAGTACATAAACAGTCTGAGAGGACTGAATATATAACTGATAATTCGAACATCTTGTATATGCCACAAGTAGAGGCAAAAAACTTGTCTGATTTAATGTGGGTAGAAAAATACAGACCCATTAAATTAGATGATATTGTCAATCAAAAGGATATCGTAGAGAGTCTAAAGAATCTAATGAAAGAACCTGCCGAAATGCCGCATTTGTTATTTACAGGTCCTGCTGGAGTTGGCAAAACTACTACTGCTCTTTGTATGTCAAGACAACTACTTGGGGAAGATTGGAAGAGAGATACACTTGAGCTTAATGCTTCCGATGAAAGGGGGATAAAGATGGTTCGAGAGAGAGTTAAGGAATTTGCTTCGGTCTTCAAGATCAGCACGAGTGAAAAAGATGAAAGAAAATTTAGAATAATAATCTTAGATGAGGCTGATGAAATGACGTCAGAAGCCCAGACAGCCTTGCGAAGAATAATTGAAGACAGTTCAGAAACTACTCGTTTTGTAATCATATGTAACTATTTGTCGCAAATTATTGAGCCTATTCAAAGTCGGTGTGCAATTTTTAGGTTTAAGAGAATTGAAAAAGAAATCATAGAGAATCATTTAAAATCATTATGTAAAAAGGAGGCAATAAAGTATGATGATAAGGCAATTTCTCAAATTTTTGAATCTACCAATGGTGATCTGCGTCATTCAATAAACATCCTTCAAACTGCATCTATAATGGGATCGATTACAGTTTCAAATGTGCTCGCATCATTGGGACTTACAGGAAAATCAAAGGTAAATGATATAATCAAGTTGGCAATGTCAGGTAAATTTAATGAAGCAAGGATCAAACTACTTGAATTAACTGCAGTCTATGGAATGTCTGAATTCGATTTTCTAAAGTACGCGTATGAAGCCGTGTATGCATTAAAGTTGTCGCACCCTGAAGACTTTGCTTCTCTAATAGCTGAATATGACTATCGTTTAACTCACGGATCACATCCCGAAATCCAGTTAACTGCATTCTTAGCTCAACTGTCACGGATTGGCGTTAAGCAGTAGAGTAGGCCCATTAGAGATACTGATTAGAAATTATGAAATAAATCAAACCATTACATGAAGATTGGAATAAGAATTGGTTTAGTATCGTAAATCAATAATCTTCCTCAAATTCTTCTCCACCATCTTCTTCTTCTACTTCATCAAAATCTTCTTCCAGCTCTTCTCTTTCTTCAGCGCTTTTATAGGGAAGATCCGCTTCACCTGCAGAATTGCAAACAGGACATTTAAACTCAATTGTCTGCCCTTCAAGATCCAGAGGAAATTCTTTTGAGAAAACCTCATCGCATTTTGAACATACCAAAGTTGTCTGTATATTGTCAGTACTAAACTTGTGCGATTGTAGTCGAAATATGGTATTTGTCATTTCTTCCTACCTATTGAAATAGTCCTTTTTTATAAGGATTATTGTAATTTTTACTATACAGTATGTATTTTAGGCTTGGAATCATATATCAGAGCTAACAGATGTGCTCGGGCATCATTTTGGTCAACTAAACCACGATTTGCTATTGTTATTATTGTACTGTTGTTTCTAACGCCTCGCATCTTCATACACAAATGCTCTCCTTCTGCAATCACAGTTACGCCTTTAACTCCCATTTTCATTATCTCGTCTGCGACTTCCTTTGTTAGCCTTTCTTGAATTTGCAATCTTTTAGAGTATTTCTCTACCAGTCTTGCAAGTTTCGATATCCCAAACACTTTGCCCGAAGGAGTATAGGCGATGTGCATTCTGCCAAAAAAAGGAAGCATATGATGCTCACACATACTATAAAATTGAATGTCTTTAGCAATAATAGAATCAGTTTCTTCACTAAAACTAATTTCAAGCTCAGAATTCATGCAATACCCAGCAAAAATTTCTTCATACATATCTGCAATTCTCTGCGGGGTTCCCAGTAAGCCTTCACGCTCCGGGTTTTCTCCGAGTTGCACTATCAGCTCCCTAACTAGTTTTTCTATCTTTCTTTTGTTAAATGAAGTTTTTTTCATGTTATTTCTCCCTTTAATTATCTAGCACCTATCTCTTTATGTAGCTGTGGAATAATCCTCACCTCAGGAAACATGGGTTCGACAATATCATAAGTATCTAGAAGCTTATTAACAGTTGGCTGGTCTATTCCAAAACTAGGTTGAATTATGAAGCCCAGAATGTCTGAAGGTTTAATTCTCTTTGAAATCTTGTAAACTAAATTCTTGAAACTTTCAAGATTTGTAGAATTAGTCACCACTATTTTAATGTAAGTAGCCTTGTTACTTTCGACTGCTAACTCCAAACATCTAATCTCGTTTAATAGCAAATTATCATATTCTTCATCCTCAACAACATTAGAATCGTCAGTTTTGAATTCAATCTTGCAAATATCAATATAAGGTAAAACCTTACTGAACAGTTCGGAATCAAAACATGATGATTCCATGTATGTTTTGAGGTTTGTTTGTTTTTTTATGAAATCTGCTAGTTCTATTACAGATTCAGTTTGCAGTAATGGTTCTCCTCCTGTGAAATTTACCTTGTAAGTGAATGGTCGAAGTTCTTTAATAATTACATCTTTAATTTCATCAATTTGGTAATCAGTTCCACTATCTAGAGGTAATGCATATTTTGTATCACACCATCTGCATTTTAAATGACAGCCCGATAATCGGATAAACATTGTTTTCTTTCCAACGAATATCCCTTCTCCCTCAATGCTAGTAAATATCTCACTAACTCTTGCTCTTGCCTTATTTTCAGTTCTTTGCATAAATTGTTTTATCCTCTATACTTGCTTTACTAAATGCCATCTTCCTATTTATACACGATTCGCATTCTCCGCATTGCACCAGGTCTTGATGAATTTTTTTACCATTAGAATAACAACTCCATGATTCAAATATTGTATCTCCTAGTATTTCATGACCCAATTTTAATAGCTCATATTTAGTTATGCCTTCTAGAGATGGAGACCATATGGATACTTTTCTTATAATTCCATTTTTGATTTTGTCTTCCTCACCTATATTCAATGTATTTGTTATTGATTGAATAAATTTTGGCCTGCAATCCGGATAATTAAAATCATCAGCGTGAGCGCCAAATACAATCAAATCAGCATCCGCACTAAATGCCCAGGCCGTGGCAATTGTTATGAAAATAGCATTTCTGATGGGCACTACAATACTTTGGTCGAATTTGGATGGAATTGATAATTTCCTATTGGTTAGTACGTTTGAATTACCGTACAATTCCTTCATAAAATTAATGTCTACTATACGGTATTCATCAGAATTCAAGGCCTTGGCAAGCTTTTTTGATTGAATTATCTCGCGTTTGGCTCTTTGACCATAAGAAAATGTAATTATTTTTATTTTATATTTCATGTAGTTTTTGACATAAGCTGCAGCACAGAGCGAATCCAGCCCGCCACTCATTATGCATATTGCAATCTTTTCATCTTTCATATAATGCGTAGATACCTCCCACTCCATATGATATTGCGACAAATATTCTGGAAAGTGCCAATACATGTTGATGAACCAAAACTGAAGAAAGTAATACATCAATTAGAAATAAAACTGGGATCATAATAATTGCAATTATTCCAACAATAAATTGTTCCTTATTTTTGTAGTTACTATAATATTTAATCAAAAGAAATGTGGAGATGTTACCAGTACCGATTCCTAAGAGTATCAAGTACTGTGAAAATGGGTGGAATATTGGAATGGCTAAAAAAGGTCCCGCCCAGCTTAGACCATTAATTATCTTCGCATGAAGAGGCCATTTTATGCTATTTTTCATTCTGTTTCTTATGGATTGAAACAGATTATTCATTTTTGTAAAGGTTATTCCCAAAATCAAAGCAAATACCAATATCCATGAAAGTAATTGATAGTAAATTGGAACACCATGAGTTGATAAGAATTCGTTAATTACAGTTCCAGTTAGAACTGCTATTGCGATACTGATAAAAAGAAAGCCAAAAGCTCTAGATTCAATTCCTAGATTTCCAGGCAATGGTCTATAAACTTTATTTCTTTAATTTAAAGCATCTAGCAAATACTGAATCAACAGAAAAAGGATTCAATTAGCCGTATGTGATATCTTCCACTAATCATTATACATACCTGATTTTTGTGATAATCCTATTGCTGTTTTGATCCACATTTAGGACAGAATTTTGATGCTGTTTTGAGAGGATAATTGCAATTGTGACATTTGGTCGGAGATCCCTGTGTCAGATCCTTGAACATATCTGTAACTGCTCCACTTGGCCTGAATGATTCATCAGTATCTGGAAGGAAATCAGAATTGTTTGATTGATTGTTGACATCATTAATATACATCAATAAGCGAGGTACTGTCTTATTTTTTCCAGGAACACTAACTTGATCACCTAACCACAATGCAAATTTTTTTAATGTCATTTCAGGAGTCGAAAAAGTTAGGGAATGTGTGGACATATACTCTTCAGTAGCAGCTCTCCCATTAAAGATCTCCATAATAGATTAAAACAAAATGGAGTTTTTAATTATTGCGAATTCCCACACTTGGGACAAAATTTAGCAGTAACAGGAATTGAAGACTTGCAATGGACACAATTCTTTTTTGAATCCTGGTTTTTATCTTCAGGCTTAATTATTATGTCGACAGGTTTGAATGTTGGCACGGTTAGTCGATCAGGTTCAGGAAGTAGATATTGATTATCATCTGATGGTCTGTTGCCACCGATACTGCCGCCGCTGTCTACAAACGCATTCACCCCAAACCCAGAACCAGATGAAGGCTCTGCAATTCCTCCAGTTGGATTCTTTAATGATGAACCTTTCTCTACTGCTGATTTCATTTCCAATATCACTCTAATAGCTAGAAAATTTAGTGCAGAGAGAGATATCATGAATTTTGCAATTTTTCCTAAATACTCTTTATCACCTATTTTTCCTTTTTTGTAAAGTTGAGCATCATCAATAAAAGATTCATAATGTTCTTGAGTTTCGTTTACTAATTGTTTTAATTTTTCACTCAGACCTCCAAGCGTATCGACACCAAATGACATAATTAATGAATTAGCTACGCAGTTTAATAAAAGTTTGAATCCAATAAAAAAATAATTAAAAATACTTAAATTGGAAACACGTGGTGCTTAATGTTTTGATTAATTCAAATAGCCCCTGAATATTATACTTTGTTTGACCGGTACTCAAATTGACGGAGGGGTGGTCTAGACTGGTTATGATATCTGCCTTACACGCAGGTGGTCATGGGTTCAAATCCCATCCCCTCCATACTAATACAGATTAAATATTGCTGTGAAACATCAACTGGATATCTAATGACACTAATTTCTGGTAAACTGATGTATATAGGTGTCATATCTGAGTGCTATCACAATTGCTGTCGCTTCATATGGATTCTTTTTTCTTTCAAAGAGTCAACGAAAAGAGTATCAAAGAAAGCCTTTGGCGCAAATAAGCAGATTCATGTAATATATGATCATACGTCAGCATACATGGTAAATTCATGTGGGTGTGGACGTACAGCCAGTTCCATATGCTGTTTAGCCGCATCTTCAATTATACGTTCAATAACAGGTTTACCAAATATTGGTTTCAAGAATTCCGAGTCAGATTTTAATTCCTCAATTGATTCTCTTAAACTTGCTGGCAATTGTTTAATTTTATGTTCTTCTCTTTCAGCATCAGTCATCTTAAATATATCTGCATCAACAGGATCATTTGTTTTAGTTCTCTTTTTAATTCCATCAAGGCCAGCAGCAACAATCGCAGAAAAAGCCAAATATGGATTACATGACGGATCTGGTGCTCTAAATTCGATCCTTTTCAGGTATGCAAATCTTTCACCCTTATAATGTGCAGGAATTCTAATTATTGCTGATCTGTTACCCGTGCTCCAAGCAATGTAAACAGGTGCTTCATATCCAGGTATCAACCTTCTATAAGAATTGGTAGTGGGAGCAACAATGGCTGCCAGAGCTTTTGCGTGATCTAGTATTCCACCAATGAAATATCTTGCAGTTTGGGATAGCTCGCCATATTTGTCACTTGGATCATAGAATAGATTTTTGCCTTTATTCCAGAGACTAACATTGACATGCATTCCAGAACCATTATCCAATGCGATTGGTTTGGGCATCATTGTTGCTATCATATTATGCTTTTTAGCAATATTCTTGACAATGTATTTGTAACTCTGAACCGAGTCTGCTGTATTAACAAGAGTGTCATAGCGAATATCTATTTCACATTGTCCTGCAGTTGCTACCTCATGATGATGGGCATCGCAAATTATACCGAAATTCGAACTCAGAACATCAACACATTCATGGCGATAGTCCATGAGAGTATCCCCAGGTGGACTTGGAAGATATCCTTCCCTCAACCTAAGAGTATATCCAACATTTTCTGTTGACCATGGAGCTTCACGAGAAGTTATTTCATAGCTCTGACTATGAAATGAGGTCAGTGTATTTACTTGAAGTTTATCAAATACAAAGAATTCTACTTCCGGTCCCCAATATGAGATATCATAACCATTTTCTTTAACGAGTTTTTCTGCGTTCTTGGCTATTCCACGTGGATCGGCGAGGTAGGACGCTCTCTTTTCGCCGCCCGATAGAATGTCGCATATGAGTCTGGCTGTGGGATACTTTTCTATCCACGGAATAAAGGCAAATGTGGAAGGATCAGGCCTTATGATTAAATCGGATTCATGAATCTCTGTAAAGCCTTTAATGGAGGAGCCGTCAAGTTTTGGTAATCCGTCCTTAAAGTCTTCCTTCCTTAACATATTAGACGCCACTGTGGTATGGTGAAATCTTCCGAATAATCCAGTAAACTGTAAATCAAGAAATTTTATTCCTTCTTCCTTGATCTTAAGTAAAACATCATCGCTAGTATACGTTAAGGGCTGAAATTCTCCATTAACTATTTTATAAGGCAATCAGAACCGATTATATTTTTCTCATAATTAAGTTTTAAATTGAGACAATAGAATTATGTTTGATTTGTAGTTGGAAGTTTTTTTTACATTGCTAAAGATTTAGTTTGATTAAAATTTTAATAAACTGGTATTTAAATAGAAATTACCAAAAAGGTAGAAATTATTGGCGGAAATAGATGATAATAGCAGCGGCAAAAATACTGAAAGAAAGATCGACTTAGATTTTATCATGGAACTGCTTAAAAAGGAAACGCAAATTCCAAAGATCCAGGGCATATCACCTGATATCTATAAGAAAATTGCGCAGTTGATAAAAGAACTCTCCATCCAAAAATATGAAGACTTAGAATTAGATGTGCACCATGAACTGATAAGTTTGCTCGTACTATCTACTAAGTCATTGATTGAATTAAGAACTCGGAAGCTTTTAGAAAATTCTAACGGAAATTTATCTTCCAATTCATTATCTACTGATGATTATTCTAAATTGACAGATGAAGAGAAATATATTTTTGAGGAAGAAAGAAAAGTATCACAAAGAAAGGATTTGATCAAACAATCTTTAATCGATGGAAATGTGAATAATTTAGATTCCATATCGAGAATCATAAGGTCCAAAATGATCATAATAAGATTTATGGAATCTACGGACCAATTTATGGGAGTTGATATGGCAAAATATGGTCCATTCATAAAAGAGGACGTTGCGATTTTACCTTTCGAGAATGCAAGGTCCTTGATAGAAAGAAAAGTAGCAGTTGAAATAAACGATTTGCGATTTCATATGAAGGAAACATAGATATTTGTTTCAATCATAATGACTATTAGTTATTCTTCTTGCCTCATAATGGAGTCGATATAGATCAGTATATTTTGCTCACAATTTACCCAATTATAGCTTTTTTTGCAATAGCTCTCCTTGGCAAGAAATTTAAGCTCGATGAAGTATTCAAGTACTTTTTCCAAGGTATTAGTTGTTTTTTGTTTGCGATTTTTTATATAATCTTAATCCCAAGAGGAGGTGCCCAGGGTCTTGCCTTAGTTTTGATATTGTTTGGAGTCTTGTTATTTTTCATGGCCAGAAAGCAAAAGATATCTCCAAAAGACCAAACTCTATAGCAATAATCGCAATAACATTGATATCTTAAACTAATTTGCTCTAAATTTTCTAATTCTTGCTGTATGAATGAGAATACCTTCTTCGTCTATATTCAATTAGTCCCATTAACTGATAGCCATACTCTAAATTATGTTTTACATGATTTATTCCATGTGAACCATGTGGAATGAATTTACCATCTAGCACATTCTCTACATAAGTCTTTACTTTCCTGATTGAGATTGTAGCATGTTGTAGTTGTCTATCATTAAGTTTTCTTCCCAATTCTTTTTCAATTTGATGACTAAATTCCTCTGTTCCAATCAGTTTTGAATATTTTTGTAATTTGCTGTAGTTTATGCACAAGTCAGTTATTTTCTTAAAATCTTGTTCTGGTATTTTTGCCAGCAACTCATTTAGTTCATTCTTCTTCCTTCCGGAAATAACACTGAGGCTATTGACAAGATCTTTCTTGCTCATTGTATTTTCCTTCACCGAAGAAGGTATCAAAGGTTGTAGAGAAGAATTATCATTAGGTTTTTTAGCATCTATATTATCGGTTTTCTGCACATCAGCAATAATTGGTTCAGAAATATCTAATTTCTTATTTACCGCATCATGTTTATTCTTCAGATAATATCTTTCCAATCCATAAAGATTTACCTTTTCACCACTGATGTCGGAACCTCTTCTAATAATTGAAATAATATTCAGAATGATTTTAGGGTAATAGTTTTTTAATTCATTATCAACATTATCGTAATTCTCCATTATGTCTTTGTATATACTAAATATCGCATCGCTTACTACTTTATTCATTAACTGGTTTTCTGAATTTACTATTGTTTCATATTTCTTGTTATCCAAACCTCTTGCTCCGATCGTCAGAAAATCACAAAGTTCAGCTTTTGAAAAAATGTATTTATTTTCGTCGCATATTACAACTATTGCTTTCATAATATTTATCCAAAATTCATTATTGTTGGAAGTTTCCAGATTTTTCACCATTGAGTAAGTATTCTGTTTTATTTTATTGTTGGTTATTCGCAATTCATCTAGCGTTTGAGAAAGTATCCTTTCTGGATTGATGCTGTTATTTTTATTTGTCAATAGTTGGTCACTGTTATTATGCTATAATACTAATAATACTTTATCTAAATATTTTATAATATTGAATTTATTTCCCTTCCTATAGTATATTGTTATGGCGCTAATAGAAGAGCAACAAGCAGTTTAAGCAAGCCAGATTCCCACCGGCATATGGTTGCGATTTGCGTTATATTTTAATGCACATTAAATTATAAAATAGTTCAATCGGAATTGACTGGACGAGTCATTAACTCATTCTTAAACTTTGTCGACTATGAACGTGTTGTTCATAGTTGCATAGAAGGCCGACAAACCACCTTATCGTCTCACAACGTAAATCATTCAAAATAAGTTGCCATACGGTCCTCAGGATCTTTTCGATATCTATTCTGATTTTATCTATTTATTCAATTGGTCATTTACAATCAGGAAACGGACAGATTGTAAATTGGAAAAGGTATAACGACCCAGGCAAAAAATTTTCCTTTTTACACCCTCCCAATTGGATCGTTAACACCAGGCATGAGGATATTTCTGGTTTTACAGAGGTGACTCTTACGAATCCAAATTCAACCAGAATGAAAATTTCGATAATCTATACTCCAGAGGATGCGTTTCTAGATTCTGACACAGGTAAGCCAGTGGTTCCATCAAAGGCATTAACAAATCTCGAGGAGGAAATTAGTGCTGACTACATTTTCTTCAACAGTACCGGTAAATTTCCACACAAATACTCAATCCAAAACTATGAATCAGCAAGCGATTTGATTGATTATGAAAAAATTGAAGGACAGCCTGGTAAGATGTTAATAGTCCTTGCTAGGGTAACTGGCGAAGATTCCTTAGTATGTATCTACTCAGAAAGCAAGAGGGCATTTTACAGATCCCTTTCGAATGCATCTCAGATTGTTAAGTCTATTTCTATTTCGGCCTAATAATAACTCAGAAGAAAGATTTATCCCGCCACTAAAAATATACCGTAAATTATCTGTCACAATATGTGATATAATGCACACCGGTGGGATCTCGGGAAATGTGAGATTTCTATGATTCCCACCGGTGGCTGAACAAATCTGCTGCTAACCTATGGACAGCAAAATATAAAATAATTTAAACAGGTGGAACAATGTGGTCAGAGCATAGGCGCTCAATAAAGATACCGAAGGTGTAACTAATTCTTTTTAACTTTGTTGGATACAATCAAGTATGGGATCACAAAAGATCTTAAATTCCACATATAACATCCTGGTCGCGCTAGGGATCGAGGCCAATTTTCTACACTCAACTGTAGACACGTATATCAATGATGCTAAGAACGAAAATAATTCTAAACTTATAGAAGTATGGAATACAATTAAGCAAGATAAAGAAAAGCATTTACAGTTATTGAAAGAATGTCTTGAGACCGAAGTTAAAGAAGGAGAGTTAAGGTAAATACGGCTTAAATGAAAACTGATGGGCCAGAAAAAGTTGCGCAAGTATTGGTCCATTTAAGAATATTTTTCTATTGATAAATTCCGATTTAGCACAGTGGAGAAGACTCTGTTCCTTTTTTACCACTTGTTCTCACTCAATCCACATATACATTGTTTAGTATCAATTTACAACTACAATGTTTGAAACAAACAACGTGTTGATGTTAGTAATACTGTCTGGAGGAATCTTGACAGGGCTAACAGGAACAATGATACAAGCAGCACCGGTATATGCTGATACTGAAGAGTGCGAAGACAATGACGACGACAACTGTAACACAACCAACGAGAGAACCCAGGAGATAACCCAGAAAGATAATTGTAGGGTAGAGGATGGCGGCAGCGGCGCGGATGGCGGCAGCGGAGGAGCCACTGGCGGTGCCGGCGGCAACACTGGCGGTAACGACAATACCTTTGATTGCGACAACAACTTATTCGAACCAAATACTGGGAATAATGCATTCAACCCCCC
>DASUQJ010000029.1:0-2132 GCA_036280615.1 Nitrososphaeraceae archaeon
TTTCCAATTGGACAAAATGGGAGAGAGAGTTGGTATCTTCTGTGCCTACAATAACTGTCTCGGAACAGATCGCACAAGATTTAAGGAAACTGAGCCCCGAAGGTACAAAGCACATATTTGTGGTACCTAATTTTCCATCAGAAGCTGAAACAAGCGAATTTAATAAACCTCAATTTCATGAGAAATTGTCATGTGTTTATGCAGGCGGTGACAGCAAGCATAAACAAGTTATCAATAGAGATATCTCGGGACTGACAAATCTTTTCATGACTCGAGATATCGGAAATTTGACAATTATAGGATGGGAATCAGAGTCATCTCAAAATTTCAAGGCAACGGGATTTATTCCAAGAGATAAGATGTTCTTCGAAATGAGACAAAATTCAATAGGAATGATACCTTGGAAGAAACACTGGTCTCATTCTTTTTTGAACCCAAATAAGGCATATGAGTATGCTCACGCTGGATTGTTTGTAATGTTAACATCAGACTTGACATCCGTGATCCACACTTTGGAAGGTAATTGTTTAACATTTGAAAACTATGAAGATCTAGCACTAAAATTACAGTATTTTAAAACAAACATGGAGGAATTATACAAGAAAAGAGTCGATATTTTCAACTATGCTAGAAATTGTCTAACATGGGAAAAATATGAAAAAAACATTATCTACGCCTATAAATCAGTTTGAACTATTACTAAATTCACAAATGAGTGTTGGTATGCTTATGTTGATCTCAAAAAGAACATTATTGACATTGACTTTTCATAATGAATGTCTTGAGCTCCATTCAAATGTAATGAACATTTTATACCAAATTTCAAGACTTAGCAACTGCAACATTTTACTAATGTATCTTACATTTTGCGTATCCTCAATAATCTTTATCATATGATTGTAAAAATCGCCGCTGATTATTTTATCACGAAATATACTTGCATTAGAAAGAGTAGCAATAACAATTTCCTTCCCGCCAGTTGACCATAGTTTTTTCAGATCCATTCCAAATCCGATCTTTGTATCAGAAACGTTACTACTTTTTAAAGTAGAGAGAATCTTCCGTAGAGGAATTTTTCCGATATTTGTTTTGTAATTAAATTTTGCACTAGCTGGAATCTTAAAAGCCATATCTATAATTTTACTATCTAGTAGGGGGGAGAATCCCGTTAGTCCAAAATGGTTGAAAAACTTGTCATTAGTTGGAATGAAATCATAAATCAACTTACCGTGGTAATCTGCCAAAAAGACCTGATCTAGCGGGTCTAGTTTATTATCGAAATATTTTCTCAATAACGAGTAAACAGAATACCAATCGAACCTGACGGTTCCTCCAAAAAGTTTTTCCTGATCTGGTATCCAATCCCGTTCATGACAATCTAGATAAGAACGGACACGTTGTTTCCAATCGTGACTATGATTCAACAAACTCAGAAATTTATTATATCTAAAAGTATAGCCACCAAATAGTTCGTCGCCACCATCTCCAGTAAAGAGAACATTTGAGAACTGTTTAGATTTCTCTATAAAATAATACTGATATAAATTCCATCTAGGTTCTTTTATAATACTTATTAATAATGGTAAATCCTTAAGAGGATTATCAACAGTAACATTATAAAAATCTGTGTCTAGTGATTGAGCTATTTTTTTTGCATAATTCGCTTCACTTGTTTCATCAAAACTCACAGAGATGCATGTTATATCTAGTTTAGGATATTCATCTCTTAACAATGAAAGCATCAGATTAGAATCAACACCGGTGCTCAACGCAAGTGAAATTTTTTTCGGATTTAGACCGGTTATGTTCTTCCTTATATTACTCCTTAATTCCTGTTCTATATCCTCAGGTGAAGGAAATGCAACCTTTCTACTTTCAATCCGGTTTATGTCTATTTGTGGAATAGGTGATTTAATTTCAATCGTAGGATCATATCTTAGGGTGAGGATATTGCGTATGTCTATCAATTAGAAATAAGTTCATTTCTCCCACAATAAATTATTTGGGTTTTTATCTTGTTTTTCTTCTCACATTTGCTTTTTAATCTGTATCAGGTTGAAATAGTAAATATTAATAGAAAATATTACTTTTGCTCGTAAATTGAAGAATACTTATTTATTGCTGTAATAACA
>DASUQJ010000030.1:0-10334 GCA_036280615.1 Nitrososphaeraceae archaeon
CTTAGAAAATTCTTCTTTTTGTTGTAGTAACATTAAGAATAAGATACAGGTGGAGCAATGAAAGTTGTTAAGCGTATTTACAAGATCCATACTGTTCTTCTTTATAGTATCTACCTTTATGATTTCACAAACTATTCATCCCACTTCTGGACAGGGTACAACGTCAACGTGCGTTGATACAAATATTACAGGTATTTCTGCCAGTGGAAGTAGCCAAAATTTTCCACCAAATAATGTAGTGGATAAGAATTTCAATACACTATGGTCTATTTACGGTAAAGGGTCATGGATTCAACTCGATTTAGGATCAAGTAAAAATATTTGTAGTGTTAATGTTGCTTGGTACAAAGGCGATACCAGAGAGAATAATTTTGTCATATCTACATCCACTGATGGCAATTCATACAAGAACGTTTTATCTACCAAAAGTAGCGGTGACACACTTTCGTTTGACAAATATGTAATCCCAAATACACTGGCACGATATGTAAAGATAATTGTAAATGGTAACACTCAAAATGATTATGCAAGCATAACAGAAGCTAAAATACAGACAACTACATCGAATCAGCCTCAGCAAACTCAATGTTCTACCACGGCAATTACAGGAATTAAAAGATCAGGAAGTCAAACAGGATTTCCATCTACAAACATTAAAGACAATAATCTCGAAACCAGATGGTCTAATAATGGTAAAGGTTCATGGATCCAGCCTGACTTAGGCACTAGCAAAGATATATGCAGTGTAAATATCGCATGGTATAAGGGTAATGAACGACAGAATAATTTTGTCATCTCTACTTCAAAAGACGGCATTACATATACCAAAGTTCTTGAGAAAAAGAGTAGTGGTACCACGTTAAACTTTGAAAAATATAATCTACCTAATACAAATGCTCGATATATCAAAATTACTGTCAATGGTAATACGCAAAATGATTATGCAAGCATAACTGAAGTTAAAGTATCAATACGCAATACAAGTCCTCCGACAACACCGACTGGAGATGGAGGTTCAGGCGATGATTCAGGTTCTGTCGCCGATGGAGTTAAGACGATTTACCCCACACTAACGGGAGGGGAAACATGGTTTTTCAATCCAACAAATCCCAATGATGGTCAGTTTGACAGGAACGGTGCCGAAATTACTAAAAATTCTGATGGTAGCTGGCGTCTAAAACCCGGCACTACTAGAATGTTGGCGTTCACTAAGAGTTCAGGATTACCATCGGATGAGGTTAGATCAAGTCTACCAACTTATGACTATTCAAGATTGGCGCAAACAGGGTACTTTTACAAACCTACGGACTGGAAAAATATGGAAATAACTATTTACGTGAAAGTACTTTCGGCTTCTGGTGGCGGAGATGAAATCTCTCTAGTCTCTAGAAGCGTTAGACATAGCTCAAACGTGCAAGAAGGATGTGGTGGCTCATCGTATCACAACAATATTGACTTTACAAATGGGAAATTCAAATTCAAAAAAGAGATGTGGCATGTAAATTATGATATAAAGCCTTACTCGGGAATATCAGTTGGTTCAACTATGAACAAGTGGATTGGATTTAAGGGCATCGTGTATAATTTGCCTGACGGTAGCGTCAAACTAGAATCCTATATTGACAAAGATAATAACAATAATTGGCAGAAAGCTACCGAATTTGTAGACAAAGGCAATTGGGGCGATGACATGTCTCATTGCAATGCTAGAACAGACGGTGCTGCAATAACATGGGGCTCTCCCATGGTAATATTCAAGTCAAATGGAGTAACTTATGATTTCAAAAAATTCTCTGTTAGACAAATTGTTCCACCAGCCTGAAACAGCAAGCCTGTTCCTACAAGATATCTATAGTGGACTAGCTAGTATATCTTTAGATAGTAAACTATCTCTTTATCGCAACTGACTAATTTTCAACAATCACAAAACATGTTCGAAGGTATAATGGTATAATATTTTGAACAAGAATCAAGCAAATTTCAAACTGTCGTAGGCCAAAATTTCATCAAATCAGTTAATTGGCCATAAAGTATCAAGGAAGGACAACCAAAAATTAATTACTTGACATCTAAGCTTTTGAAGTGACCTGTGTCAACACGGGATTAATTTAATATATAAATTTAACGTGATATATGTCAATGAGTGGTATGAGAAATATAGATGCTAGGAACATAGGCCTGAGAAATATTGTGGTAGCGGATACCAGGATATGTTCAATTGACGGTGAACATGGTGAGTTAATTTATCGAGGTTATGATATTTTAGATCTTGTAACTCATTCAACTTTTGAAGAAACCTCATATCTGTTACTTTTCGGAGATCTTCCAACAAAGGAAGAGCTAGCTGATTTTACTTTAGATCTCAAAGAAAATCGAGAAATTCCAGAAGCATTGTATCAAAATTTGAAAAACAGACCCATAACAGCTTCTCCCATGGATGTACTTCAGTCTTGTATTTCTCAATTGCCTGATTATGATTTGGATATACAAGATGATTCAAGGGAAATGAATATCAAGAGAGCGAAGATGCTAATTTCAAAGATCCCAACTATTGTTGCGGTTTGGGACAGAATCAGAAGTGGAAAAGAAATTATCAAACCCTCAAAGGGAATGACAAATGCTGAAAATTTCCTGTACATGTTATTTGGTACTAAACCAAACCACGAAGAGGCAAAGATACTTGATATTTGTTTGATACTTCATGCAGAACATAGTTTTAATGCTTCGACCTTTGCAGCAAGAGAAATTGCGTCTACAAAATCCCATATTTATGCATCTATAAATGGAGCAATTGCAGCCTTGTCCGGTTCACTACATGGAGGAGCAAATACTCAGGTTATGAAAATGCTACTAGAAATCGGGAAAATGCAGAACGTTAACCAATGGGTAATCGGTAAATTGGAACGTGCAGACAAGATTATGGGGATGGGACATGCAGTGTATAAAACTACGGACCCTAGGGCAGAAGTCCTATATCGATTATCAAAAACGGTGAACAAGGAACGCCGGACTCCATGGTTTGACATGACAGAGCAAGTTGAAAAGACGACCAAAAAATATTTACTCGAAACTAGAAAACAATCAATATATCCTAATGTAGATCTCTACAGTGCCTCACTCTATTACAGTTTGGGAATTCCCCTGGACTTGTTCACGCCGATTTTTGCAATTGCTAGAATTTCTGGCTGGACTTCTCATGTAATAGAAGAAAAATTTGCCGAGGCAGCTCCTAAACCCGCGCTTTATAGGCCAAAGGCTGAATATGTGGGAAGATATTGTGGTCCATTGGGTTGTGAATATAATCCAATTGATCAGCGATTTACAAAAATTGCTGAAGGATAATCGGCCGTCTGCAAATTAGATTAATTTTTCCTCAGTTCCTCATGCACTTTAGAGTCCGTATCTAGACAATGCTTTAAATTGAGAAAATTTGTCAACCATAACTTATGGTGGGGTGGCAGAGAGGCTATGCGTTCGCCTGCAGAATTACTATGAAGTTAGCGAATCTATAAGGGTTCGAATCCCTTCCTCACCTCACAAGTTAGGTATCTTCTGAGATCGGTGTTTTTAATTCATTCACAAGAATATTGCAGACTCGCTGATTCAGGCAACTAGCCCAATCATACAATAAATTATAGTAAATTTGCAAGTTGCGACCAAATCGATGTCAATCGTTGTATAATTCGATTAGTGCTGTGTACGCGGATTCCATGCAGCAGAAAAGGCAATATGAAGACAATTAAATAGCATCAGAATAAAAAATTTTTAAATAATATGAAATTGATAGATAAGTGTTATTGCCAAATCTAGATCAGGATACATATTCAGTCCACTTTGCTCGATTTGCAGCAAAGCTGGAAAAGCATCTCTTAAATCATGGAATAGCTTGTAGCGAAGCCGATGTCATTATTGAAGACAGTTCCACGATCTTTTTTGACAAGTTGAATAATCCAAAAAAATCATTTATGAAATTATTCAAAAAGCAAGACCCAATGTCATTATTTATAGAATCTGCCAGCGAGGCACTCCAAAAACACATACCTGAAGCTCAGAAAACATTTGGATCTTTCAGAGCAATTGAAGACTGTCTAAGATAATTGAATTGATTCGTAAACGAATTGAATGGACAGAATATTGTTTCGATTATTAATTCGTTCTTTGTTATAGAATAAAACAGCATGAGTCAATGGTAATAGATGAATGGGGCCGAAGGGATCTGTCCTGCTGCGGTTTGAAGCACAACAATTGAACCCTCGATCCACGGGTATCTTTCTCTAATAAAGCCCTGTTTGTTAGATCTGGAGCCCGTTGCGATGCCTGGCTTCGCTACGACCCCACTTAAGCACCGCTTTTTAATGGTTCTAAAGTTGAATGTATAAATTTTGCGACCCTACGTTATGATCTTTAATTTAGTCTAATCCAAGTCATTGTCACTAGAATTGCCCATCGCCATATATCTTGAAATTGAATACAACAGGATCAGAAAAAATGGGTAAAAAATCAAAATCGATTTTTATTCATTAGTATTTATTTCCATATTTTCCTTTAATTATTGATTTGCAATACCCCGCTTTGTTTTTCATATATGTGGCAAAAAATGAAGAATGGATTAAGTTGCAAAATGAAGATTGGTATTATGTTACTCTCATGTCTAGATTTTTTTATCACTGGATAAAAAGGTCATTTGATGTGAATCTAAAGATCAAGGCTGACATACTACCCGTAATTCCAGGAAAGTTATTTGATAGGATGTCAATCTCTTATTTATCACGGGACCATTCTGGAAGAGATAAAGGAACGTACCATTTTTATCTCACTTATTTCAAACCATTTTGGACAGATTGCAGAACTGAAGGATACTCTTCAGAAAATTTTGGAGTGGCTTATTGGGAAAGATCTAAAGATCCTATTTCTGATTTAGATAGAGTCAAATTTTACGCTGATAAAAATTGTGCGAAAGTCTCACATATTCTGAGTCACGAGATACTAAGAATGAAGGGCGAATTAAGAAAGGTTTACTTTGATGGAGTTCATGAATTATGGGATAAGCACATGTATGCTTCACTGCCCTTTCAACATTATAATAATAAATTTGAACTAGTTTCAAAAAGTGAATCATATAGCTTTGTAACAATAGATCCAAAGAGAATCAAGGCTTGAATTTTCTCATGATTAGAAATGGCCATCAAATATATTGACAAAATAATAAAATGCGGAGCAGTATGCTCACTAATAGGAACATTTATTTTGATTTTACTAGTTTTAGTAATCGTAATTTTTCCAGTACAAAAAATTTGCAAAAACAATGAATCAGATTGCCAATACATTTCAACAGCCCCTGGCATATTAAAAACATTAGTATCTCCTCATACTTTAGTAATAGCACTGCTTACAATTGCCGGAGGGATATTGATTTTTCGATTTGGTACTTGGTATAGGTTAAAGAAAGCAAGTTTGTAAATTTCATAACTATAGACGTTCAACCTGGTACTAACTAATGAAGTGCAAAATACAGTCTACCTGTTCCTCGCAAACTTTTAAGAGTGCTAGAATCTCATTCATAATACTTTTTTACCTGGATTCATGATTTTTTTATCATCAAATATCAATTTTATTTGTTTGAAAATATCGTACATTGTTGCGCCATACATCAGGGGTACATATTTTGTTCTGAGTAGTCCATCCCCGTGTTCTCCTGAAATGGAACCATGAATCTTGGATATATGTCTAAAAACCTTCTCCGCTAAAGTATCCATCAAGTGTCTCCAATCTTTTGAATTAAAATCTACAATAGGCCTGAGATGCAAATTACCATTACCTGCATGACCATAAATTACATAATCAAGATCATACGTAACAAGTAGTTTTAAAAGAAATACCAGATAATCATGCAAAATATTAGGGTTAACTACTGTGTCTTCTATTATTCCAACTGGTTTTCTCGAACCTATCCCTTTCTTTAGCGCACTATTCAGTGAATTTTTTCTTTCTCTCCATGCTCTATCTACACTTTTTTGATCATAGCCGCTTTCAAGAATTTTTGCTTTATGCCTCACAGTATCCTCAAATTTGTGAACCTCTTGATAGAAAGAATCATCATTACCATAAAATTCTACAAACATCAGGCAGGAATTTCTACTATTGGAATCGTCAGTTACCCATCCTTCTATTACAGTTCCTCTGTCCAATAATTCCATTGCCACAGGTCTGAATTGGAGGATCAATGGTACTGCTAATGCAGCCTGCAAGATATTCTCAAATTTGAGAATAATAAGGGATTTTTTTTCTGGAATATCTAGTACTGAAATCCTGCTGCTAGTAATTATTCCTAGGGTTCCTTCCGATGCGACAAATATCTTTTGTGGGTTTAACCGATTATTTTCGAAAACTGCATCCAATCGATATCCGCTTGAATTCTTGCTTACATTCGGATAATGCTCTTTTATGTCTACATTGAGAGATGAAATATATTTCAGCATTTCACCAATTTTTTTATCGTAGTTTTTCTGATCTGCAAATCCTATTGTTCCATTGCTATAAACCAGCTCAACTCTTTGCACATAGTTGATAATACTTCCGTAACCTAATCCATGTGGACCACTTGAATTGTTAGAAAGCATGCCACCAATGGTACAGTAGTTACTACTTGCAGGATCTGGAGGAATAAACTTATCCCTTCTTGCGAGTTCATTATCAAGTACTGCCTTTACAACTCCTGGTTGAACGATAACGTAGTCATCTCCAATTTCCAAGACTTTGTTCATTTTTTTGGTAAAATCCAAAATTATACCAGTAGATAACGACTGCCCTAACAATCCCGTGCCCGCACCCCGGCACGTAATGGAAATTCCACGAGAATATGCGTAGTCACAAATTTTCTGAACATCATATTCGTCAGATGGGAAATTCACTGCTGAAGGTTTACGCATACAATGACTTGCATCTACCGAATAAATTGTCCTTGTCCAGTCATCGCTAAATATATCTGAAAGTCCAAGCTTTCTCAGTCCAGAAATATCTGCTTCAATCATCAGTAGTGTAGTAATACAATTTCCTGATTTTAAGCAGTTTGGATTGATATGTTAATTTCTTCAAAGTAAAAATCTAACAATCGAATGTTATTGTGGTAATGCATAAAATAAAAATAAATATAAAATTAGTCACATGGAGATTTGCTTCTCTGCCCTTGACTTTTTACCCTTAATTTTTCTGTAAAACCAAAGTTTTAATGCGAAATATGCACCATAGATTACCGTTTTGGCTTTCATATAGGAAACTTCTTATAAGTTGTATTTATTGCTTTTATTACATTCACATTTCGTGATAAATGTCTATCTCAATCTCAACGTACGATTACCAACATTATCGAGTCTGGTGTTTACATACTAATCGTCATTATTTCGTTATGGTTATCGTGTTAGATTCTTGAGGGATGATAGTATGCTCTGCTTGAGCAACAATTCTATTTGCGCCTTCTACTAAAATTGGATACGCATGAACATTCTTCTTTTTTATCAGGGTTTCCAGAAATGAGAGCGCTTCTCTTTCTTCGTATTCATTGACAATCCATCTTAAGGCAAAGGGGAGAGTTTTGAATTTATTCCATAAATATTCAAGAAAATCATCGGCTTTTTGGTCTTTTGTTCGTTTTCGCGAGGCAATTCCAAAAATATTCTTGACCTTGCCTTCGTATACAATACCCTCACCATCCTTTGTTGTCACAAATGGCTCAATTGCGTATACATTGTTTACAGACAAATTAAACGAGTGTCCAATAGTCCAAATGTTCGGGATTGATTTTCCTGCATGGATGGTATATCGTTCAAGTGAATGACCACTCAGATTCTGAATTGGTTTGCAACCATATTTTGTGATTGTTTTTTCAATTATTCTACCTATGTCAGAAACTCGCGTATTTGATCTAGCAATACCTATCGCTTCGTCTAGTGCCCTTTGAGCTATATCTATTAAATCCTGATACTTTGAATCATAAGTTACCGTTACTGCTGTATCAGCGATATATCCATCAATATGAACCCCCACATCTATTTTCAAGATATCTGTATTTTTAACAGTTATTGGATCGTCAGGTACAGCAGTATAATGTGCTGCAATGTCATTCAAACTGACATTAACTGGAAATGCTGGCTCGCCTCCCCTCTTGAATATTTCATTTTCAACGTCATTGCAAATTTCGCTTAATGTCCTGCCAGTGTGGTCTTGAATCCTAGCATATTCTCTAACTTCGGAAGCTATTTTGCCGGCCTTCATGTAGTTCTCGAAGTAATCCAACTCCTAAAATTCAAAGTCAAAGATATTTAGAGATATTGATGGCCACATGCTTCCTGAACAACGGATATGGCAGTAAATTCACTATGGACCATGATTACTGTTAATCTAAATAATATGATATCCAAAAGTGCCTGAATGACACATTATCTCAAGGTTAAAATTATACTTGGAATATGGAATTTGCTAAAACATGAATATGGGGCCGTCGTCTAGCTTGGTATGATGCCAGCCTTGGGCGCTGGAGGCCGCCGGTTCAAATCCGGCCGACCCCATTACAACTAGTACCTTATTGTGGTATCACTAATAAGAAATATTCTAGACTTTCTTTAATAAATCCTAGCTTAATTTGAAAATGTTACGACTTCTTAGTTAACCGTAGCCCGAGTATAGTAATCGGAGCTTGTCTTTGAGTCTAGTTGCCAATTTGTCGGAAATTCTTTTCTGGTATTCATCCACTTTGATCGGGTTTTTTTGAGTGAATAAAAATGGTCCGTACGCATAACTGTTATTTGGACTCGGTATTTCAGGCTCAGAGGAAGAAATTACAGAAGAAATGTACGAGCTAATAGCATTTGTGTCTTCATTTTCACCAATGTTGGAGAGTATCTTTCCGATTTTCTTTGGATCCAATTTTCTATATCCAAAAGGCATATGGGTATTATCATTAAACTTTACCGGATCTACGTCTACTTTTGTGCCAACAATTAGGGGATTTGGCTTGTAAATAGAATCAATCTTTAGCTGCCAAACTTCATTTGGATTGCTCACTATCGCATCGTAAAAGTTTCCATTCATTTGAGAGGCAGAAACTACAAATTTCCAATTCCTTGAATTTGCAGAATATCTTTCAAACAGATTTGTTGCAAGGTGGTTTCCTTCGAGTATATCCAAGACTAATCAAATTTAACAGACGGTAAATATGAGTTTTGTTTTTTGATGATTAGAAATCAGGTCAACTTTTCTGAACACGAGTCCGCTAGTTTAGAACAACGTGAATTCATGATGTCATGACGTTGGTCTTAAACAGCACTAGTTGACTTCGCAAAGAATGTCAATCTCTACGACACAGTCAAGAGGAAGGCTACCTACTCCAACGGCAACTCTGGTGTGTTTTCCTCTTTCTCCAAAAACCTCTAATAGCAAATCTGACGCACCGTTGATAACTTTGGGATGATCCTTAAATGAAGGATCGCTATTCACATAACCGGTTAGTTTAACGAACTTGGAAATTCTTTCTAAATTTCCCAAAAACTTATTCATTTGTTCTAGCGCATTTATTGTGCATTGTTTTGAAGCTCGTACAGAGTCAATTATAGAAACTTTACTTGGGACTTTCCCCTTGAATTTTTCTGGCAAAGTCCCCCCAGACAATGGAATTTGACCGGACACAAAAAGTAAATTCCCACTCTGTGATACAGGAACGTAGGAGCCTATAGGTTGTGGAGGACTTGATAACCTGATTCCAATGGAGTTTAATTTTTCTTCAATCATTTAGCTATAAACAAAAAAGCAAGCTTTTATTTATTTGCAGTTGCTAGGATACGCACATTAGAAAAATCAGAAATAATCCAAATACTTTTAAGCACATTCAGAAACTAACTTGAACATGTCTTCCCACGACGAAAAGATTCATTCTGGAGGAGGCTACTTCCATATGAAAGGTGTAGCGTTGAGTATACTTGTAATGGGAGTATCTCTGGCTGCCATTATCATTGCCTATGTAATGTTTGGGCACATTGGACCATCATTTTCTTCCGAGAGAATTAACGTACAGCAGGCAGAGTTGAGAAAGGAATATGGATTACCTGTACAGGAAGTCATTAGGAATCAGAGTGTTTTGCTAACTCCTCCTTCCCTAAGAGACTTGAATCAAACCGCAACAAGCAATGCAACTTCAACACAAGCTCCAAATGCAACTTCAACACAAGCTCCAAATGCAACTTCAACACAAGCTCCAAATGCAACTTCAACACAAGCTCCAAATGCAACTTCAACACAAGCTCCAGCTACAGCAGGTTCACCTGGAACACCACTGACAATAC
>DASUQJ010000031.1:0-35381 GCA_036280615.1 Nitrososphaeraceae archaeon
CCTGGAAGGAATAGACGTGGCCGGTGAGGACGGTGTTTTTGTATCCCTACGATCCACATCTCTAAAAGAGCTATTAAAGGCAAGTAAGATTGGAATAGTTTCGTCTTTACTGGACAAACTAATTTATCTAATTCACAAAAGTGAGCCTAAATATGCCATTGGAGTTAATGAGGTTAGAGATGCTATAAATAACAAATCAATAGAAAGCTTGGTTTATTCTAACTCTATATTAGAAAAGCTCAATGAGGTTGAATTCATCAATTTACTGAATTCTACAGAGGCTATTGGAGGAAAAATATATGGAGTAGACGCCTCTACCGACATTGGGCTTAGAGTTTCTTCATTAGGAGGAGTCATAGGACTTCTTAGATTTGCAATAAGATAACATATTGACAGATAAACACTCAAGAAACTGAACCGATCAACCACCCAAGGTACTCTTTGTCGATGGTATCAATTTTAACTTCAATAATTTCAGGTATTTCGTACGGATGAATTTTTTTTAATTCTTTTTTTAGTTTGGCAGATGAAACAGTTTTAAAAAAACAAAGATACTCATTATCATATTGTATCTTCTCCTTCCAGTAATAAAATGAATTTATTTTGATAATGTTTACGCATGCACACAGCTTTCTTGAAATCATTTCTTTCGCTATCTTACTTGCTGATTTTCTAGTCTGAAACGTGGAAATTATTATTGATCCTCTACTTGGTGATACTTTTACTTTCGTAGCATTCATTTGTTATCTTTGATTATACTGGCCAATTTCGAAAAAATTAGAAAGAGTAATTACTCTGTATGTTCTCCAATTGAGGATCTGGAATTCCTGTTAAATGTACCCATAGGTACATCTGGAAAGTTGTCGGTAACCCTTTGTTCTGCCACTATGCTTGCTTCTGCAAGTATGTTATTCATATCTCCTCCTGAAGGATCCATTGCAAATCCTATATCGGAAGTGTTATTGGCATTTACCATAATATCGCTAAAGACATCACTAATTTCCCCGAGCTCCGTATCAACGTTTGGCATTAACCCAGTTAGTCCTGTTTTTACTTTTGAAAGTGTTCCAACAGCTGGTTTTAATGCCGTTAGAGCATCTCCGATATCTATAGTAGATTCTAATCTCATATGAACCTGCTCAAGTGACATTTTTAATTGCGAAATAGTCTTGATTGTTCTCCTAACTTGTGACAGTTCATTAGAAAGCATCTTACTCTGTTGACTATCATGATTTTGTAAATGGGTAACAATTTGATCAAAAAGAGTTCTATCTTTAGATTTTAATTTTTCCAAAAGTGTATCTAATTTTTGTGTTTGAATTCCCAGTCTATTCTTTGCTGTTTCCATAGTCGGTTTTAGAGGTTTCTGCGTCCTCAAACTCTCCCTAATCCTTTCAGTAGGGTCCTTTTTGGCCTCTTTATTCCACTGGTTTGAAAAGCTAGTCATAACTTCTAAACTAATCACTAGACGTTAAATCAAAGTGTCATATTTGAATAACCTGCTAGTAATATTTTCTAAACATGTTCACACATACTTCTAGTATTTTTTTCTATCATACTATCTCAACACTTTATAAATTGCGTTTTTGTGTGCGATTTATTAACCAACTTAAATATCTTTTAGTCTAGAAGTATCTCAATTGAATCTTATGGAATGGTGTAAGATGGATGAGACAGTGTATAGTGCCGAAACCAATGAACAATATTTACAATTTGCAGGCTATGAGTATGATAAAAAAAATATTGAAAATTTATCCAAAATGAACTTTTTGATCTCAGAAATATTCGTAAGATCATTTTCTGAACCGAGGATATTGATGCTGTCTTCAATAGAAAACATTTCTAATGCATTAACAAAACCCCTTGAATTGAAATTGCACGACTTAAGAGGTACCAAAATAAGAAGCAGAGATTTCAAATATAATGGAAAGCAGGTTAATTGGAACACTTGGAGACAGTTTAATAGCTTTGAAAAAGACAACAAAAAAAGAAGAGTTGTTTTTGACGAATTTGTCACGAAGACAAAGCATATTGCTCCTGTAATTAATTTGCGATTTAGAAAAATCAGAAAAATTTATTCTAGTTTCTCTGACAAGATCGAAGAAAATGCAAAAGGGCCATTTACCCCCTTGGATGGTTATCTGATTAGCGAAAAAATAACTTTATCCAAACTCAAGAGTTTGGTTTCGGATATGGGGCAACGAGCAACTACACCATTCCGGAGTGAATTAAAATTCGGCACTCAGCTTATTGGAAAGGATCCTGAATATTATGATGATTTTTATTTTTTTCGCAACAGAATCTTCCAGAGTATGGAGAAATATTTTTCCAAAATTAATCCTGTCGTTACAGTTAAGAGAACTTTAAGCTCCATTGGATTTGATTTTTCAAAAATACAATTTGATACGCACGACAGGCCTAACAAATATCCATCCCCGATTTGCTTCTTTGTAAAAATTCCTGATGATACAAGGGTCTTGTACAAGAGTGAAAGTCCTTACTTTAATTTGCAGAGCTGTTATCATGAAACTGGACATGCGATACATGCCTCTTCAATAGACCCGCAATTGAGCTATTGGGAAAAATACAAATTTTCAATGGGGATAGCTGAAATATTTTCTATACTAATTGAGAAATTGACGAGAAACCCATTATATTTGAAGGATATTGGAATCACAAACGATAAAGTACTAAGTGAACTTGTCTGGAAAAACAAATTCATGGAACTATTTTTTGTCGTTTTTTATGCCGCAAATTCATTAATGAAAATGGAATTTTGGAAAAAAAATCTTACAATCTATGAAGCAAGTAGGTTGTATGAAAAGTTAATCAAAAAGTATATGGGTATTGAAGTACCTGGAGAATATTGGATGTTACATCACATTCTTCCAGAGTCAATAATGTACGTACCAAGTTATATGATAGCTGCTATCCGAGCTGCAGAATTAGAACGGTACCTAACCAATAGGTTTGGTGAAAAGTGGTGGAATGAACCTACTGCTGGAAAGAGGGTCAGAGAAATAATGGCGAAAGGAGAGAGGATAAATTTGAAGGAATTTTCCAAACTTGACCCGAATATTTTTATGAAGGAGATAAGTTCTGGCTAATTTCCTATGAGATAATAGAAGGAGAACAGGAGAGTAATTTTTGGTCGGAACATCCAAGAAGGCTGTGTACGCTGCATTATTTGGTAACTTGGCTATAGCAATTGCAAAACTAATTGCAGCATTACTAACTAATAGTAGTGCAATGTGGTCAGAAACATATCACTCTTTTTCTGACACTTTTAACCAGGTATTATTGTTAATTGGAATCAAGACAAGTTCTAGAGTACCCACAGAAAGACATCCATTTGGATATGGAAAGGAACAATTTTTTTGGTCATTTATTGTAGCAACCTTATTATTTGGCATTTCTGGAATTCTATCTTTTGAAAAAGGATTTGCTTCAATTTTCGATCCTGTACATCAAATTGTAAATACCAATATCAGCTATATAATACTCCTCATATCAGCCATTTTTGAAGGTAATGCCCTGCGTATTGCTTTCAATTTATTTAGGGGTACTATTGAAGCCAGAGGAGAAAAAGTAGACCTGCACAAGTTATTTACAGAATTTCAAGAAAGTAAAGACCCTACCATCCTTACCGTTATGGTTGAGGATTCAGCGGCATTACTTGGAATAGCTATAGCTGCTATAGGGATCTATTTGTCTGATGTTACCAACAATATGATCTATGATGCTTTTGCTTCTATATCAATAGGTGCAGTTCTAATGTTATTTGCATTCTTTTTGGCAAAAGAAAATAGAGCTCTTCTTATTGGGGAGGCGATGTCTAAGAAGGACCATGCTAAAATTATAGAGTCGGTGTCAAAGATTCCTGAAGTAAACAGGGTGATCACACTCAGAACCATGCATTTTGGTCCCAATGATGTCCTTGTTGCAATGGAAGTGAGTATTGTAGATAACATAAATACAGATCAAATTGAGCAAGTAATAGATACAATTGAAGAACGAATCAAGTCAGTAATCGATGTGAAAACATCATCCAAGATTTATGTAGAAGTAGAAAGGGATAGCTGTCCTGTTAAATCGAAAAAAGATGCAAGACCATAAAAAGAGTGAATAAGGCAACAAGTCTACGGATCTATTTAATGACAATTCATTACTTGTGATTGCTTATTGAATTGATTATATCGTTTTCAATAGTATCTCTGAAATTCAAATAGGTGTCTTCATGTGATTCGCTTGTCCTGTCATGTTTATGAGATACGTCCTCTACTCTCTGACATTTATTGCAAATCCATGAAATATGTTCTTTACAATAATTGCACATTGAGATTGGGACTAAAATCTTTCCACATGATCTACATGATTCCTTGTTAAATACCGTATTATACACCTCTTTGTAATTATTATATCATATTTGCGTCTAGCATATAAATTCTACACCAAGTAATATGCGATTTTATATAAAAAAACTAGATTATTAAAATTATCACATTAACTAACGTAGCGAATTTGCGCTCGGGCACCCTGCCTATTCCTTATCTACAAATTCATCAGCAGTTGGTGGTTCTGGGTTCAAACCCTTTCTCTTCCTAACGTCATTTACAAGTGTTCTGAATATGGATTGCGGCACAACTTGCCAAGCTTTAAAATAAGTATTCCATAGGGCCTTTCCAGCAGTGCCACCACGCATTACTTCGGACAAGTCAAATGTCTCGGATGCAGGAACTTCGCCCTGTATAATGGTGATTACACCTTTTTGTTCTACGTTCAATAATTTTCCGCGCTTTCCGGACAAGATTCCAGCCACAGTTCCAATTTGCTCCTGTGGACATTTTATCTCCATACCGAGAATAGGTTCTAATAATGCCGGATCCGCTAAGAGCATTGATCCCAACATAGCTCGTCGTGTTGCTGGCATTAATTGTGCGAGACCACGGTGAGCAGGGTCTTCGTGGGGAACAAAATGATGCAGAACAAATTTTACTCCACGAAGTGTTTCATGAGCAATAGGTCCTGAGTGTATTACATCATCAAAACCCGATCTTATAGAATCCATCGATTCCTGAATAAATTGAACACCCTTAGTTTCGTCAACAAGGATATTCCCGCTGATATCAACAGCAGAAACGTTCTTTGCTTCGTCTGCGCTCCAACCTTTTTCCCTTAATAATTTTGCCATCTGTTTTCTTTCCAAATCCTCGTGAATTTGACCATTCTTAATTAATTCAATAATTTCCTCTGCTAGAGGTTCAATTCTCATAAAAATCTTGTTGTGTTTATTTGGAGATTTACTCATAATAGGCCCGGCACGATTGCGTATTGTTTCACGATAATTGATAAGAGGTTGAGTTGTAGTAATTTCCAGACCTGTCTCTAGTATCAGAGATGTAGCAATTTCAAGGTGTAGTACACCCATACCCGATAGTAATGTTTCACCAGTTTCTTCGTTGATTTTAACTATAAGGTTTGGATCTTCAACAGTTATTCTCCTTAATGCTTCAACCAATTTAGGTAGATCTTTGGGATGTTTCGGTTCTATTGCAATAGTAACAACAGGTTCTGAAACATACTTGATTGATTCAAATGCAGGCACATTCTTAATGGATGAAAATGTTTCCCCGGCAATTGCATGATCTATTCCAAGTAAAGCCGGAATATTACCGGCTGGGAGCATGTTCACTACCTCACGAGTGTTACCCATGTAGATGTTTACTGATTGAACTTTACCCATCCTTTTCCCATCAATTAGATAAACTTCATCTCCATCCTTTATTGTTCCTGAAAACAATCTGCCCGTAGCTACCCTGCCAGCTTGTGGGTCCACATTGATCGTAGTGACCATCATTAGAATTGGTCCTTTATCGTCACATGATACAAGAGACTTTCCAATGTCAGAATCAAGATCACCCGGCCATATTTTTGGTATTCTGTATCTCTGTGCTACATGAGGGGGAGGATGATGCTGTACGACCATTCCAAGCACAGCTTCATGTAACGGTGCTTTTTCCGAAAGTGCCTTTATCAATGATTGGTCATCCGAGTTGTACGCGTCATAAACATCCTTAAAACCAACTCCATTTCTCTGAGCAATATTATAATTAAATCCCCATCTATCCTTTGCCGAACCAAATGCTACGCTATTTCCCTGAATACTTACCTTCCACTTCTCTTTCAGTTCAGGCTCAGCATAGATATCGACTAACTTGTTAAATTCTGCAATAATGTTTGAAAGCCATTTCTGCATCGCTGGAGCATCTAATCTTAACTCTTTGACGAGTCTATCTATTTTATTGATATAGAGAACTGGTCTAACTCGCTCTTCAAGAGCTTGTCTCGTCACAGTTTCTGTTTGAGTCATTATTCCTTCAACAGAATCTGAGACTACAACAACTCCATCAATCGCCCTTAGTGCTCTGGTAACTCTTCCTGTAAAATCGATATGTCCAGGAGTATCAATCATATTAATTACATATTCTTTACCTTCGATTTCATAATATAGGGTTACATTAGCCCCTCTAATTGTCATTTGTCTATTTTGTTCTAGTTTCATTGAATCAAGTGCTAGGGCCTGACCAGCAACTGAAGGAGAAATTATTCCTGATGCAGCCAATAAACTATCACTCATAGTAGTCTTTCCGTGATCTACGTGAGCAATCACGCCGAAATTGCGAATTTGATCCTTATTTCCTATAATCCTCAAGATATCCTGCGTAGACTTGAATTTTGGCATCTTACAAACCACAAAAAATCTATCCAGGATTATTAAATCTTCCTTAATTTACTAGGAAACTAGATCAAATTGAAGTGTATTGGAAAGGATTCATAAGAACATACACAAATATTCGCTATCATCCATCATGCTACATCCCTATTTCGACATTTTCTTACTTGCCAGGACTCCAATACTGTAAAATAAAAATATCGTCAGAATATTCACTTTTTTATGAAACAAGTAACGCTAGGACATACACCTGACGCGGATGATGCCTTTATGTTTTACGGGATTGCCTCCGGCAAGATTGGTTCGCCCTATTTCGAAATAAGACATGTCATTGAAGATATAGAGAAGCTGAACAAGCGAGCAATTAAGCATGACCTAGACATCACGGCAATTTCAGCTCACGCTTATGCGTTCATCAAGGATTACGTCATTCTGAATAGTGGGGGAAGCTTTGGGATCAATTATGGTCCCATTGTAATTTCGAAAAAGAATATCGAAATAAAACAGCTGAACAGATGCAAGATCGGAATTCCGGGCAAAATGACATCGGCAAATCTACTATTAAATCTGGCCATAGGGAAATTTAAAGGAATTGAATTCATTTTTAGTGAAATACCAAAGCATATTTTATCTGGGTTGGTTGATGCTGGTCTAATTATTCACGAAGCACAAATTTCATTTGGAGGTGAATTCCAAAAAATATTAGACCTTGGACGATGGTGGCACAATCTTACTAATGGAATGCCTGTTCCACTAGGAATCAACGTTATAAGCAAACGTTCCCTAACAATTGAAGAAATTATCGAGTTTGATGAGCTTTTTAGGGATTCCATAAAATATGGACTCAAACATTTGGATGATGCTTTAGAATATTCAATGCAATTTGGGAGAGGTAATTCTAAGTCGTTAATCGAAAAATTTGTCAAGATGTATGTAAATGATCTTACTATTGACATGGGGCGAGGGGGAAAGAATTCCATAATAACACTGCTGCAAAAGGCCAAGGGTAGCAATATACTTTCGTATGATGAATTATTATTCGTGGATAGTAACGGTCAAAAAATTCAAAGATACCGTTAATGAAGAACAGTCATATAGCAGGTCTCAAAATATTGAAAAATGTATCTCTCTGCAGGGGATTATAATTTGCATCTTTAATCAACGATGCTAATTCCTGAATAGAGGTCCCTGTAGTTTTTCCCGCGGCTTTAAAAATCTCTTCTGAGAAGGCGGTTCCAACTAGATCGTTTCCACCATATGATAACGCAACCTGCGCTAATTTCTTCCCTAGTGCAACCCAATATACAGAAATATTCTTCATGGTATTAGCGAGCATAAGCCTTGATAGTGCAATTACTTTTAAATCATATATCGAAGAACTTTCTTTTTCAATCAATCCCTTTTGTTCAAGTTCTGTATTGTCCAGGCTAAATTTCAATGGTATAAAAGTAATAAGACCTCCAGTTTTCTTTTGTAATTCTCGAACTTTAATTAAATGATCAATAATATGTTGAGGTTCTTCGATATGACCAAAGAGCATTGTGCAATTTGTACGTATTCCCATCTCATGGGCGATTTGTGCTGTGTTGAGCCATTCATCTCCGGAGCATTTGCCCCGCACAATAATATCCCTTACGTCTTTGCTGAATATCTCTGCACCTCCTCCGGGTAGAGCATCGAGTCCTGCATCTTTTAGTCTTGCAAGTACTTCTTTCACTGAATTCTTGGTAATGCGAGAAATAAAATGAATTTCGGCCGGAGTGAGTGCTTTAACTGTTATTGATGGAAATTCCTTCTTAATTTCACTTATCATTTTTTCGTAATAGTTTAGTTCTAATTTTGGATGGAATCCTCCAACGATATGAAGCTCTGTTGCTTTCATCTCGTTAATCGCAATTCTTGCTCTTGTCAGGATCTGTTCGATTGTTAGCGTGTACGAATCAGATTCAGTTCCTTTTCTATAAAAGGCACAAAGTGGACAACTTGCGGCACAAACATTGGTATAATTCAGGTAGTATGAAGCAACAAAGGTTATGGTGTTACTAGTAAGTTTTTTTTTTATTAAATTTGCAGCAGCGCCCAAAACAAAGATATTTTCATTTTTCATTAATTCCATACCATCATTAAATGATAATTCTTCCCCATTGATTACTTTCTCTAATGCATTTGAACTACCTGCAATACTTTGCAACAAATTGTTTAGATGATGTCCGTATCGGCTATAAAATCTTCACTTTTTGAAAATGTTTGTAAAGAATAAATATCGTTGACAATCGTCATGAAAGTTATAGTTCATGAACTTCTTTGCACAAGACTTGATCCAGAAATCTGATGTAAGTGATATTCTAGATCAAGTTTTGCAAGGAAAGAGACTTGGCTTAAACGACTGTGTCCGTTTATTAAAATCTGACAATCCCTATGCTTTGGGTATCATTGGAAATACCTTGAGAGAAAAGCTCTTTGGTAAGGTTGCGACTTTTGTTAACAACATTATTCTCAATTATACTAACGTATGCATAACCTACTGCAAGTTCTGTGCTTTTTATAGAGCGCCCGGAGATTCGGAAGGTTATACGTTGTCGGTTGACGACGTGGTAAATAGGGTCCTGACAGCAAGGGATCAGTTTGGAATAAGCCAGGTCTTGATGCAAGGAGGTCATAATCCCGAACTCAAGATGGAGTATTATGAGCAAGCATTCAGAACAATTAAGGAAAAGTGTCCTGATGTTGCCATTCATGGACTTTCAGCTTCTGAAATTGATACTATTTCCAAAGTAGAAAGAAGCAGTACTAGAGAAGTACTGTCTAGGTTAAAAGAATCAGGATTGGACTCATTACCAGGCGCTGGGGCTGAAATTCTCGATGATGATGTAAAGTCTAGAATTAGTCCCCTGAAAATAAAAAGCAATGAGTGGTTAAATATCATGAAACAAGCGCATGAACTGGGAATAAAATCTTCGGCTACAATGATGTATGGGACGGGGGAAGATTATGAGCAACGTGCAAGACATTTGATAAAGATAGCAGAATTGCAAGGGAAGACTCATGGATTTATGTCATTTATTCCATGGAGCTTTGAACCAAATAATACAAAAATGAAGGAAGATGGAATGATAAAATATCCTTCTGGTGGTTTAGAATTACTAAAAATGATTGCAATTTCTAGAATTGTTTTCTCAGGACTTATCGATCATCTCCAGTCTTCCTGGCTTACCAATGGCATCGGAATGGCACAACTTGCATTAACGTATGGTGCAGACGATTTTGGAGGGACCTTGATTGGTGAAGAGGTAGTTAGTGCAACTGGAGCTAGAGCAACAGAGTTAACCGCAGATAAAATTATTGCAGCGATTAAGCAAATTGGATTCATGGCCCATGAACGTAATAATTTCTACGAGACTATTCGTGTACATTAAGCAGCGATACCTAAAAACTCATCAGTGTTAAATCTGATAATTTAGTAATTTGTGTGAATTTATTAAACGGACTAGAATGGCATGATTGCTTCATATCACATTAATAGCAGAGATAAATATTATAATTTTCTTAAAAAGGTCCCGTATTTTTATCGAATTTCTAGTAATTGGAGTCGAATATCAACAAGTACCTTTAAATGTCTATTGTGAGAAAAATTGTTAATATGCCAGCTGGCATTGACGACCTTGCAATATACGTTCCAAAACTGTACATTGACTACAAAGATTTTGCTCAGGCAAGAGGAATTGATCCCCAAAAGCTAGAACATGGAATTGGAATAAAAAAGATGGCATTGGTGGACACAAATCAGGATGCAGCTTGTATGGCATCAAATGCGTGCCTAGAGCTGATGAAGAAAAACAATTTACATCCAGCCGATATCGGTAGACTATATGTAGCAACGGAATCAAGTCTTGATGAATCAAAGGCATTAAACTCATTCGTTGTGGGTATGCTCGAACAAGTCTATGGTGACGGTTCATTTGAGCATGCAGGTGGAATCGAATGTAAGTTTGCTTGCGTCAGCGGATCTTACGCAATTTATGATAACACGAATTGGATTAGAGCAGATGAGAATAATGATAAGGCTGCCATTGTAGTCGTCAGCGACATTGCAAAATACGACGTTGGATCGGCTGGTGAATATACACAGGGGGCTGGAGCAGTCGCGCTTTTGATCACGGAAGATCCTAGATTGCTAGCGCTAGACCCAAAAGTCACGTCAACAATAATCAAGAATGAATATGATTTCTACAGGCCGTTTGGAAAGGAAACACCTCTTGTAAATGGACTGTATTCTAATTTATTATATTTAATCCAAGTTAGGAAGGCATTTGATAGCTACAAGGAAAAGGCAATGAGAACAGGATTGATTGATGTTAAGGATGGAGAATCCATAACAGATTATATTGATTTGTTTACAGTGCATTTACCGTATAGAAGAATGGGAGAAAAGGCCCTTGCATATTTGCTAAGACATGAGTGGAGAACACTTCCGCGATGGCAACAGGTTATCAAGGAGATAGGGTTTAATGAACCTGTGCCAAAAGATAGTAGAGGTACAATAGAATCTATTTTAGCAGATACAGAATTTATGAAGGCAGATGAACAATTCAGAAAAGCATTCATGCAAACCTCTTTTTACAATGAGGTGTATGAGAAAAAGATGGCAAGCTCTCTTGAAGCCTCAAACATCATAGGAAATTTGTATACAGCGTCAATGTATATGGGATTTAGAAGTTTGCTTGAACATGAATTTAAGAAACTTCATGATATCGAAGGTAACAGGGTAGGATTTGGCTCCTATGGAAGTGGTAGCAGTGCGTTAGTTTTTAGTGGAGTTATTCAACCAGGTTACGAAGAAATAGTAAGGCATATGAATCTTGAAGAGGAAATTGGACCGCGTAAAAAATTATCCATGGATGAATATCAAATTTTACGTGAAAATCAAAGAAATTTGAATGACTCTTACGCAAGAGCCAAAAATGAGTTTATCCTTGTAAAAATTGGTGGTTCTACTGCGGATAAAGCAGGATTTAGAGAATACTGCTATTGTAGCTAAGTTACGACCTTAAAAACCATTTTTTCCTTCTTTAGAAAATCTAAAAGTTTCCTTGAATGCTTTTCATTTTCAAGTTCTAGGCTCAGATATACCCCTGCAGAGCCTGCTGCAACGTTTGAACTCAAACGGTCATGCTCGACCTGAACTATATTGACACTTATCTCCGCGATCTTATCTACGACATTTTTTAGTGCACCTGGCTTGTCAGGCAACTGGATAAATATCTTAACTAATCTTCCCATTTGCATTAAGCCTTTTGATACTATTTGACCTAATAGATACATGTCAATATTACCTCCAGAAAGCATTGAAATAATGTTTTGATTATTTTTTATTTTACCACTCGAAAGAACATAGGCTAGACTGGCTGCTCCGGCTGGTTCGACTACCACTTTTTCTCTTTCCATAAGTGTAAACATAGTCTCTACGATAGCAACATCATCTACAGTAACAACATCGTCCAAATATTTTGAACATATTTCAAATGTAAGCTCTCCTGGGGACTTGACTGAAATACCATCAGCGATAGAAAATCCTCCATCAATATGACATAATCTTCCCTTCTCTAGTGATTTCTTCATAGCAGGAAATTGGTTGGATTCAACTCCTATAATCTTGACATCAGGTCTTTTAGACTTGATGGCGATGCATACTCCTGAGGCAAGTCCACCACCACCGAGGGGTAAATAAATAGTATCAATATCCTTCAAATCTTCTATTAATTCCAAACCAATAGTGCCCTGTCCGGCTATAACAACGGAATCATTAAAAGCATGGATTATTGAGTATCCATTTTCACTCGATAAGGAACAGGCTGTTTCCCATGACTCATCGTATGTGTTTCCAGAAAGAATTACATTTGCCCCGTAAGAACGGGTAGCAGCTACCTTGGCGGGAGATGCATTTTTTGGCATTACTATGTTGCACCTGATTTTTCTTTTCTGTGCCGCATAGGCGACTCCTTGTGCGTGATTACCTGCTGAGGCCGCAACAACGCCTGATTTGCATTGTGCTACTGTAAGTGAGTTAATTTTTGAATAAGCTCCCCTAACCTTAAAAGAACCAGTTTTCTGAAATGATTCCATTTTTAAAAAGATATTTGTTCTTGCCATACTCGAAAATGTGTTTGATTTTAACAACGGTGTCTTTCTGACTACTGCCTTGTCCATTAGTTTCTGGGCCGTTATTATATCTTGTATTGTAGGAATATCTTTCTCACGCAAATTGCTCAAATTCTTTGTTCATAGAGGTTTAATACTCTCATAATATTATGATTTTTGTTTTTAAGAACATTTCAAGAAATCAACAATAATTTCCATTATTTAAGGCGGATGATCCATATTAACATCAAGAATTGGTATGATATTGTATGGACCCGGTTCAACCATACTTAGACTGATATTACCAAGGAAAGCAAAAGCATTCCAAGGCTATTTACATATAACTTCATCACAAATTTTCCAAAACTAAATGGTAATAAATTTAACTAGTTTAGAAGAACATGATTGTGATATAAATGACATATTTGTATAATTCAAGTAGGGCAAAGTGTATAAATTTAATCTAAAAAATGTAGGTCAAGACCGGTTATCGGTTTTGAAATCTAATACAATGATTATTAATCATTCAATTAAGAATGGTCTACGCAGTATCGGTAACCCTATTTAGGTACAGATTATTTGGTCACCTGTCAATCATAAAGGTATATGACATACTGATTGGCAGTTCACATCACTAGGTCCTAGGTCAAACTAATTCGTGTTGCATTGCAGAGACAACTTCATCAAATAGTTCAGTTATTCTTTCTTTTGTGGGATGATCTTTCATTCTATCGAAATTTACAGATTTGGTTTGTTTTCCTTTTCCCATTCCTTTTCCTTTCTTCTTATCGAATGTTTCCATATCAAAGTATACAATTATTCCTTCTTCTCCCTGCATTAATTTGTTATAATCAATTGTTATTGCAGAGACTTGGTAAAGCTTTATGACCAAGTTTTCTAGTTCGGAAATTATCGAACTTTTCCTTTTCTCTGCCCCATTTAGTTCTGGATATGATTCTTCTATATTTTTTACCCTCTCTTCAAGTTTACCAATTAGTTCTTGATTTTGAAGTAACCTTTCAAAGAGGTCTTCAAATTCTAACTCATCAAGATCCATGTTTTTTAGTTCATGTCTTATTGTGGAGTTACCAATATTGGATACTGATTCTTGTAAAGCGGAATTCTTAGTTGAAAGTTCAAATAATTCTTTTTGCAGCAAAATAACTTGTTTATCAGGTTTATAGTAAGGTAACACATGAAATTGTATTCCAAAATAACCTTTGATATTATAGTTATCCACAGCGGTAGAAATTTGACAAGTTATCCTATTGAGTTCGCCTGTTGTTTCCTGAATATCACCTTTCCAGTTTTTTAAATCATTCAGAAAGGATCGATAAAACTCTACGACGTGCTTTGGATCAAAAGTGGAAGATTTTGTCACAGATCCATCTTGAAGCATTACATTAAGTTCTCTCGTAGCAAGGAACGGCTTTATACTTTCTAAGTGAGTATCCTCAATTTTGGCAAAGTGGTCATTTAGATTCTTACTAAAATCATCAGTATTATTATTTGGGATTCTCATAAAAAAAAGATGTCTTTACTTAAGATAAACTTTAGTCCTAATTAGTCTTTCTTTCTCTCAACTCATGATAATGCCTGTCAAAAATTGTTTCTAAATTTTTTTCCCAGACAACATCAAAAACCTCGTTTATGGTCGCAATGGTCGCAATGAGAGGGTGAGACAAATTCTAACCAAATTGAGAAAACATGAGACTGTACCTATCAGGAGATAAAGAATAACTTACAATTGATAACTTACAATTGACTCTTCTACCTAAGTCGTTTTATAGTATGTAGCGCTGCCACTTACAATAAAAAAAACAACTGGTGGGAAATTGGTTGTTTCTTGTTCATTCAAACTGTAATTCCTCCCACCCAGTTGCTTATTACTAATTTACCAGATTCCTTCTCGTCAAGGTAGCTCGGGTCTTAAATTACATTAGCCCATCCACTGAGGTACTAATAGTACTACTAGTAGTACCTCTTCATCTATGACACGACTGACACGCTAATAGTAACGTGACTTCAGTGTGTTATTCCTCAGAATTTGGAATTCGCCACGTTGAAAAATATCTAGGCGTTATCTCTAGAAAAATCGAATTTCCTTTCTCTATTTCATTCATAAGCCATTTTGCAAAATGATTATCAAGACTTCCTGTGAGTTTTTTCAGGTATTTTTGGGTTAGTGGAATATTTTTTTGAATATCTACAAGAAATTTGACTGTTCCTTTTCCCCTTACACCTGTGTATGGAGGATTAGGATCGTCTATGCAGTAGCTCATGATATTCCTATTTTTCAAGTGCTGAACTTTCTTAGAATCATTTTGGGTGACGACAAAGATTTTTTCAGATGGTTCATCAAAGTAAAATGCAGTCACGGTTACATTTGGTTCGCCTTTTCCATCTATCGTTGCCATTCGCATCAATAGATTATTAGCATTATTTGCAAGAAAATTCTTAGTTTCTTGTTCTGTCATTGTTTCACTCACGGCCTGCGCATTAATTATTTTCATTAAATAGACCTAAGATGTAATACTTGTTATGGCAGTTAAAGGTTAGGGGTTATGGCGGTGATGCCCTGTGACAACCCGGGACCACGATTTACAAACACAATAGTGAGTTTAGCTGACCTAGATAATATAGATCGAAGGCCAACGGTCGAGAATGGGAAATCAAATTAGAAATTCTTAGAAATAATGATCAAAATGTAAGCAATGCATAATAAGATTCCTTTAGCACCTGAGTACAACAATGACAGATTTTGATGATTTCGAAGTGACTCTTTATGGTAAAGACATACGACTTGTTGTTCACAATGGTGAACAGGCACTCGGTGAATTACAACGTTCTTTAGAGTATACAGAAAAATTACGTGATCGGTTAAAAGTCAAAGAAGAAGACAGAATCCTCAATGACCTGAATTCTTTATTTGTGGGACTCAAAATGGTTGAATCTAAGATTGAAGAAATATATCGTATATATCACACACTATACCACGACATCTTACGCCAACAAGGCGAATGAAGCGAAGACTTTGATTTTATGTCTGGCCTTAATTCTAGCATCTATCATTGTTGCAACTGTTATAGGCACCTATTCGGTCAGACTTGCTGCTTTTTGGGTATGACGACATTTATCACTTTGTAGGTCTCGCAGATGGACAGTTGGAGTAAATGGTTCCTTTGATTCTCCGATAGTGCTTGCTTTTCCAATAGGTAGTAAATACCCATTTTTACATATGGGACACAGCTGAGGCTTCTCTGTGGACATACAGCTTGTTAGAAGTTAACTTGGTTTTAAGCCTTAGATAAATAGAAACTTTATTCTTCTTCTGTTTTCTCTTGTGGTTCGATTCTTATTACTGTGCCTGTTACTTTATCGCTTGCTGGCCCTCTTGAATGTTTTTCAAGGACTTTGTCTACCTATTTATGTTCACAATGATCACATTTTCGAACTCTCACGGTGGCAGTACGCCTAAATTGTTCTTTTGCGTCGCCTACGATAGTATCGACGCCTTCATCTATAAGGCGACCCTTTTTACATGCAAGACATAATTCCAACTTTTCAGACATGCCAAGTTCAAAGCTACCCTTCTACATAATCCTTATTTCTAATATTCTGTAAATAGGAACATGCCTAAATTCACAGCTCCATAGAGAAACTTAATCCATTATTAAGCTCGACGACTCCGCCAATTAATATTGGCACGAAAAATTAGAATTTGTGTGGGTAAACTTTCTTGAGCTTATAAGCTCGGAAACATTAGCTCCAAAATTACCACAATTATAAGTGGGGCTTCGCTGCCCTGATTTTATAAAAAAATTGGTATGTATAACCATTCCAGTATCTTATTATTAGTTGACAACTATTCCAATAATCAGTTAGGTTAAAGATTATGGCTAGAGATACTAAGGAAGTCAAAGAACTTAAAACTCAAAATCTGATTGAGAGTAGTTCGCCTTTTATTTCTACGATAACAGGCGAAAAGAAGGGACAAGCGGAATCTGAAATTATTTATGATACAGACACTCAAATCAAACAAACGCAGAACAGGTTATGGAAGGCTCTTAAAAGGAGATACCAGTATGACTCAAACCTAGAACCAGGTCAGAGTTTCCTGAAAAGTCACGTTAATTCCAAAATCCCACTAGTTATACTATATGTAGACTTGGTAGGTTCCACTAACCTTTCCATGACTATTCCAGTAGATAAATTGGTAACAATAATCCGTGCGTTCACTTACGAAATGTCATCGACAGTACAAAGGTACGGAGGATTTGTCCTGAAATATGTAGGCGACGCAGTTATTGCTTTCTTTCCATCGTTGTCTAATAAATTTGTTGTATGTGATAGAGCTGTCAGGTGTGGAATCTCTATGCTAACCATCATAAAGAATGGATTAAATCCGATCTTGAATCAGTATGATTATCCTGATCTAAGTGCGAAGATAGGGATTGACGAAGGAGAAAACATTATTGTGCAGTATGGTCATGATGAAAAATCACCGCTTGATATCCTAAGTTATTGTATGAGTGTATCAGCAAAAATGACGTCTCTAACAAAATCAAATAATATCACAATAGGAGATGATGTATACGTTAGACTCGATCCAGAATTAAGACAAAAATTTGATAGAGTAAATTACAGTGCAAGAGAATGGAATTACGTCAGCAAACGAACGGGAGAACTTTACAAGCTTTATACTTTAAAACAGTAGATGTCATATTTGTTATTTAGAAATCGCTTATTAGAAAAGACTAAAATACACTAAATTTCTAGAATCATTATTGTCTACTGCATACATACTTGTAAATTGTACCCTGGGCTCAGAAGAAAGAATAATAGAGGAAATTGCAAAGCTATCCGATGTAAAGGAAGTTCGCGGAACTTATGGAGTTCATGATGTGTTCGTCAAAGTAAAATCAGACAATACTGAAACAATGAATCATACAATTACCAGCAGAATAAGAAAGATACCTGGTATCACATCTACCGTTACTCTCGTAGTAATTGAGGAACAGGGCGGAAAAGAAATCAGCTAATATTAGATGACATATTTCTCTTACTTTCTTTATTATTTCTTTTTATTGCGTAGATAATAAGACCCGAGGCTAGCGCTACCGTTATCCATCCAAGAGATGCCATTATAAGATAATACAAGTATTGTTTGATCAAGAGCGACATCCCAGCAATAATGGCCCCTACCCACCAGAGGATAATCAGAATCTGAAGATTGATACTAAAGACTATCACCCTCTAATGCTTTCGTCAAAACCCTGAATATGTCGCAAAACCTTTTCACAGTTATTACATATATTATATTCAAAAAAATCAAAGTCGTTATACTTTCTAATTGAAAAAGTATTGTCATGGTTACAAAAGATTCGCTTGAATACTATTAATAATGGATTTGTCATCCGCATGTTTCTTATACTTACATACATAATAACGATTTTGTTTCTGACGTAGATAATTTTATTAATTTTTGAATATTATTAATGAAATTCAATGGGAGGATATTTGAAAAAAACGCCCCCCGAAAGCCAATGCAAGAGTTGACAGAAAAAATAAGGCTGAATATGTGAATAATTCGATGGAAAAAATCAAAACTGAATCACGAAAAAACAATTGCGTGAAATTAAAGAATCGTTCGCGGATGAATTAATGACGTTAGCAGTTCTTAAGGAAAAGGGAGTTCAAAGCAATGAGGAATTTCTAAAAATGAAAAGATTTGATAATTGGAAACCTCATTTCTAAACCTTCCCAGATTTGTTTAACTTTATTTATCTATTAGCAAATTATTGATCGGAGGCCTCATTTAAGGCATTGATGTCCCATTGACCAGACATCTTGTTAAAACTATATTGATTATGGCAAACCGTAAATGCCGTCGGTGAGATTTGAGCTCACGACAGCTCGGTCTTCAGCTTCACCCCAACATTGGTCGAGTGCTCTCCCAGGCTGAGCTACGACGGCACAGCTAACCTTCGGTACGAATTATATATAATCTTGTCTTGAAATCCAGATCAACTAGAAACTAAGAAATCCCTAAAAAATCTAGTAGCTAGCCCTATACTTCATTTAAACCTCTATACTAAACCTGGCTAAGTTTTCTTCCAAGATAGTAAATCAATAGATAATTGGATACTATGCCAGTCTACGTGACATTCTAGATTTCTGTTCTCTTTCTTCCATCATCGGTTAAGTAAATTTTAGTTCGACCTATTTTCTTTATATAACCGTCAGAAGTCAATTCGTCTACTAGATTATCCATTTGCACATCAATTATTCCAATTTCTTTTCCAATCTCATCTCTGTCGATACTTTCAATCCCATTATTTACGGTCTTTTCATAGAGTTTCCGAAGAAACTTGTCTCCGATTCTTTCTTCAGACATAATAGAATATTGACTTGATGCCTGCTTATATCTTTCAATTTTTTTGGACAGACTGAAAGAATTACCGATGATTTGTATTTTATTACAGTTGGAAGACAGATTACGTGCACTGTAGATAATATTTTAATCAAACTAAATCCTATCAGAAACAATGTCTGAAGAACAGAAAGAAAAGAAACCAACCTGGTTAGCAAAAGAATTTCCCACTGAATGGTATTTTACTGAAAAATTTGAAAACAAATTATTTCATATTCTTGATAAGGTGCCCGATGATACTCTTCTTAATTTCATAGAAATGTCAAAGATATTCGGCAAATCTACCAAGGGAAATGAGTCCGATGGCAATTCTGCAGCCAACGTGGAAGTTAATCCAAATTTCACGGCGCTATTCGGAATTATGGCCTCAACTATTTCCGAAACTATGTCCGAAGTTTTAAAGGAATCACAAATCAGTTCGTCCAATAAATATGGTGAATTACTTAGCAGAATGGTAAAGCAGAAGTTGGCTTTGGATCATCCAACAGTTGAAACTTCGGACCACAAGAAATGTAACAGTTGTGGTACAGAAAATCGTGGTATGGCAAGATATTGTGATAACTGCGGGCTTAGTTTCCAAGGATGACTGTGGTAGGTAAGCCATATTCATTACGTTGTCTCCATTCCGATTGCTAATCGAGGACCTACATAGAGAAAAGACAATTTGCATAGTTAAAATTTAGTTGTGATTTAAATTGGGAAAACTAAGGAAGACTAACTCCATGGATTTCGTTATCACAAACCACGCACATAAATCTGTGACAACTTTCACACCACTCTACTTGATTATTCGTGCAAGAATCGCATGACGGCATTGCTATATATTCACTCTCACTATAATTATTATTAGACGTTCCATTCTACTAGTATAAAGCACAACATAACTATTAAGAGAAAATCCTTTTTAAATGAAGAAAATAAAAGAAAACGCGACGTCAAGCAATGATAAATACCTGTAGATTGTATAAAGATCGATCCTCATCTTGTGAACAGAATCCACCATAAACAAATCCATAAGGGTTATAACTGTTAGAGTTTCTGATTTATGGTAGCGGATATCGCCACTATGAATTCAAATTCATCATGATATCAGTAGTTTTGATAATGAATTGATTGTATCAGTTTATTTTGCCATGATCTTCCATATTGACAAAAAATCTATGCTTACATTCACTACATGTAATGAACGCACTAGCGAATAGGGTGTTTGGCACATCCGTTAAACTAATTTCTGTTTTCGGATCATGTTTTCTTACATTTTGAGAACCGCATCTAATGCAATAAAAATTTATTTGATTAAAATTTTCTAGCACTTTCCTCAACTCCTTGTCTTGGCATTCCTTACAATAAAGCATCTCGACATCTTCTACCACTTTGATTGCTATGTACGTGTATTTACCACAGGAACCACAGGTGTCTTTTCCATATGCCATTAACTAGGACCCGTCTTTGGTGGAGTGCCGCCTTGCTGTCCTGGGATTGCGGAAGACAAAGATTGATTTCCAGTTTGGTTACCAGATTGGTTACCAGATTGGTTACCAGTTTGATTCAATACCTGAGACAAGTTCCCTTGAGCGTATACCAACATGATTTGCAATGTTACTAAACCACTCATTAGCGTACTGACGACTAAGGTCAAAACTAAAGACACATTCAAGGTACTATGGTTTTTCATATACAATATAGAGTTTTATAATTTATAAAGTTGAATCCGACACACATAATTCGCATAATTTTAACAATAAATCGGAAAATTTGTATATTTCCGAGCCTGGGTAGAGGAGGACATTCGTAGTTTAGTGAAGAACTATCGATGATCTTCTGTATTTTGACCTGGCCTTGGCTTTTTTGGTTTTTCTGGCCTTCATCTACTCCTTTGTTTTTTTAGTCTCTCACTCATTGATATAATGTCACGACAAAGGTTAAGAATGAAACAATTGCGGTAAACATTTGTGGGACTTTGAAGAAATGATCGATTTTTATGTTTTGCCAATGATTCTTGCTATATCAATCTTGGACAACTAACGTGATTTATTTTTTTCTTATGATTAGTATTGTAATTATTCCAATGACGCTAATTAATCCTAACCCAATGATAACATTGTGGTTATTGCTCAATAAATCAGGCGGAGACTGATGTGGAACAAATACTTTAAAGGAAGCCAAGTTAATAGTATCATTTCTGTCAAGTCGTAACAAGACCTGATGTGTTCCATCATCTGGGAACAAGTAATCCACAAAAAAATCTCCATTTTGAACACTTACATTCTGGAATTTAAAGAGTCTCTGACCATTTGTAACCGTGACTTGTGCAACACCATCTCCAGCATGTTCACCAGTTTGTAAATTCGTTACACTAAAGGCTAAACTAGTAAATGTATCTATAACAGGTTTTTCAGGCAAATATCCAAACTCAATTTCCAAATTATCTTGAGGGTGTTTCCAGACCTGTGTATTATTTGAGTCCACAATGTGAGCATAACTGGAATTAATATAACCAGACAAGGTGGCAACAATAACAAAAATTGCAATCAGAATAAATTCAAAATTCTGCATAATTTCGCAATGGTTATGTCTAGAATTAATTTCTATTTAATGGATATGTAAATCGCTTATGCTGAAATGAACTTGAATTACTTCCATAAGGTTGAATCAATTAACAAAATCGGATATACTTGTTGACTTAACCTTATCTCTTAGATTTAGATCACAAGTTAAACTTCGTCTCTAATTCCAAGTCTCGATTTATTTTTGCAATATCTACGTTTTCAAAAGATAATTTTTCCATATCCATATTCTGCCGAAAGATATCAACAGTTCCTGGTCCATAACCCCTATGATGGTTATTTGCCGGTACTAGTTTGCCAAGCGATAATACAATTTTAGTAAAATCAGTCTGTCAGAATACTGGAACGAACCTAGAGTAAAGTAAATTAGAATGATCGGGTCTGATAATTATTGTTCATAGATAACTAGTGCAGAATAATTGACATCTGAATCTTGTCTAGCATCCTGCAAAAGTTTTGATGCAGAGGAAAATTTAATATCTATTAGTCTGAATGTGCTACCATGCTGCTTTGTCATATCCTCCATAAATTTATCAATATTGTCTGTCACTGAGATTAGCCTGTCAGATTCAAAGCCTATTGTCCGTATCATAATAGAACCTATGCGCTATAAGATAAAGAGCTTTTCTCTCTTGTCCACCTCCTCGACTTGATCTTTGTATTAAGTTGAATAATAAAATGTCATCAGTTTATTCTGCCATGGACTTCTCGTGAAATACTATAATATTAGATAATCAAATATTCCTTGGAATTGAAAAGCTTAGACGATGAGTTAGGTCAATCACTTCATAAATTAGAAAAAAAACTGAAACGGCAAAGGCTAGAAAACAAAAAACAAAAAGGGGTGGAGTCAGCTCCTGATAAAGAGTTCAGTGAAATAACCGAAAGAATTATTCTACCTGTAATGATTGAGTATAAAAAATTCCTTGAAACTAAACAAGAAAATGTCTATCTGAATTGTGTCATAGAAGAACCATATCAATTACACGAAGGTATAACTTTTGAATTAAAGGGTGCTATCAAGATATCAAAACAAGACTCTGTAAGAAGGATTTCATTCTTTCCAAGGAAGGACAGAGTACATATTTTTGAAGAAGGGACGCTAGGGGATGGTCATCCAGTAGAACTTAGTTATACTAAAAATGAAATAACAGAGGAATTCGTAAGAAAAAAATTGACTGGGTTGATAAAAGAATATGTTGACAAATTATTGACTAGTTTTAAATAAAAGTATCTAATTCAGTTATTCCACTTCCCTAATATTTTTTTAAAATATTTAAGATACATACCCTTATAATTTGAAAACACATTTAGTTTCCATAATAAGGAAGTCTACGCATAGAAATTCTTCCCGTCGGCAGTCTTTTTATTGTTTGTTTACCTTAGCATTATAAAGTGTCGACAACTGCCAAGAGCACGCGCCTGGCTGGGGCCTTTTACAAATTAGTCCATCAGTTATAATTCCGTAACTCAACGGGGATTCTATTCTATCATGTGGGATCATTTCTTGGTATATTAACCGGATTACCCCTTACATCAAAAAGACCCATCCACCCCAGATCGGTAAACAGCGTCTGGTGTGCATGGAACATATAGGTTCCAGGATATGCATACGTAAATTCCATTATTCCTCTATCTCCTTCTGCTAACGTTACTATATCTGTGAGATAGTCGGCAGTTTTATTCGTACCAGCGGAGTAATAATCAAACATGGCCCCATGTACGTGAACAGAATTCACAGGGTCAAATTCGAGCATATTTATAACATAAACCCGGTATGGTTCGCCTGTGTGTAAGACAATAGGATTCATCATGTAGTCAAACGCCTTTCCATTTACTGTGTAAATTTCATTAACTCTCTCTTCTCTGACAGTACTTTGGTCGTTGGCACTTTCTTCCTCATTTGAAGGAACAGAACCATGAGTCATGTTACTCGTATTGGTTTCTGTATTAGTATTATTGTCACTACTTGAGTTCGTAGGTAAATCGGTTTCTCCCCCTTCAATTGGGGCAACTGGAGGTAATGTGATCGGTCCTTCAAGATCCAAATCCAGGTCATAGCCGTTTAGGAGCATGGCCATTTCTGTCATGTGGGGACGAGGTTCTTTTGGATCTATAATCATCATTCCGTATAATCCCCTGTTGATATGGTCTGCCATTGGTTCTACATGGCAGTAATATGGATACACCCCGTATGGTCCTGCAATAAACTCGTACGTGAAACTCCTACCTGGAGAAATAGTTCCTCCCGGTTGCCCGCTCATCGTAAAGGCATTATCCTTGCCAAAATTTATTGGCTGAGTATAAAGTGAATGAGCACGAGTATTGTCGTTGGAATTAATAACCCTAATTCGAACTAAATCTCCTTCCGTGACTCTTATGGTTGGTCCAGGAATAGTGCCGTTAAATGTCCAACCATCAAAGATATGACCTTCATATGTTATAGGTATCTTTTGATTTTCCTCCACAATTAGTGTAAATTGTCTCACTGTCTTTCCGCTTTCATCTTTCGAGACATGGCCACAATTAAAGAAAGTAAGGTATTCTACTGCTGTAGGCTTCTTACTCAGATCAGTAGTACAATTCTTAATCTTATCATATCCTTCAGTAGAAATTTGAGCTCCTGCCGTTTGACCGTAAGCCAGGAAATAAAAGAAAGGTAAAATTGCGGACGAAAAAATCAAAATAATCGACAACATAGATGCTAAACAGTATGCTTTTGACTCAAACACGTTTCACTAAGAACAGGTTTCATATAAAAATGTTAACCATCTTATGATATCTAGGTGTATCTATGATCATTTTCCTTATCTCGTAATTTCTTTGGACCATTGTGGCAAAGGCTGTAGATAATTGTAAAATCAGAATCATGAATGGATCCAAGAATATCTTGAATCTTTCAGAGGGATTCTTTGGTTTGTATTGCACGTTTATTATTATCCGGAAATAGTACTAACATATATCTTTTCTTTTTACTATCACTTGCTACTTTTGGATAAAGTATTACCTTTTTGGTATCATCGATAGTATCATTATTCCTTAAACCATTGTGTTTATGATTTATGATTGAAACAAGTATCTGATTTGAATCGGTCTGATGACTCCGCTTTCTTACACTCTTCATGACTTGGGAAGCAAACCGGTCGCTCTTCCGGAAACGCCGATATGTAACACCAATCGCTCCAAATGCTTGATGTGTTCACCACTTCGACTCCGAGTGCGCTATATGAAGACATAATGGTCCCTGCAAGCAATAACATTGACAAAGTTGTAATTACTACAGGAATTCCTTTGGAGTTCATTAATTTATCTTGTTAGACATTAATAATTAAGTCTTGAGGGAATAATAATATATAAATTAATTCAGAATTGTGATACTACTTTTGGTTCATGGAATTAACAAATTTTCGCTTGCATCGGCAACGACATGCATCCGCTCCATAAACATTGAGGTGATAGGAATATCAATGTGTGGTAAAAGTTATTTTATTTTTGCCGCTACAGTGAAATTCACCCTCATTTGTACTTCGACTGTAAGTTCTGCTCAATGGCCAATAACTGAGCAGCCATCGCTGGAATAACAAGAATTAACTGAACAATCTGGTTTTTCTGGAAATGGAATTTAGACATTGCCGTCGGGTAATTCGAATAGTACCTATTCAAATAGTATACCATAGTCATTGTATTTTGAATATCTTTAGTCAGGATATGTTTAGCCAGACTTCTTGCTCCGAAGGACACTAATTGATGAAATCTGGTTTAACCATTACAAGCTTAATTTAGAACCAAGAAGTTGGTTAACGATAAGATTTAACTAGTTTAAGGTCCTTTATATTTCGCTTGAGATCTACGACGCAATGTGTTTTGATTATTGGTATCGTCTTTCTTATCATGTTGGGATATTCTGCGAATCAGTTATTATTTAGCCAGAATTCCTCGGAATTATCGCTTTCTCCACTACCATTGGAGACGATAAAGATAGTTAAGCCCATCACAACCCAAAGCGTAAGTACAGGACAGGAATTGATAATAACAGGTGTATCATCAGACAATACTCAGAAAAATTGCGCTGTCTCTGTCATAGTCAATGATGTTCGACCCTATCAAGCTGCTTTTGCAAAAGGAACGGGTGGTATAAATGATTATTCTCAGTGGGAGTTTGTATTACGCTCTAATTATACGCAGATTATTGAAGGCGAGAACAAGATAACCTCAAAGTTATCATGTGCGTCTGCACCTCCGCGCTGGTATAGTGTATTAGTAAGCGGAGTTCCTAATTATAGTAATGAAGAAATGTTATCTCCCGTACAGACTGAAGAACAACAAAATATACCCGCTACCAATCTGTCTGAGACTAGCGATATAGATGGTAACAATAATGTATTGGTTGTTTCAATTTTTCCTCTTAAAAATCCCGTCGCAAGGGGTGATTCTCAGAATACTACAATAACTGTTACCGACTCTGCTTCAAAACCGGTTTCTAATGCCGAAATAGACGGAAATTTAATATATCCAGGAGATAACTACGAGAAAGAATTTAGCGGAATAACGGATTCTCAGGGAAAATTTGTTTATTCCTGGATTATCGGAGAGAATGGAGATGTTGGACCGCTATCCATACAGGTAGAAGTATCAAGTCAAGGATATCCTTCCGCCTCTGCTACAAGTTCTTTTGAAATTGTGGATTCCTCTGAAGCATCAGGAATCAATAATGATATAGACGATCCTTTTGATTGATAACTAGATACCTTATGATAAGGTTAGATAATATTTTAGTAAACGGGACATGCAGTATTCATAATCTTTGCTAGCGTCGGTTAACGGAGTTTAGAAAGTTAAAGTATACTTTTTCCTTTTCCAGAACGAGCATACTCTTTAAACTCGAAAGCCCAAAAAGAACTAATTATTTAACTAGTTTTATCTATAGTACTATCTTCCTTAAAGTAAATAAACTATAACAAGTTTTAAAAATTAATTACAATGGATAATTCAGATTTAAAGGTGGTCGTAGAAACTCCTGAGGAAAGGAGAAGAAGGTTCCTTACAGAATTTGAAAAACCCTTCAAATGTGAGAAGTGTAACGAACGATTTAAGAAGAAGAAATATCTAAAAGAGCACAAAATAGAAGTTCATTCTTACTAAATTTCTACATCGATGATCGGCATCTCAATAGCCGGATAAATTCAAACAAACCTCATGGCTTATCGCGCTAGGAGTTATCAATTTGACCTGTTTGATAAAAATTAACAAAAAGTAATTTATGGAATTAACTAGTATTGTATCTCAATCTTGAAAATATACACTAAAACAGGCGATAAAGGATATACGGGATTGATTGACGGTTCAAGGACCTCCAAATCTGATCTAAGAATAATAGCATACGGAGAAATTGATGAGGCAAATTCTCATATCGGTTTCATAATATCAAATATTCAAAGAAATGGGATATTTGATGATATAAAAAAAATACTCCTGGATATTCAACAGGATTTATTCGTGTTGGGAGCAGAGTTGGCCAATCCGAAAAGTTTGAAGGAGGACAAGATGTTAGTTAAAAAAGAAATGATTTCTACTATTGAGAGGAGTATTGACGATTTTGAATCTGAGCTGCCACCGATAAGTTATTTCATCCTCCCGGGTGGAAGCACTGAATCATCTTTATTTCATATTTGTAGGACTGTAATAAGACGTGCTGAAAGATCTGCAGTAGCGCTATCTAAGGAACAAAAAATAAACCAGGATATTCTCACATATCTAAATAGATTATCGGATTTGCTTTTTGTTCTGGCAAGAGTGACTAATAAGCGACAGAAATATACTGATATTCCCTGGAAGTCAAATTGAGGTTTAAAGATTCGAATTTCTTTTATAAGTGCATAAATAAGTTCAACTTGAGATGATTCGAAGGCACTTATCGTGACTAAACTTAGGTAAGCCAACCTCTTATATCTGATTACTTATACTGGCAGTACTCTTTAACACAAATCGACACCAACCGGTGGGGCAGTCTTCGCAGCGAGTCCTAGTTCCACCGGTATTAGTTTTGTTATTGTACTTCTTTCGAATATGCCAATTCAAATTAGACAAAAGATCTTCCATTTCATTTCATTAGATATATTAGTCCGCGAAAGTTAAAGTAACGGGAGATAAATGGTTAACATACTTACAAATTCTGTAATTAGTTTAACCTTAATGGTCGTACTCCTGATTACATTTTCCATTACTTCTTTCGCTCAGAATTCAGAAATGCAGAATATGGCCACGGACATTTTTAATGATAAAATATTAACTGTTCCCAATACGGTAAAGAACTTTATTGTACTAATCCCGAATGAAGCCCATGAGTCACCACTCTTGCCCGAAGAGAAGAGACTCATAAACCAACCGTATGTTCCACAGAACTTAGTAGTGGGCCCACAAACAAATATCATCTGGTTTTCAGGAGATGTTGGTCATACACGTAAAGTAACATTAACTGATGATAACTCGAAAGAAATCTTTGATTCTACCTTAAAATTCAATTCTGCTAGTGAGCCTTTATCTATAAACCAAAGTGGGAAGTTTAGTTACCATGAAGAGGACGCAAATAGTCAAGACCCAGATTTTGTTATGGAAGGAACCATAACTATTGCTACTTCCGATTCACCATCAAATATCATTAACAATGTTAATGACACTCAACCTAATATTGACACGATGGCAGTTCTTATGGTTCCGACAGAGGATATCAAGGAACATTCTGAGATAATCGATGAAAACAATATCAATATACTTGATCAATATTCATTCAAAGACCTCAGGGAAACTGGAAGTGGAGGGAAAAATCAGACTTTGCTTGTATTAGGCAGTAATAATCCACCAGATGAAACTATCGCAGTACTCAAGAGAATAACATCAACACTACCCTACAGTTAATCTTTGGTTATTCATAATAGTCACAGTTTCATAGTAGATTTGAATATTATAATTAATTAAGAAAAATTAGTGAGAGTGAAATTAATGAAATATAAGATCGTTATAGCACGATCTCCTGTAAAATAACATAGTTGAACAGTAGTGCAATAAATTAATTATCGTACACGGATTTGAACTAACAATGACTGTAGAATTAATTTAATATCTAACTTATAAATAGTTTAAAGGATTGTATTTTTCGATGCAAGGAAAATGTGACGCATGTGGAACTGAAAACGTAGAATTACAGCAAAAGAACATGGAAGGACAAGTCAAAAACGTTTGCGCTAGCTGTGCTACTCAATAAAGGAGTTTATTATCCTCCCTTTTTTAATAAAATTGCATTATCTTGTTCGTAAACTTTTCATTATATTCATAAATTTTTAACTTTCATAACAAACTATATTTCCTTCTACTGCCTATACCTGGTAATTTTGTGAAGGATTTAGTGCCTAGAAGTAATGATCATTTACTGGGTTCAAAAGAAGTACCATCAATTAAATTCAGCCGCATAGATTACTTAATTAGATTTAAATACAAATCAGCATACCAAAATTACTGCGGTTTAGAATTGGAACAGACAAGAAATGTTCTGCTGTTGATTTTCATAACAACAATCTTGGCCATAGTATCCTGTGCGTTATTGTATTTTCTTGATCATATTGTTTCTAATCTATTGATCGCCTTTGAATATACCTTAAAGATTCCTCAAACCCCTCATCAGACAATCCCATGACATACATAAGTAATAATATTACATAATTACATTATCTTAATATGAATTAGAATTCACTACACGGTATGAACCTAAAAAGTAGCCAAAAGGCAGACCTTGTATCTTTTTTTCGTGTTGTTTGCAATCTTAAAAAAATAAAGCGATCAGGATGGATACACAAATCTAACATATCATTGCCAGAATCGGTGGCGGATCACTCATACTCAATGTGTGTGATGTCTATGGTCTTGTCAGAAATAATAGATCTGGATACGGAACTTATCATGAAGATGGTCAATCTGCATGATCTGGCTGAATCATTCGTAGGAGACAACATGCCTGATAAGATATCTTACGAAAAGAAAGTATTGCTAGAAGATGAGGCTATGAGAAAAATTATTTCCAAACTACCTAGCTTTCTTCGTGGAAAATATCTCGATATTTGGAATGAATATATTGATAATAGTACAGTTAGTGCCAAATTTGTACACAGTATGGACAAGTTGGAGATGGCTCTACAAGCAAAGGAATATGAGTTTGATGGATACTCGAAACAATCTCTACAAATTTTCTTAAAATCTGCCACAGATTACATTTCGAAAGATGGTTTTGATATTGTCTTTGAAATTTTGCAAACTATAAATGATGATTCGCATAAAATATGAATAAATGCAATATTTTGTGTAGTGTATACTCCAGAAAATCGTACTTGGTTTGGCATCCATACGTGTAAATCTCGAAGTTATTTGGTGCCATAAAGTGCCACTTTCTAAAATTTAGTTTCTAAATTCGGTTGAAACTTTAAGTAGCATATTAGAACTCGAATTGATGCTTAGATCGTAAGATCTGGATCTCACAAATTATTCGTACTTATCTGACTTTGCTTCTGCCTCTTTTAACGACTCGAGTATCCTCGCGTTTACATTATCCATATTCAAATTTTCTTTTAGGTAACCTGCAAAATCAGTAGGAGTAATTATGCCAAGTGGTTTAGTAATATCGTCCCCCTCTACAACGAGCAAATGTCTAACGTTATTCTGTATCATTATATCGGCGGCAACTCCGACTTCTGAAAGCGCGTCTGTAGTCACTAGCACATCAGACAGAATATCTTTAACATTTGTGTTTTTGCTGCTTGAATCATTAGCACATACCTTCCTTACTAAATCTCGTTCTGTTATTATACCAATGGGTTTGTTACTGCTGTTCACTACCACTAATGAACTAATGTTCTTGTCGCGCATTTTCTTTGCCGCATCTCGGACTGAACTAGATCCTTCAATGGTCTGAAGTTTGTTGGTCATTACTTCACCAATTGTTGTCAATATGCCTGTTTACCGAAATATGTAATGTTCAACAAGTATTAAAATGATTTACTTTTACTGTCATTAACTGTCAGTGCAAAACATCTATTCAATTTCATACAATTTATGGTTCAATTTATGACGTATATGGATTTAAAACATGTATTTTGAATTACAGGATTGAATATAGATATGATAATAAAATATTTTATTTCCTTAATGATTTGACTGATCACCACGTAAACATTCTAAACACCAAATCATTGGGGCAAGCACACCATCTCCTCTTTCTTTATAAACTTCTATCAATATCTCAGGACGTATTTTCCCACATTTGTCACACTTTCCATTGTAACTCAAGGACATACTAGAACATAATACACTGTTCCTAAAAAATTTAAGCAATCTTTAGTACATACAAGTATTCATAATAGCATTGAATGGCTTGCAATATAAAATATAATTATCTTTCGTGTTAGCGTTTCTTTCACCTTTATTTCAAATTTATCTGCGGCACGTTTTACTTCATACCCTATATAGAGGCCCACCACTAGAATGATAATAAAAATCATTATACTGATTTTGGTTTTTGTTTTCAATATAACCAAAATATCGTAATCAAATCTCGCTTAAAAGGTTACAATATGACATGATTGGTATTTTCTTTGTGAACGAATATTATGACAGCCCTCCTTCTCCTCTCATGGTTTTAGGTTTTAATTTAAACGTTACAATATGAGATGATTGGTATTTTCTTTGTGAACCAATATTATGACAGCCCTTCTCCTCTCAGGGTTTTAGGTTTTAATTTAATAATTGATTATGAAAATTATGGGTCGAACAGTTCTTTCGTATCGAATTGCAGCCGAGAAGGAAAGAAACAAATGGAAAATTTTTCAGACAAAATTTAAACAAGAAGGATAGATAGGAATTTGATCAAATGTTCTCTTATTCATGACTGTATAACTCTGCTGGTAGTAATGCTTTGCAGACCTGTCTTACTACGTCCTATTCCTGATGTCTATTATCTTCGAACATTATAAGCAACTGAATAAACTAAAACCGCACATAATTCAAAAATTTTCAAAGGATATAAGTTATTGGAATTTCTAATCAACATATTAATTCTATGTTGTCTTAACGATAGTATTGAGAGTTCAAAATACCATTATGCTAGCCTCGTCAATTATACTTGTGAGCGTGCTAACCGGAATTGCTTCTGCTGATTCACATAACATTTATTGTTACGATCAAGATATGGAGGGTTTCATTTGTTTTGAAACCCTAAAGGTATGCGAAACGGAGCAGACAAATGATTTGGCGGCAGAAAGTCGATGTTATGAAAGCCAAGAGTAATTCAGTAAATTTTTCATTACTTTTTTACTAGTATTATTGGCGACTCACTGGATTTATGGGAGGATAAATTAATTGTCATTCAGATTCGTCGCCCGCCCATCAGATTTGAATTAGTTTAGTACTAATTGTACTCGTTACTTACTATTAGGCCAAAATAGAAATAGACTTAACAATCTGGGATGCATTCGAAAGGGATTTGTAAAATGCCCTCTTGCTTTCTGAGTAGATACATACTAAGGAATCCTCGTCAGTTACCCTAGCAAGGACTATTAACATCTTGCCGGGCTGTCCTTTAATTTTTTCATAATCGATCAGATCACTTGCTGATTCATAGTTTTGGATTGAGTACTTGTGTGGAAATTTACCGGTACTGTTGAAGAAAATGTAGTCAGCGCTAATTTCCTCCTCGAGATTTGTTAATGCCTTTGATGGAGCCACTGGCTTACCTGTGTTAGAATCTAGAAACGCATCCTTTGGAGTATAGATTACCGAAACTTTCATTCTGGTTGAATTTGGATTGGTAAGAGTCACCTCTGTAAAACCAGAATTATCGACATGCCTGGTGTTAACGATCCAATTGGGAGGATGTAAAAAAGAAAATTTGTTGCCTGGATCGTTATACCTTTTCCAATTTACAATCTGTCCGTTTCCTGATTGTAATTGATGGCTTGAATAAATAACGAAAATTAAAATACATATGAAAAAGAGTGTATAGGAGGTCTTGTATGTCATTCGGGTAAATTAAGTCGACAAAGTTTAAGAAGAGGTATAAGTCCCTCCTATCCTTATCGGTGTCTTAGGCTTTAAATTCATTAGTTGATCAATAAAAATTATGGGTCGAACCAGTACCTTCATATCGAATTGCAACTGAAATTGAAAGAAACAAATGGAAAATATTTAGGCAAAGGCCAGAAAGAAGGCACAGATAGCAAGTTTACCAATGAATCTTTAGCCAATATACTCCTGGAAATAGGAGAGGTTATAATCTTTCAGACTAGTCAACTCCCTTTAAATCAATCTATGACCAACCAATAGCAACAAGTTTCCCCTAATAAACTTTGAAGTGATAAGACTATCAATGGGGAAGAAAAGTTGGTTTATTTTTGCAGCCATAATCACATTCGCTATGATGGTTACCCCTTCCATCAGCTTTGCTCAGTGGCCCATAACCGCGAATCCCTCGCTGACGCAAAATGGCTTAGACGATCTCTCTGGTGGAAATAATAATCAGACTCTACCATCGAGTAAGACGAATACAACAAATAACAACTCACCCTAGCCGAACCAACACTCCGTCCCTTATCAGTACTTTTGTAAGTTTCACACTCTTCGCAGAATCCCGCTGAAATGTTCGATTGTTTAATGACTTCTATATTAAGGATCTCGCAAGGATCAGTTCTATTTATAGTATGTTGGCTTGATCCGATTAGTGGATTTGATGATACGAAATACAAGCAGGAAAATATGTATTTTAATCTTAAGTTTGTCTTTTTTATTAGTAACGACACAAGGGATTTCAAATAATTTCTTCAAATATTCCGCCGAGGGATACCAAACATCTCGAAGTGAAGTACCTAGGATTATAGAAATTCAAGATAACTCTGAGAACGGCATAGATATTTCTCGTCCCGACGTTAGCAAAGAATCTGAAGAAAGTAGTAATCAAAGTATGAGTGATTTACCAAGCGGTGGTAGTCAAGGAGGCTCTGTACAGAATAACCAAACAGGCAATGGTTTAACGGGCGATACATTCAGCAGTGAAATAGGTCCTGCAAGTAATGAAACTGGTAGCGGAGTATCAGGCGACAGTGAATCGAGTCAAACTACAAACCAAACAACAGATACTCAACAAACCCAAACCAGTAATCAGGATGTAAATGTCCAGACCAATCAAACCAGTAATCAGGATGTAAATGTCCAGACCAATGTCGACGTCGAAATGAAACAAAAACTGGATTTGAAAATTTCAGAAGAAGAAGGTGAAGCACCAATTTCTATAGAAGAACAGAATAGGATAGAATCTCAGGACAAGATTGTCGTGACAGAGCACAGAGCAATAACAGGCCCTGATTGTAGGACAGGAGACGCACTTGCTGGGGCTTCAAATGCGGAAGACCTTCGAGTCTTGCTTGAATGTCAGGAGGCTACCGGTACTGTAATGCATACTAAAAATATGGATGATGGTGATTACAAATTTTTCTTAAAGTTAGACCCCCAATTTGAGTTCCTTGTAAACGATAAGAACAGGGAAGAAACAGAGGGATTTCTGGTCGTAGAAATAGTACCTCCAGATAGAAACATCCAAGGTGTATATCTTCCACAGGACGGTGAGCGTGTACACCTGTGGGGAGCATGGGTAACTGACAAACCAAAAGGATGGCATGAAATACATCCTACTTGGAAAGTCGTTAAACTGTAGACCTAAACACCAGGCTTAGCGGGGTGGGATATTTTTTCCTGGATAAGCACTCCAACTAGTCTTAAATTATTTTATATCTTGTTGGCTTAATTAGTACACGGTTCCTGGGATTGGTGAGGAGTTGTATTTACTCACACTTCTTGCCAGTTCTTTAAACCGGTTGAAATTAATTATTTTATAATTTGTTGTTCATGCTAAAACAGCGCACACCATCATAGATTCATCCGATTCTTATGTCAATTGTATTTGAGCATTAAAAGCAACTGGAGGAATTACGAAGATCGGTTGTAAAATAAAAGAAAAAAGGGTTTGTAGGTAACGAAATATTGTTACCTGTTGGATTCTATGGTATGGCGCCGTTGAATGCATCATTCCCAGTATTTGGTTCTAATAAGGTGTTGGTGCAAACAAAGCTATTGTCGTTATTGCCAGTGCTGCCGCCGGCACCGCCATTGGTTCCGCCGCTGCCACCATTCGCGCCGCTGCCGCCATCCTCTACCCTGCAATTATTTTCCTGGGTTATTTCCTGGGATCTCTCGTTGGTCGTGTTACAGTTGTCGTCGTCATTGTCTTCGCAATCTTCAGTGTCAGCGTATACTGGTGTTGCTTGTATCATTGTTTCTGTTAGCCCTGTCAAGATTCCTCCAGACAGTATTACTAACATCAACACGTTCTTTGTTTTAAACATTGTAGTTGTAAATTGATACTAAACAATGTATATGTGGATTGAGTAAGAACAAGTGGTAAAAAAGGAACAGAGTC
>DASUQJ010000032.1:0-2331 GCA_036280615.1 Nitrososphaeraceae archaeon
ATCTTTGGAATCCTATTGGTTTCCCTGTGATATGGGTAGTTGAGGGACAATATATGCAAAGGACTATGCAAGTATTGGAAGGTGAAGGACTTCATGAACCAAGGAGCTTTTTCGCACATTTTTATGACCATCCATTTTTTGGACAATTATTTTTGGCTGGAATGCTGGCTCTTACAAATTATCCTCCCGATATGTCTACTTCGATTTCTGTTAGCTCTATTGAAACGTTATATCTTGTCCCTAAATTATTTATGGGATTACTTGCCGTAATTGATACCTTTCTTGTTTATAGAATAGCAGAATATCGTTATAATAAGACTGTTGCATTCATGGCGGCGGTATTATTTGCTGTAATGCCAATAACATGGATATTAAGGAAGATCCTTCTTGAGCCTATCCTTCTGCCTTTTCTCCTATTATCAATACTGTTTGCATTTTATAGTAAAGATAACAGTATTCACTTCAAATTCAACTCTACCGATAGAAATATTTGGAGAGGTAAAATAGAAAGTATTTTTCCTATTTTACTTTCTGGCATTTTTTTGGGCTTATCAATATTCACGAAAGTTTCTGCATTTGCCATGATACCTTTGATTGGTTATCTTATTTGTATTAGTACAAATAAAAATCAAAGTAATAACAACAAGAATAGTAGCCATAATCACATCGATATCAGAAAATTAGGAATTTGGTTTATTCCTGTTGTTCTGATACCCTTGATTTGGCCTATTTACTCTGTATCAATTGGTGAATTTGATCTATGGCTAGAAGATATGATATGGAATGCACAAAGAGAGTATAATTACGTTAACTGGCCAATTGGAAGTTCCTTACTTAACTCTTTGGTTTACATTTTTCAAATAGATCCCATTATATTTGTACTTGGATGTGCTAGTATTGTTTTCTCATATATCAAAAGAGATCATTTTGTCTTACTATGGGTAATTCCATTTTTGATATTCCTCTTTGTAATAGATTTTGTCTCATTTTTTCATCTTATATTATTATTGCCTATAATTTGCATTTCAGCTGCAAAATTAATTTTGGATCTCTCAAGCAAGGTTAAGAAAATAAAGTTCCAGCGAATATTGCCAGTTACTATAATTTCTATCATAGGAGTCTTTGGTTTAGGAAGTATTACTGCGTTGATCACCTTGAATGTCAATTCCTCCTACTTTGACGTATACGCATTTGTTGTACAATATTTGGTGAATCATCATAATCAATTAGACAACAATAAAGAGTATGAAACGATTGGGGTGTTTGACGAAGATAAGTTAACTATGCTTGGTCGTCATTGGACTATGGGTTACTTTTGGATTCCAAAACATATATTTGACCTCAATATTGATTTCAAGAGAATCGAACAAGTAAATGATATACCCGTACCAGCAACTACTGATAAAATTCTTCTTATTGTTGATAATCAAGTAAAAAATTCTCTATCTGACACAGATACGTCTACAGCCGGGGGTCTGAATGGCAAAGATGGAGAGAAAAATGTTATCAGGTAAGAAATGATGCAGTTCATAAAGGTTTGAGACCTGATAAGGCCAAGCACAAGAAGCATTAAGCACAGGTAAACAATTCATTGAATTTCTGAAATCTTCTCTAAATGACAATCTAGCTATCACAAAGTCCTTTAGTCGGTAAACCGAAATTAGATTTTATATAACTATTGGCCACAAGAACCTAAATAAACATCTCAGATTTGGCACTACCTTGTGACCTGGTTCACAAATTGTATCAAGTCATCTGTTTGTATGGGTTTTCTAATAAATCCCTTTTACTTCTTCTAAGGGGAAAAACTCTTGCTTGAACTTTTCATAGTATGTTTCAAATGCTGTGATAAAACATACCTTAACTTTAGAATCTATCTCTTTTTAACTTATGATATAATTCAAATCCAGTCATATTAGGCATTTTAATATCTAAGTAGTCATAGACATTCGGTTTAAAATTGGATAATGCTACTAAAGGGTCGTTAAAGACTTGTACATCATATCCACCTTGTTCTAAACCTTTCCCCAGACTTGAGGTAATATCGGGCTCATCATCTACAATCAATATCTTTTTGGGAGCCATTGGCGTTTCCCTATATTTCTTCCAATCTTGTTGTCTTAAACATGCTCATAATGCAAAGAGAAAATAGTTTTTCAATTTAATTCGACCTTTGCACACCATCTCTAAATTATATAATGCAGATTCAACATAATCGTCGGTGATTAGCGAAGGTATTCTTAGTTGAATTTCACTAGGAAGCATTGAGTTTATGAATCTTAAAATCTGAACCTTCACGTCAATATTTTGTTCATGATTGCACATTTCTAT
>DASUQJ010000033.1:0-10751 GCA_036280615.1 Nitrososphaeraceae archaeon
CCACTTTCTGTATCATATTCATATTTTATATTACTGCCCTTTGGGATTTCAATCATTACCGTGCACTGACCGGCCGACTGTTTAATAGAGCCAATTCCTTGATTTGTTGTCATGCTATCTTCTTAATAGGCGCTATTTATAATCGAAAAGGTTCTGGCTAGATTAATTGAATTTACCATCTGGTATATCTAACGATTTTCAAAAAAGAACAAATTAAGACAGATATTTGATAAAACTCTTAATCAATAATTTGAAATGAATTGATTATATTTTCTACTTCTGGGAGCAATCGGGCAAATGTTTCTAAATTAGCATCGTAATGAATTACATAGGCGATTCCGTCTTTTATGGCAAAATTCAACAATGCCTTTCCATATACTTGGTTATTCTCCTTAGTAAGATTCCAAGACGCATTGATTGAAGGGATACCACTTAATTTGGTCTCGTTATAGTTCAGGGATTGATTATCAACGCAACACAATTGTTCAAGAATAAATTCCTCGAAGTATTGTTTTAGGGTTATATTCTCTTGATGGTCAATTGTATAAATCAATAAATCAGCAAACTGTTCCGTAGGAGAAGTGGGCAACGGAGAGAATGCAACTCCCGTTCCCTCCATATCCTTTTCCAATATTTGCTTCCATTCGGCGGGATATTGGAATTTAAATCCAAGCGATGGATCTTCATATGTTAATGACTGGTTTAGTGCAAAGACAAATGAAAAACTAGGATAAATAGGTAAGCCGAATAACGCCAATGAAGCAATTAAAATAAATAAATTCATTTCGTCACTCCTGATTTGGCAGAACGTTCTAATACAATTACATCACTCAATTTTCTATTTTCATGTAAACATACTATCATATATTGCCTTTACATTATCTCGTTTAACATTCGGTTTGCGTTTTTTATAGATCTAATTGTTGTTTCTCTAGCACATTTCGTCACAAAAATAAATTCCACAATTGCTTTATCGAATTTATGACATTTTCAACACTCAGCTACCGTTAACCATTCAGCACGAATTTCATATTAAGAAGCGGGCAATTGATTAATGATGGATCAAGGCGACCACCATAGGTGATCGCCTTGGGTTACGGAATTATAACTGATGGGCCTATTTGTAAAAGCCCACCAGCCACGCGCGTGTTTTTGGCACTTGTCGACACTTGTAAGGTTATGGGCAGCAAACAATAAAAAAGTTAACACTTATCGGCTATGGGAAGAGAGGGAAACAGGATACCGAAATGCCATAATCAGTTGCATAATAAAATGTGAAAAGAATACGAGCATGGTAAGATGATAGAAATGGAAGCATAGTTATACGCAATGTATGCTACTATTACATTATGGCGAATGACTCTTCAACAATAATAAAAAAAAGAAAGGGGACTTTGATCAAAATAGAAAACGCTGAAAAGGAGTATTTTTGTATCTTCTGTGGTGGAAGCGCTCAATGGACAGCATTATTTGATGCAGGTGATGGAGCCAAGCTGATTGAGAGATATTGCTCTAAATGCGTCAACATATATGTTGATAAGAAATAAAGAACACTAGCAAATTAATGATGCAGAGCGAATCATGACATGACAACTATGAGTAGGACCGGAATAAGAAATCTTAAAACGAAGCGGGCTTCTCAAACCTAGGGCCGATCTACCAGATCTCGACAGACTATCAAATGATACCTCTATGAAAGTTATCTCTAAAGAGGTAATTGCTATACTATTAGAAGGCGTTTTGGGTTTCTCAGTTTAGAAGTTTTAGTAGTCATGCAATGTTCTATGACATCATAAATCAATCTCAATAACAGTTATAATACTCTAACAGGCATGTTCATTATTCATTAAACCCGAATTATTCACAAGTGTGCGTTCTTGTCGTCTGACCAATGGTTTGCAGAGACTACGTTAACTGAGTAAATTAAGAAATTCTAACTCTTTTGCCTATGTGAATATTGAGCTGAGTCGTAAAGTTATAAAAGAGAAAATAGAACTGACGTTCGCATTAATGAAACTAGAAGCAAAATATGATCCAAAGGAAATTGAAATTCAAATTAACTCTTACCTTAACAGGATTGAAATAAACTCATTAATTGACAAAGAGTTATCATCTCACAAAGGAACACTGGGGTTTGTTGAGGGGCCACCTACCCTAAATGGCGAACCCCATGTGGGTCATCTCAGAGGACGTATCATAAAAGATCTCTGGTTCAGATACAAAACTCTGCAAAAATATAAAGTTGTATTCCGAGCAGGCTGGGACACCCAAGGTTTACCAGTCGAATTACAGGCAGAAAAAAATTTGGGATTAACTGGTAGTAAAGCTGAAAACATCAAAAAAGTTGGTATCACAAAAATTGTAGAGGCATGCAAGGATCTAATCAAAACTAATGCTGAAAAATGGATCAAAGTTGACGCTCTTCTTGGCATGTCTTTTGACTATGAAAAAGCGTATTGGACTTTTAAAGATGTATACATCGAAAGGGAATGGCAAGTACTTAAAAAAGCCTGGGAATTGGGAATTCTTAAAGAATGGTTTAGAGTAGTAGCGTACTGCCCTTCCTGCCAAACTTCATTGAGCAACGCAGAAGTTAATCAAGGCTACAAAATTCTAGAGGATCCATCCTTTTATTACAAAATGAAGCTAAAGGAAGAAACCACTTTTCTAGTTGTGTGGACCACTATGCCGTTCACTTTAGTAACTGATGAGCTGATAGGCGTTAATCCTGAGGCCGATTATGCTTATGTTTCAATCGAAAACGAAAAATGGATTGTTGGATATGACAGATTGAATGGTTTGATGAATGAACTTGAAATTCAAAATTTTACTGTTGAAAAGGTCATTAAAGGCATAGAATTGGATGGCAAAAGGTACCACCATCCACTGTTAGAAATGATACCTGGACTAAAGGAACTAAGTGACGACAAGAAAGTACATTTTGTTGTTGCAGAAAGTTTCGTTGATGCAAGTACTGGTAGCGGAATAGTTCATCTGTCACCTGCAAACGGTCAAGATGATTTTGATATAGCTGTCAAACGGCACGTTCCAATATTTGTGCCCATTAATGATAAGGTGGAATTTACTGAAAAGGCAGGCACATTTAGCGGAGAATTTGTACGCGACTCGGATCTTTTGGTTGTCGAAAAAATGAAGGAAGCAGGAGCTTACTTGAAGTTGGGTAGAATCAAACATCAGTATCCAACCTGTTGGCGTTCAAATCACAAGGTTGTCTGGCTTGCAAGGCGTGAATATTTTTACATGATTGATAAACTTGATAATAAACCAATGAATGCTGTTTCAAACGTTAATTTCTTTTTTGATTCTCCGAAAAACAGATTTGTGGAAATCATAAAGGAACAGGTACCTTGGTGCATATCGAGAGAAAGGGTATGGGGTACTCCTCTTCCAATATGGAACTGCAACAAATGTGGTTTGAAAGAGCCTTTGTTTTCCCGAAATGAAATTATCAGGAAAGCATCAAAGTTGCCTGACGGAGAACAATTTGAATTGCATCGACCGTGGATAGATAATATCGAGATTAATTGCTCAAAATGTAACATCCCTATGATTCGAGAATCCTTCGTTCTTGATACCTGGCATAACAGTGGTGCATCACCTTATGCTGCATTTTCGGATGATGAGTACGAGGATCTAATACCGGCTGCATTTCTGACGGAAGGAATAGATCAGACAAGGGGATGGGCATATACTTTACTCATGGAAAATGTAATAATGCAAAACAAGGACCAATCACCATTTGAAGCGTTTCTATTTCAAGGACATATATTAGATGAAAAGGGAAATAAAATGAGTAAGAGTCTGGGCAATGTATTGGACGCTAATAAACTTCTGGTCGATAATTCGGTTGATGCACTAAGATTCTATTTCATGTGGAAGTCTTCACCTATAGAATCTCTAAGCTTCAGCCTAAGTGAAATGGCGGCTAGACCATATCAAGTGCTGAGTACTCTTTATTATCTTCATGTATACTTGATTCAAAATAGTACATATGATAAATTTGATACTAGAAATATTTACTTAGACTCCATCGTAAAAAGTAACAATTTTACTATGACTGAAGCGTGGATCTTATCCAAATTACAATCGTTGGTTAAAACAGTAACTTTATCATTAGATTCCTGTAGGTTAAACGAAGGAGCAAAGGAATTGGAAGATTTTATAATTAATAGTCTCAGCCAAACTTATGTTCCTATGACTAGGGATGATATATGGGATGACAGTATGGAAACATTAGAGAGAAGGAATGTGATATATGCAGTACTTGGATATACACTATCGATAATTGACATACTCCTTCATTCGTATTGTCCTTACATAACAAATTATTTGTATTTGTTATGTTTCAAACATAAGGATTTAATTCTGCTCGAATCATGGCCAAAAATTAACACCAACCTGATAAATAATGAAATTGAAAATACTATAGACAAATCGAAACTAGTAATTTCTTTGGTTAATGCGGCCAGAATGAAGGCGAAATTTAAAAGAAGATGGCCCATTCATAAAGTTGTAATTTGTACCCAAGATAGAAATCTTCTTGAATCAAGCGGATTATCAGAAATATTGAAGAAACAACTCAATACCATGTCTATAGATATTAAAGTAGTGCATTTTAGTAATTTATTTGAAAAAATTGATTTTCTGAATAGGGAGAATCTTGTTAGCCTGGGTGCCAAGCTCAAAGTAAATAAGATTGCTCCTAGATTAAAGAATGACTTAAAAAGTGCCCTACAATCATTTAATCAAGCTAACTATGGTGATCTGTTCGACCAATTAAATTCAAAAAGCAATTTCAATCTAAAGTACATGTCTGGTGAAATAGAATTGTCAAAAGACGATGTGGAGTTTTCATATACTGGAAAAACACCATATATAATGATGGAGTCTGAGCAAGAAAATGTCGCAGTGTTTATTGATACCACTAGAAGTAGCAAGTTGATTTCAATGGGTCTTATGAAGGACATTGCAAGAAATATACAACAACTGAGAAAGGAAAGGGGTTTTGTTCCTACAGAAATACTATCATCTGCACATATCTCGAATCTAGATTCGGATGATTTATTGTCACTTGAAAACTATAAAAATGAATTAGCATACTACGTAAGAGTAAAACAGGTAATCATAACTCCTAACAAATTAGTGGGCATTGAATACAAGGAAATTGAAATAGATGGCAGAAAAATCCTTATTTCTGTAAAGTAGGAAATATTGTTTCCAAAATTAGGAATATTGACAACATATTAACTACCGATACTTCCTTAGCCAGTTATTTATTGGATCATCTTGGATAGATGTGTATTTCTGCCTTGAAAATATTCATGTGGTTCTGTAGATTTATGGCTGGTATTAGAACCGTATATTAGTAATCCATAATTTGATTTGTACCGGAATTACCAAGACTGTCAATTTTGTTAGTTGCAATTGAATTTCTGATTAATTGATAACTGCTATCGTGACAATTACAACAACATAAATTTTTCAATACTTCCTCCTCCATTATCAATCCTTTGCAATCGCCATGATTATTACAAATACACATTGACGATTTGGGCAATAATTGTCATTCAGAACAACTATTGTATATTTTTTACTATAAATAACATAACAATAATTAAATTATACTTTTCCATTGTTTTTTTGTGGAAGTTTACTCGGAAAAACGGCCATGGGGATCATTTGAAAAATTCAACGAGAATGAACAATGCACAGTAAAATTACTTTACATAAAACCTGGGTCGCGGTTGAGTCTTCAATATCATAACAATCGAAAGGAGTTTTGGAAAATAGTTAAGGGTTCTGGTACGGTTGAAGTTCAGAATAAGAAATCATCAATCAGTGAAGGGGACAATATCATAATTCCATCTGGCGCAAAACATAGAATTCAGGCGAGCAGTTCTGGTTGTATTGTTTTAGAAATTTCTTATGGCAATTTCGACGAAAATGATATTGTCAGAATTGAAGACGATTATGACAGGGTGTAGATATTGGTAAACGCAAATGCAAGCAATATTTAGTATCTCGACTAGTAACTAATGGTCAGGATTGATTTGTTGCTTCGTATTTAACGAAATACAAATAAAGCCCTATTATCGCTTTTAATCTAATGAGCGCAAGTAAAAAACCCCACATGAATCTTGTGGTTGTGGGACACGTTGATAACGGTAAATCGACTATTGTGGGTCATTTATTAGTGGATATGGGAGTCATCGATCAAAGAACTATTGATTCTTTTGCCAAGGAATCCGAAGAAACAGGAAAAGGTGATACTTTCAAGTACGCTTGGGTGTTAGATAGCATAAAGGATGAGCGAGAAAGAGGAATTACAATAGATCTGGCATTCCAAAAATTTGAAACTTCTAAATACTTTTACACCTTGATCGACGCTCCTGGTCACAGAGATTTTATCAAAAATATGATAACTGGAGCATCAGAAGCAGATGTTGCAATTCTAGTGGTATCGGTAAAGCCAGGTGAGACTGAGGCGGCTACGGATCCAGGCGGACAAGCTAGAGAACATGCATTCTTGTCAAGGACACTTGGAGTTGGACAAATCGTAGTTGCATTGAACAAAATGGACGATTCAGGATATTCAGAAGCACGCTATAATGAAGTTAAGGATATAGTGGAAAAAATGTTAAAATTGGTAGGCTACAATGTTTCAAAAATAAGCTTTATCCCTGTTTCAGGCTGGAAAGGTGATAATCTACTAAAGAAATCAGAAAATATGTCCTGGTACAAGGGACCTACTTTAGCCGAAACCCTCGATCTATTCGAGCCTCCAGAAAAACCATTAGGAAAACCACTCAGGATACCGATTCAAGATGTTTATTCCATCACGGGGGTTGGTACAGTACCTGTTGGCAGAGTTGAAACAGGAGTTCTAAAGGCCAATCAAAAGGTTATTGTAATGCCATCAGGCGTGACTGGAGAAATTAAGTCAATAGAAACTCATCATACCCAGATGGAATCTGCAGAATCTGGTGATAATATTGGGTTCAACCTCAGAGGTGTGGATAAGAAATCAATCAAGCGCGGAGATGTGATTGGGCCTGTAGACAATCCACCCAATGCTGCAAGAGAATTTGAAGCACAAATAATAATAATCCACCATCCTACTGCTATGGCTCCGGGTTATACACCCGTACTTCATGCTCATACTGCGCAAGTTGCAGCTACCTTGTCTGAATTTGTTGCGAAAATTGATCCAAAAACCGGTGGAGCTGTCGAGGAAAAACCAAAGTTTCTAAAGACTGGTGACGCAGCAATTGTAAGAATAAAACCAGTTAGACCTCTTGCTATAGAAACATTCAAAGAATTTCCAGAAATTGGTAGATTTGCGTTGAGAGATATGGGAACAACAATAGCTGCTGGCGTCGTAAAGTCTATTATAGAGAAATACGACCCAAGTGCCAAAAAGTGAGTCCTATCAATGACTCAGGAAGCCCGTATTAAATTAACCAGTACCAATTTAGTTATGCTAGAAAATGTATGTCATGAAATAAAAGGAATAGGCGAAAAAAATGGGATTAAATTTAGAGGGCCACATCCACTTCCGACTAAGAAAATGAAAGTCGTTACGAGAAAATCACCTTGCGGGCAAGGTACCAATACCTGGGATAAGTACGAACTAAGAATTCACAGACGGGTGATAGATCTAGGCGCAGACGATAGATCAATCAGACAATTAATGCGATTGAAAATTCCCGACGATGTTTACATCGAAGTTTCTTTAACTTAACGATAGTATTATTTTCTTTTGATTATTTAATCAGATTATTCCTTAATCTACTGTACGAGTTTATTGGAACAACCAAATTTGGGAATGAATCTGGATTGATAATTTTGGCGAGTATCTCAATTCCAGTAATGATTCTTGGGCTGGGTCTGCTAAAATATGACAGAGCATCTACCGCAAAAACCATGTCATTTTGAACCGCTCTTAAAGAATTCCAATCTTGATTTCTTTGTAGAGATCCGTATTCCTGCAATACCCTATCAAGGTTAAATCCACAAGGTAAAAGAATCAATATGTCGGGATCGAACTGAGTTATTTGGGATAACTCTATTTTGTGAGAACGCTCTCCAGTCTTGCTGATTCCATTAATGCCTCCCGACATTTCAACCATTTGAGGAACCCAGTGACCACATATGTAAAATGGATCAAACCATTCCAGACTAATCACTCTCGGTTTTTTATTTTTGCTCGCAGTCGCAATATTTTCAATTCTTCTTACCAGGGATCTTTTAATTTCTAAACCTTCCGTCCCCTTCCCAACCTTTTTAGCAATATCCATAACATTTTGCACTATATCATCAACAGTATGGGGATCAAGCACTAGGGTATCAGGTTTATAATCCAAGAATTGAATTACTTTATCCATTTCCTTATTGTGAGGTGAACATACATCACATAATCCTTGAGATATGATAAGGTCCGGCTGTATTTTTTTTAACATGTCGTAGTTTATTATAAAAATATCATTTTGTAACTTTGTAAGTTCCTGGATTTTTTCATCTATTTGTGAACTGGTCATTGATTCCGAATCAAAAACTGACCTTATGACCTGAGGTTTGTTCCGTGCTTCAGAAGGAAAATTACATTCGTGAGTAACACCATATAGTGAATCCTGACATTCCAACAAATAAAGAATCTCTGTTGCACTTGGAAGAAATGAAAGAATCCGAGTAAACATTGCAAATTGTGAAATTACTAATTATATTAAATAGCTGTTTTCAATAATCGAGATTGATGCCAAGCCAAATACGATTCCTAATTACAAATTAAGAATTTTCCTGAATGAATATTTTAATAATTGAATGTCAATTTAACTGTGTCGGAATATGAGTAAATTCACATTGACTAATAGAATGGATCAAAATGAGATAGATAGACGCACTAAAAACCTTTTAGATCTTTTTAAGAGAAATTTTCTGGAGAGTAAGAGCGATGACTTTGTTTCTGATGCATTGGCAAACATGATAGTATGTAATAATATATATGCGAAGATCTTTGAAGGTTATCTAATACTAGCTGAAAAAAGAAAAATACCCCAGGAAATGACTGATGGTTTTGTCAAGTGGGCATCTGATCAGTTGGACGAACTTAAAATAAAGTTGACTGAAAAATACCAAAAAACCGATATGAGGTAATGGACCATCCTTATCAATCCAATTGTTTTGTTAGACATTTGAACCAGGCGTAACTACTAATGGGCTTAAACCAACTTTAATTACTAACTCATTTTTAAATATTGCTCATAGGTGATTTTAATTATCTTTCTGGAAATAAATCAATAGAAAAGTCTATATGATTACTTTAATGGATTTTTCATATGAAGAAACCTGTATTTATGCTCATGTTGGCATTTGCCTTCATATTCTCAGGTGTATTTTTCCAAGTGGAAAAATTGGAAATTTTCGCCCAGACAGAAACTGAAAAAAATTCCAGCTTAGATTCAATTAGCAAAATCTTCAAAGATGTACAAGGATCGGTCGTCCAAATAACACGGGAAAACCCCTCAGCCTCTCCTGATTCTCCGGGAGACGAAAATGTTACCAGTCTAGGATCGGGATTTGTATTCGATAAAGAGGGGAGAATAATTACTAATCATCACGTCGTAGGAGGTTCTAAGAATGTAGATGTTACTTTCATTGATGGTAATAGGTACGTGGCTTCTGTCATAGGTAGCGATCCTTTCAATGATATCGCTGTGATTGATATTTCACAAAATATATCAGGACAACTTAGTCCATTAACACTTGGAAATTCTTCTGCAGTAGAAGTAGGCGATCAAGTCATCGCTATAGGAAATCCTTATGGACTTGCAGGTTCGATGTCTGTTGGCATCGTAAGTCAGAAAGGACGTTTGATTTCAACTGAAGGCTCACAATTTAGTATTCCTAGTGTGATTCAAACAGATGCATTGATTAATCCCGGTAATTCCGGAGGACCTCTTCTTAGTATCGGGGAAGAAGTAATTGGAATGAACACTGCAGGGGTACTCTCAGATTCGGGAAGTTTTTCAGGAATTGGTTTGGCAGTTCCTTCAAACACTATATCTAAAATCGTACCTGTACTTGTTAGCAAGGGAAATTACACACATCCCTGGCTCGGAATTTCTGCCAGCACTTTAACATCAAAATTAACAGAAAATTTTGAAAATTTGAGTAGAGATTTCAAGGGAGTGTATGTGGATTCAATAATCAAGGACGGACCTGCTGATAATGCTGGACTTCGTGGTAGTACTACCGATCAATATGGTGATAAACATGGCAATGACATAATTACGGCGGTTGACAGTCATAACGTTACTTATATGGAGGATCTAGTATCATACATAGATGAAAATAAACAGCCCGGAGAGAAGCTAAATCTCACTGTAATTAGAAACCAGACTTATTTGGATCTTAATGTTCTGTTAGGAGATCGTAGTAATAGTACTAAATCCGATAATAGTACTAAATCCGAAGATGCAAAAGATCCGTATGGTTAACCCTTCTACGGAATCATCCGACAAATTAGATTTACTCTATAGGAATCGGGACAAGCTAGGGTCAACTTTGATAGGATTATGAATTCATAAAGAATTGCAATCCAATACTTACAATATACATTACCAAAAGCACAAGCCCCGTCCTTATTCCGATTTCTTTTCTAAATAATAATCCAACTGCAATAAACGTAACTACTGTTGCTAATATCATTTGATGTGATAAAATATCGGTTC
>DASUQJ010000034.1:0-10490 GCA_036280615.1 Nitrososphaeraceae archaeon
TGAAATTAGCTCTTACATCTTATAATCTAAAGTCCAAGGCATATTGGTCTACTCAGGCATAGGCCTGAAAGCTTTAATTTGCTTGATGGTAGAATTACTCGTTATTCTTAATCTCAAGTGCGGTATTGGCGGGCCCATTAATCACCTTGCCTGTTTGACCAGAAAATCTTGAGCCATGGCATGGACAATCAAAAGATTTCTCCAGTTCATTCCAACTTACAATACAGCCCAAATGAGTACAGATCGCCGAGTACTTGTGCGCTTTTCCTTCATTATCTTTGTAAATAGCCATCTTCTTATTTTCCATCACCATTCCACTTCCTTTTGGAAGTCTCTCCATGTCTGAAATTGAATCATGTTCTTCTATAGCCAATCTTTATCACTTCATTTTCCTATTAGGACTGTATAAGTTTGCCCAACGATTCTCTTTACCTTGGATCAGATCACACAAAATAATACCCGCAATGGTACCATGGGTCATCCCGTTACCCGAGTCTCCAGTAGCTATATAGACATTTTTATCTTCTCCAGGATTTGGACCTATGAAAGCCATCCCATCCATTGGTTCCATTACCTGTCCCGACCAAGCATACATTATTGGCCCGTGAACAGAAAAAATTTTTCTCATCCATAATTCTAGTCTCTTGAACTTTGCCTCATAATCCTTCTTCTCGTTGGCAATTCCTGTCTTATGATCTTCTCCGCCAACAATTAACAAATCACTATCTTTATCTTCAGTCTTCTGTATGCGCACATAATGATATGGTTTTACATGATCTTTTGATATTTGATTTCCTGTATCCCAGTAAAGAGCTAACGGGATTGTGTTTTTCCGAATTTTTGCTGCTATGACATATGTTCTATAGGCAACCTGCCTATCATAAATCTTACTTACCTTGTCAACGATTGGTGCATTTGTTGCTAAAACAATATTTTGTGCAGTAACGTTATAGCTATTATCAGTTTTTATTATGCCTTCATTCTTTACCATATTAATTTCCTGAGCATGAGTTTCCGTAAAAATTTGTACTCCTTTCTGAGAACTCATAGAGTTTACAATCCCAATTAGATATTGCATTGGTTGAAATTGTGCTTGGTTAGGAAAACATATACAAGGAGATATATCTGCTGACTCTAATGGTGATTCATTGACCATTTTTGCGCTTGAGATCCCAGCATTCTTGAGAGCTTTTAGTTCCTCTTCTAAGGAAGATGTCTTATCACTAGCATCAAGAAAAAGAAAACCATTTAATCTTTCAAATGCACAATCAATTTCTTCCTCTCTTGCGAAACGATCTATAAAATCTATCGCAGCAGTGTGACTTTCCGCCGCTAATTTTGCACCTTCTGATCCATGTCTCTTCTCAATGTTATAATACCTGTCATCAAGGGCATGAGTAATGTGTGCTGTAGTTCTACCGGTTTCCCCACTTCCTATATACCCATCCTCAAGTACTGCAACACTTTTTCCGGACTTGGATAGCAAATAAGCAGTCGTAATGCCCGCAATACCGCCACCTACTATTGCAACGTCAACAGAAATATCTTGATTTAATTTGTTGAATCTTAACGGGCCTCGTAGATTTCTAAACCAAGATGATTCTGTGTATCCAGATGACTGTACTTCCCAATTATTACGACCATTTGCGTGCTCCGACATTGCTGTATCTTTTTCGACTGTTATACCCATTTCTTCAGCTATAGATATGACTAAAACTTTATTATGATTATATGGTTATATTTCATGCCTATACGTTTATTTCAGATAAATTCAACAAGATATTTTTATTACCAGTAATTAGAAATCATAAACTGCGATCACTAAGTACAAAAATATTGATGCAGACATCCTTTTTATTTTCTATATCACAAAACCCATTTCTTGTTATAAATCCATAAATACTTTTGAGGCTTCAATAAGATCATGGCAAAATCAAGTGACATGCATTCACAAATGGGACAGGTCGAACCTGAACCTGAGGAACCAGGAGACGTTGAACCAGAACCTGCACCTGAACCGGGACAAGCAGGAGACACAGAAGACGATTCAAAGAAGTAGGTATCTCAAACGCAATTCCATTATATACGTAGGCCAAACATAACCCCTTATTTTTCAGGAAAATTGGAATTGCTAATGGGGCCGGGTTATCCGTCATCAGGATCTTACCTTGTGTATTAGAGTCAGTAGGAGTTCACGATATAGTTAACTCTTTAAAAAAAGTCGCTGCCTAATGATATCTAATAAAAGAGGCAGATTAAGACAGCGTTAGGGAGTCGCAAGGCCATAAATTGGAGGTGAAATTTTTACTTCAACCCAGCTTAACAGATTATCAATGCCATCACCTGTGATAAGTGAAGGCAGTCTTATCCTTGATTCTGCAGGCAACATTTGATTGATATATTCCAATAGTTTAGTCTTTTTCGAAATATCTCGAATTTCTCTACACTTACTTATGAGATTGAGTATTTCTCTATTATTTGCATACATTCTATTATTACTATGAACATTAAAGTTTAAGAATATTAACAACTCTGAGTTTGTTATTCCTTATGCATTTTCCATTAAAATCTGGGTCAAAGATACAAAACTCCCTACGCGTTTCATCCGTGATTTTATAACAACTTCGAAGTTTATAGATAAAAGACAATTCAAAGACTTTCTTGATTAATCCGAATTAGACTCCATTTAATATATTATGATCGTCAATTTATAGAATCGACTTCTGGTATTTCATTAGCATGGCCGAATAACGTATGCCTTCTGAGAAATTGAAATGTGTCGTTACTATGAAAGGAAGCTCAGATAAATTTGGTAAAAAAATTGTAGAGATTATCCAGACATATTACTTGTCTGATTGGATGTTTGATTGGATGTTTGATTGGATGTTTGATTGGATGTTTGATTTGTTCCAGTGTCGTTAAATGTAGTCAGGCTGCTCAAATTAGCGAGTGAGTTGTTGCTAGTTAGTTTTGCAAGTTCCTCCGCCGACCCAACGTCTGTGTTGTTTCCTGTAGTATTACTCTGAGCGAGTACTCCTGTTCCACCTGAAAGAACAACTACAATGGCAATTCCAATTAAGAATATTCTTGCGTCCATTACACCTTTCAATCCTACATAGTATTAAAGGATTATAGGAGCATTGAAGCTAATCAAAGCATTCCATCAACCTATTGACATGGGTAGAGGGCATGAATCAATAAGGGGACGTTAAAACACCTCAGAGACGATCAGGCGCTTATGATAGATAAATCAAACTACAACCTCTTACGGAAAACGGCATAAATGAACGATCTAATCGCTACCCTTATTGGTACTAGTTACTACAATTTAAACAGTTATTCCAGAATTCATATAACCAAGATTGCTGTTTCAAACTTTACAGAGTCAGTTGGAAGTTTGGATTCTGTCTGGTTTAAAGCTGCTAATTCATTAGTGTTATTTGCATTTTGATTGAGAATGTCCACAACGGTGGGATCAGGGACTATATTAGTGATGCCTATAGTTATATTTCCAATATCATAATTATCCAACATAATAGTTTGAGGTCCACGTCCTCCTTGCGGAATTTGATTAGCTTTCTTCCAGATTTCCTGTCCGTCACTCGAATTTATTGTTATATCATAGCTTTTTACGGGAAGTGTTTTTTCAATAACAGAGGGTATTACCATTCCGCTACTTTTATTGTATTCGGTACTCGAGAGATTTGATTCCGCATTTGGAGGTGGAGCACTCAGATTAGGAGAAGTTTTATTCAAAAAAAGTATTTCAATGTTTAATCCTGTTGAAATAGATGATTGTCCGGATTTTATCGCTACCAAATATGTTCCTTTATCGGATATCTGTTGCATAACAGGCGAAATTAACTTTACTTCTTGTCCGCCTTCTACTGTTGAATTCGTTGAGGGCTGAGAAAAACCCATATTTGGTAACAAAAATGTAATTAAAAAGAAAAGGAAAAGGAATAACAAATATTTCATGTAACTATAGTTGACCATTATAATTTATAACGGTATCATAATGCCCTATGGGAATATCAGACGAGCCTCTAATTGTGAGAGGTCAATTACTAATGGACAGAGGATGCATAAATAGGTTCACTCCGGGACGATAGAGAATATCTATATGAGGTTCTGAATACGTAGCAAAGGGTAAAGTTCAGGTTATTGGCAAAAACTTTTCCATTGGACGATATGAATACTGCCTATGATAAGGTAATAAAGGGAGAGTTAAGATTCAGGGCAGTGCTTAAGATTCAGTAAACTTTCACAAATCCACAAATACTTAGTTCCTCTATCGGGATTTTTTAGAGTCCACCAAACTGAAATTCAAAAACAGAGAAAAGTGATGAACACATAACATCTAAAGTGTAGAAGAGCATATTTTAGTTTAGATTATGACTATCGCTTTTGAAGTAAAATCCTTGGAGGTCGAAAATATTGGAGGTCTATTTTCCAGTATCCATCTCTAATATTAGGAACTAATTTTATGATTTGAATCGTGCGGGTATTGCAGAATTGCCAAATTCATTAGGAGAGTATGCGGAGTATATTTTTATTATCTGACCATGTTTTACCTGAAAATCACCCAGTAAATTAATCATACTTCTGTACTTGTCATCTAATGTCAGTAAAGATTCAGCGAGTGGTCCTGCTAACAAAATATGTCCTCCGTCTCCCACATCCATAACACGCCTAGCAAAAATAATTCCTGGTCCCCAAATATTTTGATTAGAATTTACATCATTTACTATAAAGACAGATCCTGATGCAAGACCAATCCGAACACCAAGAAATGATCCATCTTCTTTACTGGTGTGTGTGTTATATTTTTTTAAGGCCTGATGCAACTCGATTCCAAGTTGAAGTGGAGATTCGGGGCTTGACATGAAACCTATAGCCATACCGTCACCTGTGGGAAGAACTCTCTTATCCGATGCTTTTTTGAAGGTTTCACAATGGCCTATCAAGTTATTTAAGGCCTCAATCTTTTCTATTTGTCTTCTTACAGAGAGGGAAGGGTCAGATAGTCCAACCACATCTACAAAGAAAAATGAAGCATCAATAACCCCCGAAGGACCAACGTCAGATACACGAGCCTGGCCAAAGGCGCCGGCAAGCTTCATGTAGATTTTTACATGGTTGTGATGAAACGGCATATCCAGATAGTACTCAGGTTCTTCTAAAACGGGTGCTTTACAAAGGCCACATATAGATAATTTTGATTTTGAACCTGCTTCTGATTCAAATTTCAAGTTCCCGTCTTCTTCAATATTAAATAGAGCTGTTGCTGATTTGCTACCAGCCCCCTTAATTGATACTAATTTTAGCTTGCGCTTTATCTTATCAGAATCTTCTTGAACTTCAATCTCAAATACAATATCAAATATAGAACTAAGCTTGTTTAAGATTGCTCCGTTACTTGATTGGGTACCAGACATAGTAATCAACGCCGTCGCTTCTAATTCTCTAATAAGAAATGACAATGCGTTTACAAACTTCAATACTTTGTCTTCTTCGAATAAAGTAAACATATGTGTGAGGGAATCAAGAACTATAACATATTTTGGACTATTACTTTGAATAGATGTGGATTCCTGAGTCGTTCCTTTGTTTGCATTAGTAACAGATGAGGACCATCCGTCAATCTTACTCTGTATCTCTTGAAGGGTAGCTGAAAGTTGGGGGTCATTCATACTAGTTGAGGTATCTAATTCTTTAGCATTAGCTACTAAATAGGGATTAAGAAATTTCAATCTCTCCATATTTTCATCAGTTATATTGTTGAAAAGGTTTTGATACTCCTTACGAGTCATACTCGAATTAATATATATGCACGCAGATCCATTCTGCAGGCTATCTGTTATCATCTTCCTACAAAATAGTGTCTTGCCTCCTGCAGGAGGGCTCATAAGTAAAATGATTCCCGAATCTATCTTTTCTGCAGCCGCTTGCCCAATCAAGCTTGAAAGGCCTGGGATCATTACTTCAGGCATTATCTTAATTGATGTTCAGTAGATTCGATTTTTTAAATTTTCCTCTAAATACTTTGAAGTTTTTCTATAAGTGTGTCAATTTTGGCGGCAAACGGATGGTCGGGAAATCTTAATGCTGTCAGAAATTCATTACTATCAAACTGAATATCACAATAACAGGGAATGGAAAGGATTGTCTCCATTCCAATATCCTCGTTAAGTTTAGAAATTACCATGCTTTGATTGCCAACTGTAGTATTGTATAATTCTTGATTAGAGGAAGTATTTTCACCTACGAGACTAGGAGGCAAACAATATCCAGCGGCTCTATTCAAGAGGAGATACGACTTAGTTCCAAGCTTTGTCAAACTTTCATAAATCTCCTTGGCCAGCAACCTGGTCCCCTTTAGATCTATACCATCTAACTTTAAGGAAAGAAGAATCGTATCCGCAATTGCAAGGGAATTAATAGACCAATACCGAATACCTGGACTTGTGTCAATGATGATAAAATCAGCATTGTAATTTGAAACAATCTCTTCTCTTAACATAAGAAATTTTCTCAGTAATTGTATTTTGGAACCTTCTTGCCTTACTGCACCATCAAGCTTGTATATTTCATCCTTTGATGTGCTGGAAAAACCTACCAATAGCTTTCCTTTTGAATCAGATTTCTCGCCATTATTAGATGGAAACTTGGTTAAAACTGCAGTTAAATCATGTATAACTTCGTCAACATTGGCATTTTCAAAAAGATAATCATTTATTGACTTTCTAGGTTGCCACTGGAAGTAATCTTGGAGACTCGGAGCGTAGACATCCAAGTCTAATAAGACGGCAGTAAATCCTCTTTTTGCTAACGAGGCTGAAAGGTTAGAGCTGATGGTTGATTTGCCAGTGCCTCCCTTGTATGAGTGGAATGCAACAGATTTCGTCATTGTTTCAATAAATTCAGCGTCATAGGTATAAAGGTGTCTAATTTTATTTCTGTTAAGCATGCACGTAGTATAGTATTTTAAATAGTCACGATATTGGATTCAATATGGATTATGAAAAACTCTGTCATGATGTTCTTGACCTTGATCCCAAGGTTCGTTTTGTTGGAATTTGTGATAACACCGGTGAGATAAAAAAAGGAGGACTCCGAGAGGGTCTCGATAGCATTCTTACTGATGAGGAAATCAAGAAGGCTAACCTAATTACACTGGAAAGATGGAGACTTCATAATAAATTGGCAGATAGAATTGGCAAAGCAAGATACGCTATGGAAGAATATGAAAAAGTTAAACAGATAACAATGCCATTAGAAGATGAACATTTGTTATTAATAAGTACGGAAGTTGACACTGAACATGGAAAAATAATAGAGTCTGCGATACAGCTGATTATATCAAATTACGTCAAAGATTACTTGTGATGGTAACTTGCGATGTAAAAACAATACTCACGAATTCATATCGAATTTGAGTTAAGTACTCTTTATCTTGGACAACAAATCGGGAACCAATCTACAACGTTTCAAATATTGGTATCCTTGATTAGATTTAGATATTTTGAATCGCTTATAATATCCGTAATAACAGGAAATTTTAATTTAAGAAGTCAAATATAATATTATTTTTCTCTGGTCTTAGCGACCTCTTCGATAACTTGTTTCAAATAGTCTTCTATTTCATTTTGCGGAACGGGCGTTTCGATTCCTGTCTTTTCAGCAAGTTCTTTTTCTTGTTCGTCAGCTACTTCTTTTAGCTCCCCTATGGCCCGGTTAACTTCTCTTTCCATCTGTGCTGTTCCAATACTTGAAAGCAGATTGTTATCATTTTTTGCCATTGACCTTAAGTGTTGTCGTAAAGTAATATCCTGTGAAAGCGACAGACCAGAGGCATAAAGACCGAACAAAACAAAATAAGATGAAAGTGGCAATAATGAAAGGGAATTGATCCCATAGGGAGGATAAGCTGCCTGATTGACGTCGACATGGTTGGACAGGTATAGCAGAATGAACCCAAAAGCGGTTATCTTCAGGAAAGTTTTAACAGGTGTCTCCGGCAATCCCCTGGAAATATACCAGAAGGAAAAGGCAAAGAGAACACCTCCTGAAATGGACATTAGTGATTGGAAAATGTAATAGTCGAAGAGACTGGGATTTGTGTCAGTATCATAAATATTAAGTGAATCCAGTATTGTAGCAGTGTAGCCAAAAATTGGCAAAACAATAATTAATATTATTTTTGGTCTCTTAGTCTTCTTGCTGTAATGGTAAAGTAATAAGGCGCTTGCTACTAAGGTGAGCAAGAACGAGGCGTAATCTACATACGAATAATACGAAAAGAAAGCATTGAGGAAACTCCCTTCAGGAAAACTACGGTATTCAATCTTTGAAGCAGGTGTAATTACCTCCTCTTTTTGGGATATTAAATATGCAGAGCCTATTCCTGCTACCACTTCTGACACAGCCAAGATTAAAAATGCAAGCGCGAACAATAATATTCCTAAACTATTTTTCTTGTTCCTATACCAAGATACAAACCTAATTGCAAATATAGCGAGCAGAATGGCTGTAAGAAAGTTACTCACATAAGCAACGAATGTTAAAGATAAAATCGAATACTGGGATATAGCAAGGATCTGAATAATTACGAGAATTATATTTGCAGCTAATACGTACTGCACTACAGAAACTGCCCTATGCAAGCCTGCTATAAGGCCGGACCTGGCTTTTATTGCATGGCTAGTTGAATTCATGAATTTTAGTAAAAGCACCTGCCCAAATACGTAAGTCGCCGATATAATGATGAACAAAGTAATACCTTGACTCGATGTGTTGAATTCCGTTATAAAGCGCGCAATTATAAAATCAATATTTTCTACGGTAAGTAACGTGACAAAAACAGCAAAAAATATTGCAAAAAATTTTTGATTAGGATTAATTAATGAAAAAAAAATGTATGTTTGTTAGATATAGTTCCTGTCATAGCCTGGTCTGAGTCCTAACCGGGTCCAAGGCCGGAAATATTACCAGTCTCATTGCCCATACTGGTTGCATTTGTTGCATTTCCCATCATTGTTGCATTTCCCATCATGGAGGTGTCATTTGACATCTGTGCATAAACCATAGTCTGCGCACCAACGAATAGGAATAACGCTCCGATCACAGCTAATGCCATCCAAATTCTAAATTCTGACATGAGTATGGAATTAATCCTATGCTATATAAAGATAGTATATTCAGACTACTGTATCTAACTTAGTTATAATGTTTTGTGCTCAGTAATCTTGACAAATATCTAGAGAAATTAATTCTTGGATTTCAAAATTAAGCTTAATCTATCCACATTTCCCTGTGAACGAAATTATTTGTCTTGCTATCCAGCTGACTTATCATGCCGTAGCCGCTTTTGCCACCTGAATAGATATAAGAAAAGTAGATAAAGATGAATAAATTTGAAGTATCTTCTATTGTTTTTCTGTACCTCTCATTCTCTATAAAAACCCAGTATCTTTTTTCCATTCCCGGCAGCAATGGACCTATATGAAATTCGTTGACGCCATTGGATTTTGCGCTCTCAAGAAGTGCTGATTTGTCCGGTTTTGTGTCTGATATTGTACTAGTTACAATTACGTTTGACGCGGGCACTTCTCCAAAGTTCTTCATTGCTATTGAGTATTGCTTTTTATCATTATCTTCCCTTAGAAATTCAAATCCCCCGCTAGGTCCTACCCATGGCCTAAATCTAACTTCCGTTTGTAATTTACTTACCTTTGCAAGTTCTGCAAAGTCCTTTACAGTCTTCCACAAAAGCAAAACAACCCCGGCTTCTAAGAACACCGCTATAATTTCAAAGTATTCGTTTATGACCGTCACTGTAAGAGGATTTTCGCTACTGTGACTATCTTCAGCCTGATTCTCAGTCGTCGCTTCTTGAGATTTTATTGCTATCACCATTGACAACAAGAAGAAAATCAAAAACAATGAAGCGAGTAGATATCTATATTGTCTTATTTTTTTACTTATACTCACATTTTCCAATATTATCGCATAATAATAGTTCTTTAAAATCTTTCTACTTTTTATTCAATACCCAGAAAAAGGAAAACGAGCATGTGAGTATTCTTAATTATTCGGTGCATGCGGAAATTGGATTTTTCCCATAAATCCTTAGATAATTAATAGGATTTTTCTTATCAAAACACAAAGTATAAAAGGAATTCAAAAAGTTTAAAGAACTCATCAACTTTCTCATAAGAATGAACAAATTTTCCGTATTATTCCTTATAGCCATCTTTAGCTCTATCATTTTAAATCCGTTATTCGTTAAAAATGCGATTCCAGAAAGCTTTACCTTTTTCTCTCAAGCATTAGCAGAGGAATCTTCCGATGATCAGAGCTCTGACTCTGGAGATGAGGAAGAGGAAGAAAAAGAGGAAGATGAAGAAAAAGAGGAAGAGGAAGAAAAAGAGGAAGAGGAAGCAAAAGAGGAAGAGGAAGAAAAAGAGGAAGAGGAAGAAAAAGAGGAA
>DASUQJ010000035.1:0-3520 GCA_036280615.1 Nitrososphaeraceae archaeon
GAGAGCACAATAAATAAAATAAAAGCTTCACATCCTCGACCTGAGAATTTTTCTTTTCTAAGCTTTCGTGGCAAATGTTATCGTATCGAGTCCCCTAATTTATTTGGAACCAATAGCGTCGCGGCCACCGATGGGCATAATGGTCTTTTCTTTCTTGTACTTTTTAAATATCCTTTGGTTCGAATCCAAATACTGGTCTAAAATTAATTTGTAATTGAACTATAATTGCATTTATTATGGAATACTATCCAGCTCTTCAATAGTTTCATATACGATTACACCTATTATAGCAAATGATTGGTCAGAATAATATTGAAAATTACAAAGAGAGTAATTGCAAAGGAATGTTGGACTATCTCAGTACTGGCTATTTGTGCTGTTTCCTTGTTGATCAACGCTACGTCGTTTGCCCAGAACTCTAGTCTGATTGGAAGTGCAGTTACTGCAAATAATCAGGCTCGTATTGATTTGTCAAAAGTTGCTACCAGTACTACCTTGATCACAAATGATACTGCCTTTGTGGGAGGATTTGATGCTGCATATAGCATTACTGGTACTCCAATGAATTTCAAGGATTCTAAAGACCTCATAATTTCATCAATTGTTGAAGATTTCTCAAAATCACCTACTGTAGGATATGTAAAGATCTCAAAATCAATGTTAAATTCTTCAGAAAAGACGGAGATAGCAAATCCTTTTGCTAGTAATGAACAGATAAACCAACAAATACAAGACCTGTTAAGTAAATCCATTGAGAATGCTACCAATTCAAGAGCGAAACTAATTGAGATAAAATGTTTATTTGGTAACAGCCTAGACCTATTTTCATGCTCAACCTTTCCGTTATTAAGCTAAAGCGAGGAAATTTTCTTAGCTCAAATGTTAATCTTTAAAGGAAAAGCAATATGGAATAATACTATATGAAAAGTGTTATTGAATATCCACCAGGGCCATCTTATATATTACCATACAGATTGCTTCGAAAATTCTTGCGGGATCCACTTAAATTATTAATTGATATATCCCATACTTATGGAAACATAGCCCATTTTAAATTCGGAAGACAAAACGTCTATCTCTTAAATCATCCTGATTACATTGAAGATGTATTAGTTACTAATTACAAGAATTTTATCAAAAGTAGGGGATTGCAGGTATCAAAGCGTCTTTTGGGTAATGGATTGGTTACCAGTGAGGGGGAGTACCATGATCTACAACGACGCTTGATACAACCCACATTTTATCCTAAACGAGTCAAGTCTTATGCGGATATGATGGTAAAGCAGGCAGTTATTATGGGTAATAGCTGGCACGATGGAACAATACTTGATATTCATAAGGAAATGAAGAAGCTTACATTAGCAATTATTTGTAAGACTGTTTTAGGTTACGATATCGAGGCAGAACATGACGAGGTAGGTGATGCGCTCTTGACATGCATGAAATATTTTAACCGTCTTTTGATGCCATTTGGTGAATTAATTGCAAAAATACCCCTCTTACCCATTAACAAAGGATTTCAGAAAGCCAAAAGGGACTTAGATTCAATAGTATATACAATGATCAAAGAACATAGAAAGAAATTGGATAAAGGACATGAAAAAGAAGATGATGATTTATTATCAACACTTCTGCAAGCACAAGACGAAGAGGCAGGAATCGGAAGAATGACAGATCAACAGTTGAGAGATGAAGTAATGACCATATTTTTGGCCGGGCATGAAACAACTGCAAATGCACTTACATGGACATACTATCTTTTGTCCGAAAACCCAACAACTGAAACAAGACTTCAAGAAGAGTTTGATTTGATCTTTGGTAACAGAACAACTATTACAGTAGACGACGTGCCAAGACTAGAGTTTACGGAAAAAATCCTGACAGAATCTATGCGGCTCTATCCGCCCGCATGGGCTTTAGGCCGTCAAGTTATTGACGATTACAAAGTGGGAGGATATACCATACCCAAAGGGTCAATAATTTTAATGAGTCAATATGTAATGCATCGCGATCCTCGATATTTTCCTGAACCCAATCGTTTTTATCCGGAACGTTGGACAGAAGAATTCAAAAAACAATTACCAAGGTTTAGTTACTTTCCTTTTGGTGGTGGCACTCGAGGATGTATAGGAGAACCATTCGCATGGTTGGAGGCAATTCTTCTGCTTGCCACTATATGCAGGCAATTTAGGATGAAACACGTACCATCTCATAAAGTTGAATTGAAACCTTTAATCACATTGCGCCCCAAGTATGGAATGCACATGAAGATAACAAAAATATAATAGGATTGGATAGCATCAATTAGAACGATTCCCTAGTCATTCCTCAGAAATAACAATAAAAAGGTCTTGGCACAAAATTGATGTCAAAAATGATTCACAAAGCTCCGAGTCTACGAAATTTGAGATTCATCCTTATCAATTTTGAATAGATTTGGATATAATTTGGACAAATCTTTTTAAAAGAAATTCCTGTTAATTCTGATGAATACAATGAAAAGAATTACAGGTATAATCCTTGGAATGATGATTATTTCAAGCCTAGCCGCTTCAGTGATGATGGTAACAAGCAAGCAATCATCCTTCGCTGCATCATCTGATGCTCAGAACTTCATGAACATGACAGAGGAACAAAGAGTTCAAGCAGCTAAAAACATGACTCAGGAGGAGAAACAGGTGGTAATGAATGAATTTTCGAAACAAAATTCTACAGTTAACGAAAATACGTCTGCCAGCATGACAAATAATACCAATCCCTTAATGGGTAATTTTGTAGGCGCAGGTGACGGTTTCCATAATGTTGAAGGTGTTGCCAAGGTAATAACACTTTCAGATGGGAAAACCTTCCTTAGATTGGAAAATCTAAAGGCAACTAATGGGCCAGACCTATACGTCTACCTATCTACAGGTAAAGACTCCTCAGATATTGTCAACCTTGGTAGGTTGAAAGGCAATATCGGCAATCAGAATTATGAAATTCCCACAGGAACTGACTTATCAAAATACAACACCGTTCTCATCTGGTGTAAGGCTTTTTCAACTCTATTTGGCAGTGCAACGCTGTCAAGTCAATAGGAGAGGTTTTGATTTTATGAAAAAAGCTACAATAATTACAATTATCATCATAGCCGTGGTTGCAATTTCAGTTGGATTGTATACTGTCCTTCCACTATTTACTAACACAGTGGTAGATGAGCCATTGCCGACAGCTTCAGGCATCAGTTTAGCTACACTTATTCAGGAAACTACTTCAACTCATTATTAGAAAGAAAACTAAAATAGCATTTTAGTAGAACCTTAATACATGCAAGGTTGAAATCGCGTGAACCCTACAGAGCAGAAAATCTTAAAGCTTAGGACTGTATAACTATATTAGAATCCCAATTTAGAACCGATAGCGTCGTGGGTACCGACGAACTCGAATTTGCTGTCAAGAAGCAGAAAACTTTAATGCCATGTCATTCATAATATGTATTGGAATCCAGTAACAGGACTAATTTTATAGCTCATACCGACGC
>DASUQJ010000036.1:0-14865 GCA_036280615.1 Nitrososphaeraceae archaeon
GGGCTATTCTATTGATTGGAGACGAGAATTCACTACTATAGACAACGGATATTCAAAATTCATATCCTGGCAATTAAGAAATCTCAAGAAGAAGGGTTTAATAGTACAAGGGTCGCATCCGGTCGGATGGTGTCCTCAAGATCAAAATCCAGTGAGTCAACATGATACCGTGGGTGATATCGAACCAGAGCTTATTGAATATGTGCTTGTGAAGTTTAAATTTGCGGAACAGTATGTTATTCCAACTGCCACATTACGACCAGAAACTATTTTTGGTGTTACAAATTTATGGATAAATCCTGATATAAAATATGTAATTGCACAAGTAAACAAGGAGAAATGGATAATTACTAAAGAAGCTGCAAGAAAGTTGGAATTTCTAAACGCTAGTATCTCGATAATTTCAGAGATAGATGGCTCTAATTTAGTAGGAAAATCAGTGTTTGATGAAACAAGAAGACAACTTGTTCCTATGTTCCCCGCATCATTTGTTGATCCTAATAATGGAACTGGAATTGTAATGTCCGTTCCAGCACATTCACCTTACGATTATCAAGCTCTGGTTGATTTAAAGAAAGATGAAAATACCTTGAGAAAATTCGCCATCACTGTTAATATTGTTCCTATAAAAATAATACAAACTGATGCGTTTCCCTCAAATGACTCATCCCCTGCGGAATCTATAGTTACTCGATATTCAATAAGTGATCAGAATGACCCTAAACTAGAAGAGGCAACGAACAAGCTTTATTCGGAAGAATTTCACAATGGTGTTCTTTTGCCAAACATAGACCAAATAGGAAATTTAAGTGTGATAAAAGCTCGAGAGACAATAAGGGAAAAAATCATCAACGAAGAAATTGGAACGACCATGTATGAATTGAAAAATATAGTAAAATGTAGATGCGGTACTCCTTGCGTTGTTAAGCTACTAACAAATCAGTGGTTTATCAATTACGGAGATGACAAGTGGAAAAAATTGGCATACGAGCTAATTGAAAATATGGAAATCCTACCTGAAGAAATAAGACAAGAATTTACTAATGTTATAGATTGGCTTAAGGAAAGAGCATGTGCAAGAAAAAGCGGTCTTGGAACAAAGCTTCCATGGGATAATGAGTGGATTATAGAGAGTTTGGCAGATTCGGTAATCTATATGGCCTATTACCTATTATCAAGACACATTAGCAATAATCTAGACTCGCAAAAGAATGAAAATATAGTATCGGCAGATAATTTGAATGATAGTTTCTTTGATTATGTTCTTTTAGGAAAGAACGATAGGGATCTTGTTGCTAAAGACTCAAAAATTTCGATTCAATTACTTGAAAAAATTAGAAATGAGTTTCTGTATTTTTATCCTGTAGATTCTAGGCATTCCGGTAGAGATTTGGTACCTAATCACCTTGCGTTCTTCATATTCAATCATGCTGCAATATTTCCCAGGGACAAATGGCCCAAACAGATTGTTGTAAATGGTTCGGTACTAATGGAAGGTAAAAAGATGTCTAAATCACTCGGAAATATTATTCCCCTTCGTAAAGCAATAGACGAATATGGCGCAGATTTAATCCGTCTTACAATGTTGGCCTCCGCTGAAATATTGCAAGACTCTGACTTTTCTATTGACTTAGTAAAAGGAATTAGATCAAAATTGTTTGAAATCTACAGAACTATAAACACAAATATGAACACTTTTACTCCATCTCGAAATAGTTTGGATTATGATGATGATCTGGAAGATGTTTGGATATCAAGCAGATTGCAACATGTTATTTTGGAAACTACATCTGCTATTGAAAAATTTAGAATCAGAGAAGCTCTGCACAATATCTTATACTTGATGGACAATGATTTACAATGGTATGAAAAAAGAAAGCTCGCAAAAAATAAATCAATATCCAATAATTACTTGAGAGAATTCTTTGAGACAAGAATAAAATTATTATCACCGTTTGCTCCTTATTTCTGTGAAGAAATTTGGGAAATAATGGGAAATCATTCCTATATCAGTTTGGCCCAATGGCCAGAGATTAATCAATCAAGAATTTCCCTGATATCTGAAGACAATGAAAGACTCATCCAGGGGATGATTTTTGATATACAGAAAATAACAAAGGTTACGAAAATCGTTCCAAAAAGAATTTTGATATATACAGCTTCAACCATCAAGAGTAAATTATATAGAAAATTATTAGACAGAATAAAAAGCCAAGCAACTTCCAATTTTGGAGAAATCATGAAGGAATTTGTGAACGATAATGAAGTCAAGGATCTAGTAAAACGTAATCCTGACCTAGTAAAGAAAATGGTAAACGACATATTATCCGAATCAGTTGAAATTAGAGAAAGAAGAATGAAAATAGATTCCTTCGATGAAGCGATCCCCCTACAAGACGGAATATCTTTACTAGGTAATGAAATTGGAAATGATCATCTTGAAGTAAATATTTATTCTGAGGATAACAATGACAAATATGACCCAAAGCATAAGTCAAAATTTGCAAGACCCTATAAGCCAGCAATATACATAGAATAATCAAGTCATCATAATGATACAGATTTTATTTTATTTGTAACAGCATAGAGCCAATTTTTTTCATTATATCTTGAAAAAATACTTTGTGAATACAAGCATTTTTTTAGTTACACATAAGTTAAATTTAGAACTATTCCAGATATTCAGAGTTGTCGGATATTTACACACTAGTATGTTCAAACCGAGATCTTGCGAGCAGTACAATTTCAAGCTGTTTAATTGAGGAATATGGATTCTTAAAGGATGTAGATGATACATTTTACTCAGATAAATATCCAGATATTGTCTTGCACGTTTCTGAAAATAATTTGCTCTATCTTGATAATCTCGACGAAAAATATCCGAATACATTATGTTACATTTTTCTGTCTCAACATAGATCCCAGGCTAACATTCCAGCATTAACATGCCATTCCACAGGAAATTTTGACAGGAATAATTTTGGTGGCAAGGAAAGGGAATTAGGAATATGTTATCCATGGATTCAAAAACAATACCTGATTGAATTGAATGGTAATAGGGATACCGTCCCTATGTATGATATTATTGTAGAGTCTACACATCATGGACCCACATCACTAAAAAAACCAATACTGTTTATTGAAATAGGATCAGCAGAGGAACAGTGGATGGATAAAAATGCGGCAGATACAGTATGCAGTTCTTTGTTTAAAGTAATCACAAGAAAGAATGAATTTTGTGAAAAAGTTGCCGTAGGATTTGGGGGTAATCATTATCCAACAAAATTCAATAAGATATTGATTGAATCAGAATATGGTTTGGGTTCGATAGCTGCCAAACACGATTTACCATATTTGGATAATTCCTTGATAGATCAAATGATACGAAGAAATATTGAAAAAGTAACTTGTGCTATTGTGGATGCAAAGGGGCTAGGGAAAGAGAAATCCAGAATATTAACTGCGCTAGACGAAATTGGAATTGAAGTAATAAAAATTTAGGATTAATAATGATACAATAATTATTTATGATTGTGCAACTTAACTATACTATGTCTATGTCTTTCAATAGAAGAAATAGTAATAAAAAAACAAGTATAGGTCACAATAATCACATTAATAGCCAAGCTGTCTATTCCCTTGTTTCTAATATTCCCCCAGGAAAAGTTGTAACATACGGTCAATTGGCAACATCACTTGGTAATTCTCGTGCCGCTCGGGGGATAGGAAAAGTTCTAAATAAGAATCCGCGGCCAGTCATAGTGCCTTGCCACAGAGTTGTTTGTTCAGACGGACATGTTGGAGGATATATGTATGGGAAGAAACGAAAAATATCGCTGTTAATTAAGGAAGGAATTCCTGTTGATGATGATATAATAAAGGATTTTGAAAAATATAGGATCTCAAGTTAGGATTATCACTTATGCATCTTTGCTTGCTTGGCTAGATCTCTCAAGTGTGAAAGAGATCGGACATTCCCACCTTTAATTTTTTTATATAGCGCCCAAAAGGTTTCTCTATTAATTTCATTTCTGGCTTTTAGTATTTTTAAATGACGTCTCATGGCCTTGGTTTTTTTAACATAAATCTCTTTCTTGCCGACCCTGGCAGTTTTCTTACCTTTCTTTGAACCGGCAGAAGTACCGTGCTTCCTACGTGTCCTTAGTTTGTTTTCTGCTCTCGCTCTAGAAATCCCTCTTACTTTTACGGTCCATATAGTACCATTCTTGACTAAGGAACGCATGTCCTCTCGTGTAATAGCATCGGATATATCGTCAAGCTTATCAGGCTCAAATCTTATCCTATTCGATCCAACACCCAGTACTCTAGCTATTAGTTCTCTTTTTTTTCTTAAATTTACAACCATTATGATTTAGGCACTTTTTTTCCTACGTTTTTCCCCTTTGCTTCTGGTTCTTTCTTGGGCTTTTCGACCTTTGCTTCTGGTTCTTTCTTGGGCTTTTCGACCTTTGCTTCTGGTTCTTTCTTGGGCTTTGTTTCAACTTTTTTAGGTAATTTCTTTAATGCCTCCACCTTGCCTGGATTCAATATTTTGATTTTCAGCTTTGTGGCTTCTGTGACTATATCTATCCTTTTTTTATTCCCAACACCATGTGCTATTCTAACCGCATCTACCTTGGGATCAATTTTTGATAAATCCCTGGTATTAAAAACCAAAATATCATTATAACCTGATGGATGTAAGCCTCTTGATCTTCTAGGTCCCTTATAACCTACCTTAACCAAAGGCGGAACACCGGATACCTGCTTTCTCATCTTATTGTCTTTTCCCTTGGGTTTTCTCCAATTCGGTGCAAGTTTCTTGTACCTCCAGCTCTCTTGTCTTACAAACTCTGGTCTTTTGTCTGCTATTTTTTTTCTGAGTTGCAGGAGTTCCTTATTAATAACCATAGAACTATTGTCAAGACCCTATTTTTTAAATAAAAATGTTTCTAGATAAACTTGGCCTGTTTCATAGCCCTATATTAGTAAGTGGTCCTGGCAAAATACAGGGGCTTCTATCAGTCCTCAAGCCATAGGCTGTGATGAATAAGGAGTACTACCCAACATTTACTCATACATCCATTCAATGAATAAGATGAAACAACCGTCGAGATTTGATATCGTTATATTCTTTATGTGACAATATATGCTAATTAATTGACTGAATATCACACTGGAGAGTTGGCACCGCATAGCGGTTCATTCAATTTATTGAGGCATGCATCTACGTTTCTGAAACGTATTCGAAAAGAAAGATGTGCGTTACCGCCAAACGAACGTATGGTGCCTCTATCGAAAGGTGATCCCTTTCCACCGTGCAGGTGTTGTAATGCGAGTGTTATCTGGAACGGATGAGGATAATTTGATTTCAACGCAAAATTTTACAAATTCATTGGACAATGTTTATGAATCCATATTTTTCTCTTGTAGTTCTAATAATTGACATATTGTACTCGAAAATTCGTTTCGAGTATTCTTGAAGGATTTCCATCATAGGTTCTGATGTTTTGGCAGTGTAAAATCCGGGACAGTCACCCGTTAATTGGTATGATGCATGCACCACAGGCTTGCCATTACTAGATTCCATCCATGAAGAAAATGGATAGAGCCAGCAAACGCCTGGTTTGTCTGGGTGTATTGTACAACTTCCGCAATCATCTAAGAATCTGCAAGGTAGTGCTTTCCCATCTTGATCTTCGCTTTCATTTTCTTTTCTTTTTAGTGAAATCATGCTGATAGTTGTAATGACATTGTTCATAATCGAACTTTCATTCCAACTTGAAATTCTAGTTTCCTTTTGGATAAATTCAGATTCTGAATCATAACCCATTTTATTTGAAATTAATGAAATGTCGTCTTTGGTCAGGGGTAACCTTCCCTGCCTCTCACAGCAATTGTGACAGTCTGGCCAAAGGCACCCCCAAAGAACAAAAGTTTTATCTCTTGTTAGGTATGGAATATGAAAAACTACCTCATTTACAACTAATTGAGAATCAGAAACGTCATCACGTTTTCCTAAATGAAGATCATATATTGGTTCTTCGATATTCCATTTGTTGGCCAAATTATCCAATGCCTGTTTTACGTCTAATTCTTCCAAAACCAAATATGATTATGACAGGACCCAAGTTTAAATGTGCCTAAGAAACAATTGTCAGTTGAACCGCACAACATGCTTTTTCAGGATGCAAGTGGCACAAAAAAAGAATCAAGTCATAAAGGTAAGCACGCGTCATCAACACAAAACAGGAGAATGGTATGGGAGAATATTATCTGGCCGCTAATCTTAGATGTAAATCGTTCCTATTTCACATTAAAAGAATATCATTCCAAAAGGGATAAATTTTGTAAGTATAGAAAGATACAATCGTCAAAGGTCGCGGGTGGTTTTGTATCGCTGTTGGTTAAGGGGATTCTTATAAGACAAAAAAGTATCTATTCAATTCATTATAGATTAATACCATATATGAGAAAGAAGGCCAGTCTGGAGTATGGTCAGGCAATAAGAGAAGCGAGCACTAAACGGTAACTCATTATGATTGAAAAAATCTGTCATCTATACTTTATGGTATGTAACTTTCCATTATCAGCAGTTACAGTTATCTTTTGAAAGTCTAGATCCTCCTTTTCAGGGGTAACGAATATTGAACTGAATGGTGCCATAGAATTGTAAATCTGCTTTTTGCCTGTATTATTGTCGAATGCAACTATTACATCGTGTATTTCATGGGGGTTATTGTTGTTTATTTTTATACTTATAGTGCTCAGATCCTCTCCTGTTTCGAATATTTCGACAGTCAACCCTGCCCTTGGAATAAAGACGAGCAATACGACGATAGCGACAATTGCAAAGCCGCCGTAAATGGCATATCGAGCTATTCTTATCCAGTCTCTTTTTTTCTTGTCTTTACGATCATAATGCCAATCGTCATCCCATCTTCCCAATATTGTTCAATCGTATGTACTAAACAAAATTATTATAAACATTTTATTTTTGAAGTAAAAGTTAGACTAGCGATATTATTTGTTGAACTTTCTGTACAAGGCTATTATGTTATCACAGTTCTTGCATTTGTATTCTCCTTTTTCTACAAGTATAACGCCCTGACCTAATTCCTCATTAGGGGTCTCAAATTTAATGACTGGAGAACCATCATATTCCTTTCCACATGCATTACAATGATATTTCAGAAACCTCTCCTCACTCAGTCTTCCTACATTTGCTAAAAATATTTGCGGAATTCCCAAATTGGCCTTGATTTCTTCTTCTTCTGTAATCCTTGCAAAGGCATATCCCCCTGAACCCAACAACTTTCTTTCATCCAGATCTTCATTTCCATTCATGGTCCTTATTTAGTTAGGTCCATAATTTTAATAGTACATAGATTGATTTGGTTTGCCTTTATTTACATCAGTAAAGTTAATGAAAATTGATATGGCTTTGATCAATATTGGCTTCCAAATTTAATTCTAATCTCTTGTTAGATAGAGTCGAGTTCAAGATCTTTGCAGCGGAAAAACATTTGAATAATCTCAAAGAATTTGAGTTAAATTTTCCAAATATAGAGAAGAATGATGTCGCAATCCAGATGGAATTGGAAATAGATTGCTTTCTTGCCCAACTATTAGGAGCTCTAGATTGTCTGTTGATGCTAATTAACACAAGATTAGAATTGGGAATAGATTCAGGAAAGGTCGACATAGCAACAATACAAAGCGCCTTGAACGCCAGAACAAAAAATATTAGTTTGCTTACGGATTTGCATCAGGCATCAGAACACAATAGTTGGCTTTGGATATTAAAGGAATTTAGAAATCAAACCATGCAAAGACCGTCCATAGAAGTTCAAGATACTTTATTTGAACACATGACTACATCAAAAAAAGAAGGTCTTAGGATGTCAATTCGCACTTCGGATAAATATATCAATAAGAATACGATTCGCTTTTTTCAACAAAATGTCAATCGAGTTAAGGAGATGGTTAATTCTATCAGAATGAAAGAGCCAATGCTAAAGTAGATATCGATAAATATTCGTTTGAAAGTTTCTACTTGTAGCTCGTGAATTAGCCCGGTCGAATCTACACGATTGTGTCGATGCCGAATCTAGCGGTCAAACTCCACAGGAGGGCTATGGATTTCAGGCTCTGGATCGTCATGAAAAGATACCTGAGGACAGCAGTTCGAATCTGCTCCGGGCTACCACTTTAAATCTAAATTCGGGGCCCAAATTTAGTCAAGTATTCGCTTTCTTTACCGAATCTCTTGAAATTTTCTATAAATAAATGTGCCAATCTTTTCGCCGCAATAACATATTGATCTCTGTTAGACCATGAATAACTGGGATCTAATATTTCTGGTGGGACTTGAGGACATGAAAATGGAATTTCTAGATTGAATATATTGTCGTGTTTATATTTTATCCTTTCAAGATCACCGTTTATAGATGCAGATACCATTGCTCTAGTATATTTTAGATCCATTCTTTTACCGATTCCATATGGTCCTCCAGTCCAGCCAGTGTTTATAAGGTATACATTTGTATTATATTTTGAAATCTTGTCTGCAAGCATTCTTGCATATCGAATTGGGTGCAATGACATGAAGGGTGCTCCAAAACATTGGGAAAATGTTTCTTTAGGTTCAGTAATGCCCCTCTCTGTACCTGCTAGCTTACTTGTATAACCAGAAATAAAATGATACATCGCACTTTCCTTTGTTAGTCTCGCTATTGGTGGCAATACGCCAAATGCATCCGCAGTTAAAAAGATCATAACTTTGGGATGAGTGGCCACTGATGGAATTATTGCGCCTGGGATAAAGTCTAACGGATAAGCCACTCGAGTGTTCTCGGTTAGATAGCTGTCCTCAAAATTTGGTTCCCGTGTATGTTCATCAACAATTACGTTCTCCATTACAGAACCAAATTTTATTGCATTCCAAATTTGCGGTTCATCTTCTTTCTTGAGATTTATACACTTTGCATAACATCCACCTTCGAAATTAAAAATCCCTTTATCAGACCAACCATGCTCGTCATCCCCTATTAGGCGCCGATCTGGATCTGCAGATAATGTTGTTTTTCCTGTCCCTGATAATCCAAAAAATAAAGCGGTTTCCCCATTCCTTCCCATATTGGCAGAGCAATGCATCGGAAATATGTCCCTCTGAGGAAGCAGAAAATTCATCACAGAGAACATTGCCTTCTTTATTTCTCCAGCATAGGAAGTATAACCTATTAGGACCATTCTCTTGGAAAAATTAATGATTATGAATGTGCCACTTTTGGTACCATCAATTTCAGGAAGTGACGCAAAATCATTAACAAAGAATAGAGTGAATTCAGGTTTATGATTATTAAGTTCCTCAGATGTTGGCCGAATAAATATCTGGGATGCAAAAATATTATGCCAGGCATTATCGGTAAAAACCCTTATAGGCAGACGATTGTCCGGATCTGCTCCCACAAATCCATCAAAAATAAAAAAGTCCTTACCAGATACATGTTGCTTCATCCTTTCAAAGATCTGATTAAACTTTTCTGTAGGTATGGGATGATTTACTTTACCCCAGTCGATAAGGTTATGTGTTATTTCATCATCTACAATGAATTTATCATCAGGTGAGCGACCTGTAAATTTACCAGTCTTAACTGATAATGCACCAGAATTTGATAATAGTCCTTCATTTCTTTGAATTGCAATTTCAATGAGAGTCGCAATTGGCAAGTTTCGCGCAATTTTTCCAAAATTAATATTCATCTTCTCAAGTTGCAGAAGATAGCTCTTCGGATGACCATTATCTTCCTCATTCATTGATACGATGTTAGGCCCATAATGGGTATTTAATTTATTTCATGTTATAAAATCTGCTTGTTCAATAAATAAAGTAAAAATCAAAGCAAATATTGATTGGTGTGGAATCCGAAGATTCCACACCAATCAATACCGTTGTTACATCTATCTCCTCAAATAGACGATATTTCTAATTAACCACCAGAGTGTTTAAACTTTATGAAATAATCGTCATTGAAATATGTTCACCAATTCAGATTGTTGTCCTTATCTAGCTTAAACCAATGAAAGTAAGATAGCCTCAATAATGTTGTAAATTATTAATTTAATTGAAAACAGTTATTATGTAATATCCAGGTTTTATATTTTCTAGAATAATAGGATAATCCGTTATCTTCTTCATTTTGCCTACAATAATTATGGTTTTCCTGCCTCTCGAGTATACGCAGCAACTTAAGTACAGCCTTCTCTTCGACCAAATATTTAACAATTCTCTCTACTTCTCTTTCCATCTATTTTCTGTACCTATTGCAATTGATAATCCAGTTATTACTTATATGTGGTAACCAACATTCTTAATATAAAATTCCCGGTACTTTTTTAGAAGAAAATTAAGTAAAAGAAAAGATGAATAAGAAGACTCTTCTCAGTTTGTTAAGCTATCTAAATTATTAATTAAGTAATAAAGGATTTGTAGTGTTAATGTGCATCAAACTCCCAGAATTCTTAAAACAATAGATATAAATTAACTTTTTAGAGTAGAATTCATGTGAACTATTCTATAGAGCATTTTACACTCGAGCATATAACTAGTGTCAGATATTTTCGATTATATGTTCTAATTCCTGTCTCTTTCTTGTTTATTTTTAGCTTGATTTCTATGAATTCTTATGCACAGACAACAGCTGTCGACGATACTCTTTTGCCCAAATTATTTGACAGGGTAAAGAATTCTGTTGTACAGATTACTGTGTCCGGTGAAGATCCTCGTTCCTCCGCTTTGGGTTCAGGTTTTATTTTTGACAACTCTGGTCATATTATTACAAATGACCATGTAGTTCGTAATAGATCGTTTAATGATACTAATACAAATAATACTCATACAAATAATGTTACTGTCACTTTTCTTGATGAAAGGTCATTCAAGGCAAAAATTGTAGGTAGCGACCCCTTTTCTGATCTTGCTGTTTTACAAATTGAAAATCCGAAAAATCAATCAATGATTCCCCTGGTCCTCAGTAATTCTTCGGATGTAAAAATTGGAGAACATGTAATTGCCATAGGTAACCCATTTGGACTTTCTGGTTCTATGACAGAGGGAATAGTTAGCGGACTAGGAAGAGTCATTCCATCGCAGAACCCAGAAGAACGACCGCCAGGTCCGGAATTAATGCCTGATGAAGAGAACAGATTGGTTCCGCCGACCTCATTTTCTATTCCCGAGATAATTCAGACCGATGCGGCCATTAACCCAGGAAACTCTGGAGGACCATTGCTCAATTTGAGGGGTCAGGTGATTGGGATTAACAGCGCTATTTTTTCATTAACGGGTGCATATACTGGTGTGGGATTTGCCATACCGGCAAGCACTCTTCAAAGAGTGGTACCAGTTTTGATATCAGAACATTCCTACAAACATCCATGGATTGGAATCTCAGGAGTAGACCTCAATGAACAGATTGCTTCGGTTATGAAATTAAATACAACGAAAGGATTTCTTGTAATAGATACCAGTCCTGGAGGACCAGCATCCAAGGCTGGAATTCAAGGTGGAGATAAATTGGTAGAAATTAATGGTAGAGAGACCAATTTGTTTGGAGATGTCATTGTAAAAATCGATAATCAAAATGTTTCCAAAATTGATGACATATTGATATATCTGGAACAACAAAAGAAGGTCGGACAGAGTGTCAATTTGACTGTAATAAGAGATGGTAAACTCCAAACAATGAATGTTGTTTTGGCTGAAAGACCATTACGACTCAATGTAGAACCTTTATGGTTGGGAATTGATGGCATTGACATGGATGCGGAGATTGCTTCAGAACTGATGGTTAATCAGAGTACCGGCATTTTAGTGGTCGGAATTATTTCAGATGGACCTGCAGACAAGGCTGGGCTTGAGGGTGGCTATAGGATCACAGATATCAATGGAACTCAAATAGAATTGGGTGGAGATATCATTACTAGTGCTGATAAGCAACCCATAGAAAATTTGAGAGATATGGCAACATACATCTCAAATAATAAAATTGAGGGTGACACAATCAATCTTGGTATCCTCAGAGATGGTAAGCCACAGGAAATTGAAGTTACTCTAGAAACAAGGCCAATGGATCAAAGATAGTAATGATTAGAAGTGCAATTCAATATTATCGACATGTACATGGGACATAGACGCTAATCAGAATGAGTGAATTCTTTAAAGCCATTCTTAAAGTCTGCGTTTATTTTATGTAAGTGCTCAATGAATTTTTTGTCTTTAGTAAGAATCTCCTTCATATTGCTTTCTAGCTCATAATATGCAACATCTGAGTCACCGGATTCTGATTTTGGACTAAGGAAGAGGATGTTTGAATCAGTGTACATAGTCATAATCCTAAATGCCAGTAATTTTGCATTTAATTCTAGTTCAAACTTTAGATGGTTCATCAGTTTGTTTTTATGTTCCTCATTAGAGTTCTGCGTGTCCTCCAACCAGTTTAGAGTAATTCTGCAACACTGTCTTAGATATTGCGTTATGAGTGAATAAAATCGTCCGGTACTTGAAGCTATTGTATCTAATTCAAAATACTCATACAAAAGTGCCAAGAGAATTGGGTCATCGCCATACTTTTTTAAAAGACTTGGAGGATAAGTTGTGGTTTCAGAGAGTACATAAAATAGTCCAGCACTTGTCAGTTGGTATTTTCTCATTCCTCTTAATATCAGTCCCTTTTTTTCAGAAAGAAGTTTGAGTCCCAGTAACCTTGACATTGCGGATGTATCACCGATTTGATCCTTGTCTCTTAATTTCAGGTATGAGCTTATTTGTGCTGAAAGATCGACACTGTTTATGACTTTAAATAGAATTGACTTTTCTTCGTTACCTACTTCTTTTTTTTCATAATCGTATAGTAAGGAAAGGTAATTGGAGTAATCCATTTTTTCTTGTGCAGTATTAGAATAACTAAATTAATTAAATTTAAATGCTCTATATAGACTTATAATAAATGGAAACGAATCTTTATAAGAAATTGCATCTTCAGCTTTTAAACTTTACCTACTTACATGAGTAGTACATTATGGGTACTTTTTTCTTTCGGAATGCTGTATATCACCTCTATGCTAATAATCTGATAATGAGTCTTGTGTTATCTCAACGACTTTAGTTTCCTTTAAGGAGTTCCTTGCGTACTTCTGGATCTGTTGTTTGTCGGCTCTGCCATAGTTAACCCCCTCTATCTTAAAAGTGACCTTTCAATTTTTAAATATAATAATGTCTAAAATATATCATGAGTATCGAGCCTTTCGACTGGTTTAACCGATTTTTCGGTAATAGGCCTTTTGGTCGGCGGAATAGTCTATTTGAAGGATTTGACGAAATGAGAAGAGAGATGGAAAGAGAATTTGACGAAAACCTTAGAGATATTGAGAATAAAGTACCTAAAGATTTGATAAGAGAATATGTGACAGAAGACGGCGCGAAAGTTAGGGAAATTGGTCCGTTAGTATATGGTTCTACAACTACGATAGGCCCCAATGGCAAGCCTATCGTACGGGAGTTTGGGAACGTCAAGCCACGAATGAGAGCAGGGTCAACACCAAATATTTTGTCAGAACGACAGCCATTGTCAGAGGTCTCTACTACTGATAAAGAAGTAAAAATTACGGTAGAATTACCAGGGGTTTCTAAGGAACAGATTAAGATAGATGCGTATGACAGTCAGGTGGAAATAAAAACAGAAGACCCAAATAGAAAATATCATGAGGTTATCGATTTGCCTGCTGAAGTAGATATCGATAATGTAAAATCTACATTTGTCAATGGACTGCTTGAAATTACTTTTAATAAGAAGTCAAAGGATAAGGCAAAAAGTAAATCTATAAGAATCGATTAAAAAAATACAAACCGGCCAGCCAAATACGATTAGATTTAAAGGAAAGATGGTTTTTAGATTAGATCGTTACGGTGACTTGTTACTACAAACTTGATAGAATATCCAATCCAATATTCTTAATTCGCTATGAAATTTTTCAGATTTTTACGCGATATTAGTGATTGCCAGTAGTTATAGCATGACATTTTTTATTTGTGCTGATCGCCAGAATAAATTCGTGTAAAGATTCAAAATTTAGGCAATGTTTGAAAATAATTTTTTAAATTTCTTTATATTTATTACAAGTACATTTTAGACAATAACCGTAATCTTGCTTGTCATCAAAGACATGGAATTCCCTTAAATGATGACATAGGACGCATTTGTCCTTTTGAGTATCTATTGACATTTGTATGTTATTTTTATATTAAAATCCTTTTAGAGCTCATAGCAGACTTCTATAACTTTCACTAAGGCGTCTTCACTTCTTCTTTCTACTCTTCTTTTGTTTTGGTTGATTCTGTTCTCTTCGATGAATATAATTATCGTTTTCATCTAATCCTGCTGATGCTGGAACTTCTTTGGATTCTCCCCCTACTGCATATTTACTGTAACTGATAACTGTGTTAAGGCCTTCTTTTTCGGGATCAGTTTTATTTTTCTTCTTTTCCTTCTTTCTATACTCTTGGTAGCCGTCATTCCCGTATGTAGAGGGAGATTGAACATTCTCCTCAGAAGCTTCAGTATTACTCATAAAATCTTGATGAACAACATGCTATTTATTAAATCAATCAGTCTATCTATATCTTCTTTCCATTTCTGTTGCAACCGATACGAAGGAACTTGTCTTATTAGTTAATTAAATCGCCTCTATGCAATCGCCTCTATGCATTATTCAATTGAATTTAAATCTTAATTTGATGATGAAATATGGATTGAAAATCGCAACTTTCCATGTGAACTAGGTCTAAAACAAGTCTTTGTACAT
>DASUQJ010000037.1:0-4147 GCA_036280615.1 Nitrososphaeraceae archaeon
ATTTTTACTTGGCTCATTGATGAATGTTAGTAAGTCATATTATTTATTATTTCTGTAAAACAATTGCCTTTTTCAATACCACATTAAAAACAAGGAGTACTTGAAATTACGGACTATGTGCGTATTCTTGTTTCTCCAGTATCTTTGATTCATGACCTACGATCAGTCGCTTATTTATAATATTTTCTAAATAGTCAATACTCCCTAACGATATTGAAAAATAATTTGTTACTATGGTTAGGAAGAAAGCGATCGTTAGTCTTCGGACGTCGGGATTCGAACCTACCCTTCATCTATTAGGGTTCTAATAACATGGTATTTAGCTTTTTCTTTTAGGTTGGGTCTTTTCCTTTTCTGATGCATAGTTCTCTTCGATTATAGGGTTTAATGCTTAGACATATGGAAGGCTGAACCCAAATTCTGCGCCTTTCCCATTCTCGTTATTTTTACCCCAAATCCTGCCACCATGAGCAAGAATTATTTGTTTTGATATGTATAAACCGATACCTGTGCCAATATCCGACTTTGTCACGAATTTCTGGAATAATTTTGGTAGAATCTCTTTATCAATTCCCCGACCATTGTCAATTACTTTTACTTCTATCTCTTTTTCTTGATTTAACTTTGTTACTTTAACAACTATGTCTCCGTTTTTAGTAAACTTATCCGCATTTGATAATAAATTAGAAAGAACTTGAGCTATTCTGGATTTATCTATATTTAGAAATAGATCGTCGTTGTCTTTAACATAAATTACTTTCAGTTTATTTTCTCTCCTGCCATTACGAATAGTAAAGGTCAAGTCGTCTATCGCATTTTTTATTAATTCCCTAACGTTAGTGTTCTCCTTGGATACTCTAAAAGTCCCACTTTCTATCCTCGCAATATCTAAAGTGTCTGTTGTTAGTCTTTCTAGTCTTGCCGTGTTACGCTTTAAGCGCTCCATATAAACAGCTGTATTTTCAGGATTTAAATCCATCATATCTACGTATCCCATAATAGATTGCACAGGAGTTCTCAATTCGTGAGCAACTACATTGACAAATTCTTTCTGAAGTTTATCATGCTGTTTTAAATTCTCATATGCTACCTTTATCTTCTGGTTTGCTCTATCTAGATCTGTATTTAATCTCTGCATTTCTACTGCCCTTTCACTAAGCGACCTATTAGCAACTTCAATTTCATGCGTCCTCTTTTGAACTTCCTTATTCATCTTGTTTCCCCATTGAGACATAATAAAAATCAGGTAACTCATAGTTGCGGTAAACGCTATCAGAACAACTACGTTCAAGAGCAGCTCCGTATGCAACAAGTCCTGAACCGGCGACAGAATTTGAGAAAATGGAGTAGGAATATTAAGATAGTATATTGGTTTAGCGTCTACATAAATCGGACTACCGCTTACGAGTCTCGAGCCATCGCCTATGTCAAATTCTGCAGTATATTCCTGGCCCGATATAATCTTACGGAATAGATTATTGACCAAGGGTCTTCCGCTGTCCGAGATTATCTTTTGGTTCTCTGGAGAGAACAAGCTCTTTCCTATAATACTGTTGGATAAAGGGTATCCCGCCAGGAGCGTCGCGTTTTTATCGTAAAAAACCAGTCTCAATTTAGTAGTATCTAACACGTTACCATATCGCTCAACTAAGTCTAAGGTTGGGATACTAATTCCTATTAAACCAACATAAGCACTCTTGCTGAAATCAAAAATTGGAACTGTGATTGCAACTTTCCATTGGCCATCCATGTTATAACCCGACGAGAATTGAGTTGTTTTTTCGGCAAACGAATCCTGAATAAAACTCCTGAAAACTTTCTCGCCATTTGTAATGTTAAATGGTGTCACCGCGACGGATTCTGTAGTATTGCCAACTGAGCGTCCATTCATCCTAACTCCCGTGCCATCCTTATAGACAATGAACAATTCGTTAAATGGAGCAATTGACCTGATATCTGAAAACACTGTTTGACTTTGGTTTATCAAATCATGTCCTAAAGGAATGCTTAGTCGGAGTGTTTCGGATAAAGCCTTTATTCTTTGCAAAGACCTATCCAAGTCTGAGCCGATATTTTGGGTAATGCTCTGAACTAACAGCTCCTGCCGTGCCCTTTGGTCTTGAAGAAGCCTATTGGAAATATTTTCTTCATGCAATGATTGGAGATAAATGAACATAGCATATGCCGAGATTACGGCAAGTGCGACAAGGATATACGGCCTCCTTCCGGCAAAAGTGTTCATACACTTTATGATGAACTTGATAATATAAAAAAGACCTAAAGATGACAAACTTAAATTTTAAATTTGTAATCGAAGGAGTCGTTTTTGGTTCGTTTCTGCATTTAGTTGAAACATATGGAAGAATAAGATAGAAATAGAAAAATAGTCGGATCCAGCTTTTCGGGATTTATTAATAAGAAGGTAATTGCTGCCATTAAAAGAAAAGGCTCTATCACATATTTCAGAATACATATTATAAGAAAAATTTTTCGTCGATTGTTAGAATTTTTCGTTAATTTCGTGACTTATCAGTCTTAGTAAATATTTCAGAAGGTCTTTGTATGCAATCCTATTATACGATAAGGTTGTTAAGTTGTTATTGAAGAACCCCTTAATGGTAGCTACTGGTTTTCTCATTCTTGGTTTTTTTCTAAACCTAATTCCAATTTCGGCGCAGAACATTACTGATAACAAAACAGATACTACGGGATTTTCACAGAACAACTCTATAAGAAATTTGGAAAATCCTGCATTAAAAATGGAAAAGAACCCTTTGACAAACCTTTCAAACCCGTTAGAGAATTTAACAAACCCACTGGCAAATCTTTCGAAGTGATAAGCAGCGTTCCTCTTCTTTGGAAGCACTAGACTCTTTTTACCAATTGACTGATTGATACGAATTGGTGGATCTTTCTTGAGAATATAACGTTTGAATAAATCCGAACCAAACTCTGCAAACAGTTAGGAATAGAAAGTGTAAGCAAGAAAATAACACTACCTTGTTACGATAAAGAGGAAGCATTCTGTCACAAGTATTAGTCACAGGTATTAGTCAAAAATATTTGTGAAAATCAATTGTATAAATTTATAAATTAAAACCAATTGAATATTCAAACAACAAAAATAATATCACCGATTGACTTGATTTATACCTTTGATAAATACGAAATTTGGAGTAGAATGTTGAAAAACTAATAACAAATAAAAAATGTGGGATATAATTGCTCTATCTTACAGTGCTAATCTGTCCTCTTATTTCTCCACTAGGATTTTTCTCGGTGTGAACATTCACGTAAGCTTCACCACGTTCCAGGGCCCTTATTATGTCGCGGAAAGGGCTTCCCTGCATCTGCCCTTCCAAGTTAGAAGCTGTGATAGATCCATTGGCCAGACTTCCTGATATTTGGCCAGTCGGACTATCGGCCTTAAACAAGGTAACTACGACTTCTCCATTCTCACCTTTGGGTGCATTGTGAATATGTGCTGCAGTAACCTTATCCATGCCAGTAACGTTCACATCATATTTAATTGATTCTCCTCCTTCCAGTGTAAATGATGCTACACCAGTAGCAGCAGTATCTACTGGAGGAACTTCTTCTCCTCCTGAAAGCATTGCGCTAAAAGGTTCTGACTGTTCTGTCTGTGCAATTGCCAAATTTATGTGTGCCGATGAAAATGAAGCTAAAGATATCACAACAGCAAGTGCTAGCAACAGTATTTTTGGTTTATACATTGCAAACCGATAATAATCTATCGCATTTAAATGAGATTATTTTATAAAATGCCTTTCTTTTGGTAGAATTAATTTAACCAAGCTCATCGGGATTCGAACTCTGCATGTATTAGGGTTCTATTATTTGGTATTTAGCTTTCTCTGATGTTATTAAACTCATTTTTAAAAGGTAATCAAAGTTTTGTGACTGGATCTTCAGCTGGGAAGATCCACACAAACTCCGTTTGAGTATTCTTTATCGCTAAATATCATGTCTGCAATTTTTTCTGCAACCGTACGGGGATGTAGCATCTTGTGTTTGTTCTGTTCATAGTATTGTGCGTCGATATCTTTCTGCATTTTTGTTGCCACTTCTCCAGGACAAATTGTCATTGCCCTGATATTGTAATTAGCAACTTCACGAGCTAAACTTT
>DASUQJ010000038.1:0-9008 GCA_036280615.1 Nitrososphaeraceae archaeon
GTGATGATTTAGATTTTTTGCTATTATATTAATTATGTAGATGATTCCATATATTCAATAGATTTTCCAGATCATCACACAAATTTTTCATTCTTCTGCTAAAAAGATTATAAAATAGTCATCGTGTGTTATTATATTATCTTTGAATCTGAGGGAATCCAATGAAATTTTCAGGCGTGCCATCATAAAAACATATTTTGAAGTAGAATTGTTGAAAATAGATTATCATAAATCTAATGTTAGACACCCCCTCATAAAAGATGAAGGATTCACTGTAGAAGACAGACTACATCTATATTTTGATATTATAACGGGTAATGATTATCCTGATGGAGATGAATGGTTTGGCGTTGAATATCTCTTTCCCCATAATATAAAATTACCAGATAATCTAATAGGTCCTGATTATTTTACAACTATTTATGTGGCAGATGCAAAACATTTTTGGAGACATAAAGAATTAGTCCGATTCAAATACGGAAAAACAAAGAAGCTTGTTGAATCCTTGGAGTTTATTAACAAAAAATACAGGGAATTAAGTAAAAGCCTGCATGATTCATCAGTTATTGATCAAGTTATGAAATGATTTATGGAAGAGAAGTAAGAAATCACTATAACTTTTGATTTGATATACGAATTCTTACTATCCCGTTAAGATATTTAATTTGATCAATTTTTACTATATCGTCCTGGATATCTGATATTCTTATGTTTATATCATATTTTCTTGAACCAGTAGTAAATACTCTTACACTTTGAGTATTCGGATCATAATTAGCTTGTATCTCTGATTGACTTACCAGTCCTGGCATTTCGGCAATAATTTCATAGAAATTAGATCCTTTGATGACCTCCGGTTGCGTATGAATGGTCATATCTGGCACGCTAGTGATATTTTGACGATCCTTTCTTGAGTATCGCATTTGGGATGTTACCATACCATGACCAGTTATTACGTTTTTCAATACATATCCGGTTAACATTCCTGCAAGAAAACCACCAATGTGTGCAAAATAGGCGACTCCTCCTAACGGATTTAGCAGACCCAAAATAACTTGCATTACAAACCAGAAAGGAATGTACGCTATTGCTGGAATTCTTACCGTTGTAATGAAAAATGCAGCTATTATCGTAAATATCTTAGCTCGGGGAAACAGTACTAAATAAGCTCCCAGCACTCCCGAAACTGCTCCTGACGCACCGATTGCAGGAATGTCTCCCCCACCTGTAGATACTGCATAGAAACTATGCGCATATGCTGCTGCAATGCCCCATGCGATGTATATGAGAACGTATTTTATGCGGCCAAATTTGTCTTCAATATTATCACCAAATACAAAAAGAAATAACATGTTGCCGATAAGATGAGCTATTCCACCATGAAGAAACATTGATGAGATCGCTGAAAATATATCTCCTCCAAGTATTTTGTTTGGGATAGCACCGTAGGTTTGCAATAGTGCATTTGTTGCTGCTCTATCAGAGAAATTTGCTGTAACAATCACTTCTGCTAGAAAAATTATTGCATTGATGGCAATTAGTAAATAAGTTACATACGGTCTGCCATGTAATCTCTGATTGTCATCATGAAGTGGAAACATGCTTTATCCTATCAATATGGATGTCATGTGCCAAACGGATTAAATTTTGGCATGTCGCCGCCTTTTTCGCTGTGGGCTTTCCTAGTATGTCTCTTTAATCGTTCTTTGTCTTCAAACTTCATATCACAATATTTGCAAGTTAGGAATTTAGGTTCGTCGTCAGTTTTTTCACGATTGAACCATTTCATAAATAAATTACAGGATTATCCGCTTCATTAAAGTTGTGCTAAAAGGCTCATATATTGAATCATCTGATTGGATAGATCTGTTTTCTAAAATTTAATGTCGTATGAGCAAGAGGTTTAACCTTACAAAGTAGGATAGGTTTTTAACACCCTTTAAAAAATTTAGATTTACATATTTAATGTCAGAAGTTGAAGAAGTCATACAGTACAAATGGGGTGTAGCACACATATTTAGTAGTTATAATAATACCCTTGTGCATATAACAGATGTTAGTGGCGCTGAAACGATCGCTTTTAGTTCTGGGGGAAGGCATGTAACAGCTGATAGATATGAATCGTCTCCATATGCCGCAATGAAATCTGCTGTTGCAGCAGCGGATATGGCAAAGACCAAAGGTATCAATGCATTACATATTAGAGTAAGAGCGGTTGGCGGCGTGGGACCACGTATTCCTGGACCTGGTGCTCAGGCTGCGATAAGGGCACTTGCAAGAGCTGGTTTTAGAATAGGCAGAATCGATGATGTGACTCCAATACCTCATGATACAACTAGGAAACCCGGCGGACGCAGAGGAAGAAGAGTATAATCGTCTCTATACTTTAAAAGGACTACCAATTAAAGTGTGAAATATTATTTTGCAAAGTGCACGAATCCTTGATTCTTGATAAGCTTTTGAACATCTCTTAATTCGTAGAATACATTTCCACTGCCCCTGATAACTTCGCCGATATGAAACACCTTGATTCTGTGTTTCCTGGCTTCTTTAATCAATTTCTTAAAATCTAATCTCGGAACTGTTGCAATTGTTTCGTATTCTTCTCCACCAAAGAAGAGTAGATCCTCGGTATTAATCGAATTCAATTTAGCAAAATGAGTCAAATCCTTTGGCGTTGGAATTTTGTTGATGAGGAAATCTACTTTGCTTTTTTGGGCAAGCTCGTACAATGAAGAAGACAGACCATCACTAGAATCTATTGAGGATGAAAAATATTTTGCAAGTTCAAATCCAAATTCCACTTGGGGTTTTGGAAATGTTACTGATGATACTGATTTTGTCCTAAATTTTTTTTCAGCACTCAAATGTGATAGGATAATTTTCAGTCCTGAAGAGGTATATCCAAATTTTCCAGATGTTACTATCAAATCTCCAACCTTTGCGCCCTTTCTACTGGGAATTTTGCTATCGGGCAAACTTGTAATTCCCATCATATTGCAATCAATTGTCAACTCTTTAGATTCATTGGTATCTCCTCCCAAGATGTGTACTTTATACTCCTTTGATGCTTGTGTAAATCCAGTTGCAAGAGAAATTATATTTTTTTTTGTATACCTTCTTGGTATCCCTATTGAAATAAGACATGCGTATGGCCTTATGCCTTTAGCAGCAAAGTCACTTACGCATGCTATTATACTCTTTCTTGCTACTTGCCAAGGTTTCATAATTCCCGGTGCATCTGTACTTTCAATTAACATATCACTCTTTAAAACAATGTTTATCCTGCCTGTTTTGTTCATTCTTTTTATCATGTCATATTTGAGTGGCACAATTACTACGTCATCTCCCTTTACCTTGTCTAGTAAGGGATCGTTAATATAAGAAGTAAAGAGATCTATAATTTCTCTTTCATTTAATCTCTTCATAAATAGATTGTACCTTTTTCTTAGCGTCGTTAAAAATAGATAATACATTATCTGGAGATGATTCTACTGAAATTCTAACTGCATGTTCTGTATTAGAAGATCTAAGCAGGATCCAAGATTTATCATCCATTAATATTTTCGTACCATCCATTTTTATTATATGAAAAGATTTTGCCTTAAATTTTTGTTCGAATTTTTCAATGACTGATTGCTGAAAACGCGATTCTATTGGAACTTTTGATCTTATTGTTGAGTAATTTGAAGCAATTTCTATACAATCGCTATAGACATCTTCATTTAATGAGGAAATGATTACGCTGGCTAATATGCCATCTCTACACATATTAAATTTTGGCATGATGAATCCTGCACTACTTCCCTCACCGCCCGCATCTGCTTTCAAGTTGAGCAATTGTTTTACCACATTAGCTTCTCCAACTTTAGAATAGTTCAAAGTTCCGCCATGATCAGTAACCATGTGTCTAATGGCATTACTTGTATCTATGCTAACTACGAATTTTTTTGCTCCGTGATACAATGTACTTGCAATACATAACAAAAGTGTAAGATCTGTTGAGAGTTTGTTCCCATTTCTATCTACTACTACAAGCCTGTCAGCATCCATATCAAATGCAAAACCTAAATCTAGCTTTTTGGATAAAACAAGCTTCCTCAATTCAAAAAGATCATCAGTCGTAGGATCAGGTGATCTTGACGAAATCCCAGCAATGTCATTTATTGACAAGAAATCTTGATTCAATGAATCGTATAGCTTTGAAATAAATGAAGATATAGCTCCTCCTCCGGGATCTAAGCCAACTGCATTCGTTCTTTTTCTACCGTCATCAAGATATCTATTCTTTCTCATAAATTCAAGAATATCAAGTATATACTTTGAATTTATGTGATATGATTTCCCAAACTGTGTATTAGATGTAGCATCTTGTTGTTGAATTGAATCAAGTTCCTCTTCGAACATTCCTCTTCCATTAATTACAAATTTCAAACCGTTCCACTCTAAAGGATTATGTGAAGCTGTTACTATTATAGCGTTACCATATTTAATTGATTCACGAAATACAAAGGGTGTTGGAGCTACACCTAAATCAAAGACATCGATTCCCTTTTCCATAATGGCCGCTGATACTGTCCGAAGAATTATATCACTTGAAGGTCTAGTATCTCTTGCCACCAAACATTTCTTTTCAGAATTAATGGAATTATTTATAATGAAAGAGGCAAACAATCTGGAAAAATTTATGATACTATTTAAATTAAGGTCTTGATTAAAGATGCCTCTAATACCAGAAATTGAAATTTTCACTTTAGAAAAACTTCAATTTTCAACTATTTAATCTTGCTTTATAACTAAGTCAAGATGTATTCGATAATCATTTGTAGTAAATATATCATCGAATTAGAAAATAGTTAAATTGGTTGTATTATTGCAAATGTATCCATGGCATAGGCCTCTATAGCTCAGTTGGTAGAGCGAAGGTTTCGTAAACCTTAGGTCGTGGGTTCGAGTCCCACTAGAGGCTCTAATTTAACATCAATATTTTTAAAACTTTGGTACAATATTTTCTTGGTGGATGCAATTTGAGAATAGTGGTCGATAGAAGAGAAAGAAACAGTGGCATTCCAGAATTGCTCAGGCAGTCAGGTGTTTTTGTAGATTTTGCTACATTGAAGGTTGGCGACTATATCGTTTTTAATAATGTAGCGATTGAAAGAAAAACAATATCCGATCTTTTAAGTTCCTTTTATGATGGAAGATTATTCATTCAGTGTTCGCAACTCGTAAAACATTTCTCATCACCTCTATTAATTGTTGAAGGGGATATAATAGAAGATCTGAAAACTGAACCTGAAAAATCTTTTCGAAGCTATGATCAAAAAATTCAACTAGTTTATGATTCATTAATCACAATTGTTTTGGATTTCAAGATACCTTTAGTTCATACGCCAAATATAGAACATACCACAAGCTTTCTGGTCGCAATTGCCAACAAGTTATCTAGAAAAAATTCATATGGACCACTTTTACGAAAAATCAGAAAGCAGACCTCCGAACAAATACAACAACTATCTGTTCTTTCTTCATTGCCTGGAGTTGGTGGTATGTTTGCAGTGAAAATGTTAAAGGAATTTAACACTCCAAAAAGAGCATTAAATGCTTCAGCTGCTGAATTGGCCAAAATTCCTGGATTTGGTACTGCCCGTGCCCAAAGAATACGAAAAATACTTGATAATGCATATAATGATGTTGATGAACAAAATCAGAAAACATTGCTAGAACATCTCAAGTAGTTATTTCAGATTGCCTTTACTCTTTAATTCATTCAGTACGCGCATTAGTGTGTCGTAGTCTATCTTCAAGCTATTTAAAATGGTCAAATGATCAATTTTTTTATTTTTTCTAATAAACCTCTTTACCTCTCCTATGATTTTTTGATATTTCCTATCTTGTGTATTAATCAATTTATGATAAATTGCTGAACTCTTGTTTGAATTGGCAGTTTTAGATGATTTAGTTAATTTATGCATTCATTCAACAAGAAGAGGGGTTGGGTTAAATTGATAAAAAAGATGATTTGGAGGTATCAGTATACAGCCTGTACTGCGTCCTTTACTTCCTTGGACAGGTCTCTATACCCATCTTTATCTATAATGACAGCATTTATGCTATCACCAGTTCCAGAATTCCTTCTGATAGCAGCTGCAATTGCTTGTATAGCTATCTTGTATGCTTCATTAACACCGAGATCTTTTTTATATTCTGATTCTAGGTAACCGTATGCAACCGGAGAACCGCTACCAGTTGAGATAAACCTTTCACTGGTCATAGATCCGAACAAATCAATATTGTATATTTGTGAACCTTCACCATATTTATCAAATCCTGCCATAATGATCTGTACGTAATAAGGATAGTATCTTTGATTGAACAGAACATTCGAACAGAGTCTTGCGGCAGATTTTACAGGAATTAGTCGTCCTCTATTTGACAATTTATACAAATTTGCATTATAGCGCAAAAGATCCACCAAGTTTTGAGCATCAGCGACTCCTCCAGCAATTGTCATGCCTAAATGTTCGTCTATCTTTTGAATTTTCATAACATTTCTGTCTACAATAAAGTAGCCTGCGCTAGCTCTCGTATCTGCAGCTAGTACAACTCCATCCTTGCATGTCAATGCACAGGTAGTCGTTCCTTTCTTTATATGATTCATAACGTATTCTTCATAGTTCTTATTGTCATGCTCAAACATTGAAATTAATCTCTGTGAATACCAGATTTAAGCATTATCACTACTATACAGTCGCTTTCAAAAATGGTTGCTACTAGTAATATGATTATATTCCGAGTTAACTAACAATACATAATAATGCAAAAAACCCTCTTTGACAAGATCTGGGATAGTCATGTAGTTATAGATAATAGTCAGAATGAAAATGCTGGCGATTCTAGTGGCCCTTCATTGATTTACGTTGATAGACATTTGATACATGAAGTTACATCTCCCCAAGCTTTTGCTGGTCTAAAGCAGAGTGGCAGGAAAGTTAGGCGTCCTGGTTTAACAATAGCAACAACAGATCATAATGTTTCGACTGAAAGCAGATCACTCCCTATTGTCGATGAGGTATCAAAGTTGCAACTTGAAACGCTAAGTAGAAATTGCAAAGAATTTGGAATAACTATCTATGACATAAGCAGCCCGGATCAGGGCATAGTTCATGTAATTGGACCAGAGCTTGGTTTCACACTCCCTGGCACTACCATAGTTTGTGGTGACAGTCATACGTCGACCCATGGTGCATTTGGGGCACTTGCTTTCGGAATAGGAACGAGTGAAGTCGAACATGTTCTTGCTACCCAATGCTTATGGATGTACAGGCCAAAATCATTCCTAATCAATATTGAAGGGAATCTAAAAAAGCGCCACGCTATAACGTCCAAGGACATAATACTCAACATTATTGGTAAAATAGGAACCGATGGAGGTACTGGAACTGTTATCGAATACAGGGGAGATGTAATTTCTGCATTATCAATGGAGCAGCGAATGACTATATGCAATATGTCTATCGAAGGTGGAGCGAGAGCTGGTTTAATTGCCCCTGACGAAACTACATTTAACTATTTGCGAGGAAGAAGATACGCTCCCAAAGAATCAGAACTGGAGAAATTGATAGACTTTTGGAAAAGCAACTTAAATAGCGATGCAAATGTAAAATTTGATCGAGTTGAAACAATCAATGTTGATGAGCTTGCCCCTCAGATAACTTGGGGAACAAACCCATCTATGGTCGTTGATATAACTGACTCCATACCTTCCCCTGAACAATTTGCAAAAGGTGATGAAAATAGGAGGAAATTAGCTATCAGAGCTCTGGAATACATGAATTTAGAACCAGGTACACCAATGACCGATGTTCATATTGATAGAGTCTTCATAGGCTCATGTACAAATTCACGATTAGAAGATCTAATCGAAGCGTCACTTGTTATTAAAGGGAGGAAGGTATCGCGAAAAGTGAGGGCGATGATAGTTCCAGGATCCCAAAATGTAAAATTAGAAGCTGAGGGACTTGGTTTGGATAAGATTTTTAAGGATTCAGGATTTGAATGGAGAGAATCAGGTTGCAGTATGTGTCTTGGAATGAATCCAGATATATTGTTACCAGGAGAGCGATGTGCAAGTACTTCTAATAGAAATTTTGAAGGTAGGCAGGGATCTGGTGGAAGAACTCATCTAGTAAGTCCAATAATGGCTGCCGCATGTGCTATAGAAGGGCACTTTGTTGATGTAAGAGACTGGTTATAACCTGGTGACATGAATGGAGCCTTTTAAAGACGTTGAAAGTAAACTAATTCCGTTAGACATGATGAATGTGGATACCGATCAAATAATACCTAAACAATTTCTCAAACTTGTCCAAAAAACTGGATATGGAGACTTTCTTTTTTATGATTGGCGTTTTGATCGTGGTGGAAATCCGAAGAATGGATTTATCCTAAATGACCCAAAATATAACGAAAGACAAGTATTATTGACAAGAGATAACTTTGGATGCGGAAGTTCGAGAGAACATGCAGTTTGGGCATTATTTGATTATGGAATTAGGGTTGTAATTGCTTCCTCGTTTGCAGACATATTCTACAATAATTGTTTTAAAAAGGGACTACTGCCAATTTACTTGAGTCAAAATGAAATAGAATACATTTTTAATTTGGTACACAGTGATGACGTAATTGCAGAAATTAGCTTAGCTAAACAAACAATTTCTATATCCGAAAAGTTGATTAATTTTAATATCGATCCGACCAGGAAAAAAATGCTTTTGGAGGGGATAGATGAGGTCGGGTTTACACTGAGTTTTAGCGATCAGATATTAGATTATGAAAAAGCTTTGAGAGTTGCGGATTACAATAAGCATTTAGTTTAGAATTCAATTTCCAAAGATGCTTGACGTAATAGTTTAGTCTGTTAATGACAAGTCACTGAATGAATAAAGAATGAACATTTAACGATAGTTCGAATAATTGTACTTTTATAATTAAATTAAATTATCAAT
>DASUQJ010000039.1:0-13530 GCA_036280615.1 Nitrososphaeraceae archaeon
CCTGGCGATACATCAACATCAACTCCTGGCGATACATCAACATCAACTCCTGGCGATACATCAACATCAACTCCTGGCGATACATCAACTCCGGGTGATACATCAACATCAACTCCGGGTGATACATCAACATCAACTCCTGGCGATACATCAACTCCGGGTGATACATCAACTCCGGGTGATAATAAACAGACCAGTTTGGTTAAGGAGCTTGTGAAAACAGGGAAATTCACAGAATCTGAAGCCAAACAATTCGCATCAAATTCAATACAGAATAGAACCGCTACTAGTTCAACTTTTGATAATACTCAGTCATCTAATATTCAATCCAATAATAAAGACCAGTCCTCCAATGCTAGTACAAACAACCCTGAAGAGTATGACAATTTCAACGACCTAGTTAGTGATATAAAGAATCACATTGTAGATATTGAAGACATATCCTTGAATGCTTTCCAGGATTCAGGTGCTTATCAAGGAGCAGATGAAGAGACAAAGGATTGTATAGACTTGGCAGGAAAAATAGGAGATAATCTTGGTGATCACGAAATAGTGAACTGTTTTGAGGATACAAATTTTTACAAAAATCAAATATCTAGCGCTGACAACAGTAACAATGCCGATGATACCGTTAACTAGTATCTTCATAAACTTTTTTTGGATATACTAATAAAACAATGATGTCAAATCGCTTTCGGTAAGTTTCAATACACTAGTTCAATACACTAGTGTTGGAAATCATTGGATTGAGAAGTTATTTATAATCTCACAACAATTAGATCATTGTTTTGATGCTGACACTATATCAAAAAATAGCGTGTATTATAGGATTTTCAACAATATTTCTTGTGATTTCATCTAACATATTAGTAAATTATGAACAAACCATCCAAGCTAAGCCGGGAAAGGACAAACCCGGTAAAGGGGAGGGAAAGGACAAACCCGGTAAAGGGGAGGGAAAAAGGAAGAATGACAATGCTCGAGACAATAAGCCAAAAGTTGAGCCAAAAGTTGAGCCAAAAGTTGAGCCAAATAAGATACAGGTTGAAACGGACATTTACGAGGGTTTTGCTTTTGATACTGACGGCAAAAACGTTAGTAAAGGCTTTAACTTTGCTGCAGCGGGTGATTTTGGATGCACTTCAAATACAAAAAAAACTGTCGAAAATATGAAAAAGAATGATCCTGAACTAGTGTTACCATTGGGAGACCTTTCATATCAGAAAAGTGCTAACTGTTGGTTCGATATAATGTCACCGCTCAAGAATAAAATATTCATAACATTGGGATTCCACGATGTCAATGATGGACAAGCAAAACTAGATCAATTTGTCAAAAGCTTTGAGTTAGATAAACCGTACTATTCCTTTGATTATGGTAAAGTACATTTTCTTGTGATGGCGTCAGAATCTCCATTTGCAAATGGCTCTGGTCAATACAATTTCGTAAAACAAGATCTTGAAGAGACGACTAACAAAAAAGACGTTAACTGGATAATCGTAACATCATACAAACCATTTTACTCATCACCATCAAAACACACGGGTGAAAAAGAATTAAGGAGTGTATATCACCCTCTCTTTGAAAAATATGATGTTGATTTGGTACTACATGCACATAACCACAACTATCAAAGAACATACCCGATATCATTTAATCCGAATGACGGTTCAGAGCCAATAGTAAAACATAACTTTACCACGGACTACAACGATCATACAGTAGGAACTATATTTGCGATCGTTGGAACAGGAGGAGAAAGTTTCTACCCATTGGATGGAACGGCTCCTTATATGGCGACACAACTTGACCGATTCGGGTTTCTAAACATAAAAATAGATAATGGAAATCCTCATACGTTATTGACAGCATCTTTCTTGGACAATAGTGGTAGTGAGATAAGGGATTATTTTACAATTAAAAAACAAATACAAACAAAAGACGCAAACTTTTTACCAAATTCAGAAGCCGAATAAGAATGATCAACTAATTTTTGAACCATCAGGAAAGGGAATAAAAATGACGTGGGCTTAAGGGAGCTCATACATGGTGTGTAGATTTCGATTTATCGGCTTGGTACTAGGTCTGCACTAACAGATGAGTTTACTCGTAGGTGATGTTCGTTGGTGATGCGATGGACTCCAATTATGAGATAATACTTCTTAACTTAACCTGATTCTATTTTACGAATCCCATCAAGAATTCTAGAATGATCGGCATCTACTTCAGTAGTAATATACAAAAGATGTTCACCTAAGGGCATAGTTATCCTCTTTATTTTATCATATTCTGCTAACACGAAATGACCCTTTCCTATTTTGTTCGCAAGCTGACTTCTTGTTTTCCAAGCATTCACAGCCATTTCAAGAGATTTCTTACTTTCATCTGGTGTCAACAGATTGGTAACCCCAGGCCTATGGTCAGAAAACATTATCTTCCCACTTGAATCGCATATCGTCACCATCCTAATTTTTGGATCAAGGTTCATTATATCAGAATGGGTTTTCTGAAAATTCATATACATAATATAATACTAATTCTTATAAAGTTTTAAATTCAAACTTTAAATTTGGTTAGTCAAGTTACTATATATCATCAACAAACGTATTTTCACCTTGATTACATACTTGATATCAAATTCATCCAAAATGATCTTTTGAACTCAGTTGGACAATGACTCAATTATAGATTAAATTTTATTGGATAATCCTCACAATAATTTACTTATTGGGCAATATCCTACAATCTTTTAACATGATAATACAGTTATCCAGTTTGTGCCCAAGTAAATATATTGATAAGTTGTAGTACTGATCAGATTCATAATTTCTCATACACTTGAGCATTTTAAGATTTAACTACAAAAAATGGCAATTCGCAATATTTTTAATTATAACCCAAGATGACCTATATTAGAGATGTAAAAAGTAACTCGGATTATCGATTCTAAATAATATAGATTGGTGTACCGTTATAACGTTTGAAGATTCTCCTGCAATGCTATTCATAAAAAACATTATGACAATAAAGGTAAGGATAACAATGACAAGAAGAAAAATCCTTACCTTAGAGTCCTTGAATTTATTTTTGTTTTCCGAATGGTCATCAGACTCATCTCCGGATTTTCTATAAATGATTGTCTTAAATGATCTTGGTTTAGTTCTAGCTTTTTTAGAATTTAGTAATGGAGTTTTCTTTACAATAGACCCATCCAAGGGACTCTTTTTTATTTCATATAAAATAACCTGCGTTCCATTCTTTGACATGTTATTAAACATGGAAAGAGCTTGATGATAGTCTTCAAATTCTTCACTAGAAAAATTAGATTCTAACATCCAACTTGTTACTAAATTTGCTGATTCATCATCGCTTTCCAAGCTTTCGCAATGATATAAAGTGTGCATAATATAAAATTCTACTCTCTATTGAACCTTAATTCCTTGACTTCGAAAGGAGGTAGATGCATGTCTAGATAGTCTTTTAATCCGAACTCATATCTTGAGCGGTCGGATCTTCCGTATTGGGCGAACCTCTATCAATGGATATCTGGTTAGGATCGGTTCTAACATTTGTTATAACAAAATCTGTACATTGATTTGTAATTTCATAAACACAGTGTGGACTTGATCTGTCCGTTTTGCATTTGAAACTTCAAGTTCAACCTTTACAGGCTTAAGCTTAGATGCACCTTCCAAATAGTCATTGCTATCCTCGTATCCTTATTTCTTATAACTTCAAGGATAAATCTGTCTGCCAGTATATCTATCTCTTAATATGATTGCCTTAGTTGGGCATGTCTCAGCTGCATTAAGTATTGATTCAAAATCATTACCAGTTTCTGACTTTACCGTTGCTTTTGGATTGAGCATTTTGTTCTTGTCTACTTCGAAAACATTTGGAGCAAGTGTTTCACAGCTTCCAAAAGCCATGCACAGGCTAGGTTCAACAGATATATCGTAACGTCCTTTCGTTTTACCGAATGTTTTTCTTATCGATGATTCCCCTTCTGATTTCACATTCAATCCATGCCGTTTACCTTTTCCTAGGTAAGTGCTCTCGTAGTTATCGTGACTATTGTTATAATCTGAACCAGAATAAGCAGTACTGCTACTAGCATGAGAAGAGGATGTATGTGATTTTGCCTCCTTCTTTTTCCTATGTAATATGATACTGTTAATCAGCTTCTCATCATATTGTCTTCTTTTATTTTTATCTGAAAGAACTTCGAAAGCAGCATTTATTATTTTAATACTATTTTCAGAAACAGGCGAATTATTTCTATCTGGATGATATTTCAAAGCTAGACGTCTATAGGCGGCTTTAATTTCTCTATATTTTGCATATTGTGACACTCCTAAAATTGCATAATAGTTCATAATATCATCAGAAAGCATTTTAACAACAAGTATTAGATGGTTTTAATACCTTTTAAGCTTTGTATGATAATGAAAGGAGCTAACATGTAGAAACACTTGGACCGCGATTGTTGGTCGGGTACTAATCATCCTGTTAACAATTCGGAACCGCATGTGAACGAAACAAAATTGGAAATGCCTTTTAGAGCCCTAAACAAGAAAAGAATATAAACATTATATTCAATCTCATATTTGAGCAGCTTTAGTGTTTTGCTATAGAATGAGTTCTATTCCGAGTGCCTATACTTAACTCTTTTTCATAAGATCTAAGAGCATTAATAAATGATGTGTATACAATTTTTATGACACAACTTATCCAGTAGAGTTGAAGTTAAATGGACAAGAGAAATGCCGTACTTTAAACTTGTATCAGTTTACTAAATCTGGTAACAATAACTCGGGTTCGCTGGGACTGTTGATGCTAGAATTATAGTTTGAAAACCCTTTGTTTGTGCGCTGGTCGTCTGTGAATCATTTTGACATAATTTCTAGATTGCAAGTTATACACACAGTAAAGGACTTCCGATGTTTTTTATATTATTTTAGCAGATAAACACTTATCAGTGTTGCAACAAGAGACAAAATAATATGCGACTGACGGGTGCCTCAGGATTATCGGTATCGACATTTGATGGGAAGAAACTTCTGCTTGTTATGATGATACTGGCTGCGGTGTTAACCGTAGAATCATCGATTGGCTATATCGCTGATTTTATCCCAGAACAACTTGCTTCCGGCGAGGGTATCGCTACATTCGTCGCCATTTTTGCTATTTTCGTAGTGACCCAGTACTATATCTTAGCCTTTGTTAATTTTAATAATAAAAGTCACAATATCAGGGCCCGATTCGTTCACACAACGCATAAGATAGTGACTGTTGTACAGTACACATTAACAGGAATTATTTTACTAGTTATATTACAGATTCTGACTGACCAACAGTATAATACTATCTTACTGCATATCGTAATATCTATTAGCTACATAATGTGGATAGTGATGTTAACTCTACTAGCTAAAGCGTTCTTTTCTTGGTATAGGTCAAAGAAAAATTTAATGATTCTCATATTTGCTTTGTCTATGATTGCATATGTCATAAATGGAGCCTTCGGACTGTATTATCAAATGGATGAATTAGAAAAGAAAAACTCAGTAATAAGCCTGGGAGATATCGCTGTGTTCCCGGAATCTCCCTCTTCTATAGACATGGTGTATCAATTAGCTTCTAGTGTTAGTTACGTTCTTACTTGGATTGCAACCGTCATGCTGCTCAGACCTTATATTGAAAAATTCGGTAGAGTTAGATTCTGGACCATGATGGGTGCACCTATGATATATTATCTCATCGAATTTCCTCTTTTCAGCCTCGGGCTTTTCACTCCGTCAGAAGATTCAAACGCAATTATCAATATTCTTATTTTCACGCTTGCTCCAATATTTGCAGGCATTCTATTTGGAGTTGCGTTTTTATCTATAGCAAGAACTTTGAAAATGGGTACTGCAGCTAGGAACTATATGATAATTGCGGCGTATGGCTTTGTTCTCTTTTACATTGCCGGTTCTGCTTCAACTTCTCAAGCCGCTTATCCACCTTATGGTCTTATCTCTGTTTCCTTTACGGGATTATCCTGCTATTTGATATATAATGGTCTTTATTTTTCCGCAGTTTCAATTTCTCAGGATATGAATTTACGGCAATCAATCAAAAAATCTGTAATGGAGCAGTCAAAATTGTTACATAGTATCGGAACGGCAGAGATGGAAAACGAAGTACAAAAACAAATTCTAATAGCAGCAAGTAAAACATCGGAATCAATGAGTGACAAGACTGGTATTGAACCGTCAATGGACGAGGATGATATTAAGGACTATATCCAACTTGTAATTAAAGAGATAGACAAGAAACCAAACTTATAAGTCGCGTTGGGTGGAGCCGATAACGCTAGTAGTTCAAAAATAGAACTCAGTTTAATTGAGCGTGCCTAAGCTTTAAACCTCACTATTCAAGAAAAACTGAAGTGTACATGCAGTCTGATTTAGATCTCAATATATCAGTCTTCGAGTTAATCTTTAACCCATATTAACAATTAACACAGAAGTTTTTAATTGCCATTATGCTGGAGAACTATATGGTTATCAGTAGCAGTGATGTGATATGGCTTATGTCTATTATTGCCTTATCTATTGGAGGAACGTTTACAATTGTCTATATCATTAAACATGTAATGGGATATTTTGATAGAAGAAAGAACAGATAGAAAAAGAACAGATTCTTCATTATAGTAACGATAATCACATAATATAATATAATATAATAATATTTACAAGAATTCTATTGAAAACATGTAAATTTTAAATCGGGTTCGGTGGGACTGATAAGGCTAGAATTACGATTTTGGAACCCTTTTGGTTAGACTCTGTTGTAAATCTAATTTGACACGATTTTAAACCCGAACCTAAATCAAAAATAAAGTAGGGGACTCGATAACAGCTCGATTACAGCTCATCCTTTGGAGTCAAACACCTCTTCTACACAGACCTCATCTCCCTCAGCAACAAGAAGGGCAGTTAATACCTTTGTAACTTCAGTTGCTTTTGTATTTTCTACCGAAACTTTATCACCATCCAGTAACGCATCACCCTGCTCCTTCAGGGATGTCACACAGTTATTACTATCAAGTTTTACTTTATGTGCGTGCCAGTCTTCGTCATCTTCTACTTCCTTGCTATCTTCAACGCCAGGATGTGAAGTCACAGCATATATCCCATCATCGGTGAAAAATACATACGCAAATATGTCACCAGTTTTGTCCGGGGTTTTCCCTCCTGCTTGTCCGTTAACAGTTAGAAAGGGGTTCCCATCATCATCAATTCCAAAAGTCTGTATTTTGAAACCTTCAGAAGATGTGCTCGCATAGAGACCCGGAGCCGTCATCATGAGTGTTGTAACCAGTATAGTGCCTGCAAGTATTGTCATTCCTCCATTTGATACGCGGCTATTCAATGCCCTACAACTTGTAACAGACGATATATGGATTGCTTATCGAGCAATAACTAATCAAAGGATAAGTAAATTTCATATAGTATAGTAATATCGGAAGTTTTACACATGAAGAATTCTGTAAACTCAAAGAATACGTTGCCTTTAACAGCAGCATTCATAGCTATCAGCGCTATTCTAATAGCAGGAACAAACAATGTACTAGCTCAAAACCAATTGAACGAAGCGGACTTTAAGATAAAAGATTTTGGCATCAAGGATGGAAAACCTTGGGTAACTGTCGAGGGAAAAGCTGGAGCATCTAAACCACAAAATGCAAGTCAAATATACGGGTATGCCTTTGTAACCGATAAGGGTATTTTTGCTGTGGTATCTCATGGAGGAGCTGAGGATAGTCCACAAGTGGGAAACGATAGCGAATGGCATACACACGGAGTAACCTTGGACGAGAAAAATTGTGTAACAGATCTTAATAACGATGGAAGCGCTATAGTAACGGATCAGATCGAAATTGGCAATATCACGGCAACAAAAGTCGACAAAGTAATGACAGCACTATTGGGCATCAACAACGCTGACGCATCTGTTTGCGTAGAGAAGGTATTCGATTCCAAAAATTCGACACAGGCATGACAGCGCTATAGGGTATCAACAACGCTGACGCTAAAGTGTGTGTAGAGAAAATATTTGACTCTACGCCATATTTTTTTTTTGATTTTTACGTACATATCAGTAAAACTTAATTCTTAAGGGCTTAAGGGCTTAAGGGCTTAAGGGCAAAGCATGCAAAGTGCACCACATATTCTTATGTTACTAGTCATGGTAAAGTTTAGGTCGGGTTCGGTGGGATTCGGACCCACGACATTTTAACCCACATAGACTGGTTAAGAGCCAGACGCTCTACCTGGCTGAGCTACGAACCCATAAAAGTTGAGTGTTTAGGTTGCGGTATTTAAATTAAACTTGAATTCGATGGATAATGCCAACCTGTTGTTCGAATCTTAAAAATAATAATTGAAACGTCTAGAAAAGTGAGTGACATATGAATGGCTAGCTTTATCCTATTGTTGAGCCACTTTCTGAACTTGGTTATCCTTTATTATTTTGATTATGGTTTCTGACACAGAGAGATTCGCTTTTTCTTTTTCTTTGAGAATTTCTCTATATGCATCGAGAGTTATGTAAACTGGTATTGAACCTGTACCCTCAAGTAGTGCCTTTACTCTATATAGGCCATTTTCGATTCCCCGCTCTGCTATTTTTTTCAGTTTTATTTTGTCTATAAATCCTCCCAGTGGACCCATCGGCATATCGTAGTCTACCCTTATGCTTGTTTTGGTTTCCTTTTCTCCTACAGGTTCAAAGTTTACGGTGATTATCCAGCTCTTAAACGGTCCTTCAATCATTTTGGCCACGATTTTGCGGTGTGGAATGTATTCTATTGTTTCACAATCCCACTCCAGTTTCTTCCCGTCGAAATCTCCGCTTATTCTGAATATTGTTCCAACTCCAAATCCATTTTTTACTTCTATTGGTATTACATTCAAACCCATATTCTCAGGAAATTGATCTGCCATATGTTCAGGTCTTGCAAAATAGGTAAAAACTTCGCTAATAGGAGCATTAATTTGCATGCTCTTATCGATCGTAGTCAATGTAAGATTCAGGATTTGCTAAACTGGATTTAAAGGTTTCTTAACCATCCGATATACGCTACATGCAGAATTCTGGAGCTCGTGCTGACTTAAGTCGAGACTTGATTTGTCTTATTTAGCAAATCAAAATTGACTTTGGTCATCAGTATAATGACTAAATTGGCAGGGATCAAATAAATTGGCCTAATCAGCGACCTCAATAGGATAGTTCATCAAGTAATACAAATATTTAAAGGTATTCGAGATGCAGTCAAATACCAGCATGCAACCCATAATACTAATTTGTAGGTCTATTTGGGCTACAACTTTAGAAGTAATAGACGGAATTTAATTACACAGTAAAAATGGTATTATTATTATCTATTAAAGTCATTCTTACCACCAAACTCAGTATGATGCATAGTAACGATCTAAAAGTATTATTTTGATGATTATGATGGTCAACTGTTATTATATGTAGGAATTTTCTCGATGATGATACTGTGATTGATTGCAATTTGAAAAATTGTTTATGTCCTTTGATTCCGGTTTATGAGTAAAGTAAAAAAGTCAATTACCGTATTCACTAACAGAATTGCCCATTTCTGATCGGGTTTGATAATAATTCACTGCAAGGGATTCTTGTTTACTATTTCATCTAGACAATTTACTATATCTTGTTTGGTAACTTCAATAGGGTTATTATCAAGGTGTCCTCTATCAGGCATAATTACATCCGCTGCCTCATCCAGTGATTGCTTTAACGTTAGTCGCTCAAATTTCAGCTTTTGACATACTTTTTTAAATCTCTCATAATATGCCGACTTATTAAATTTATGAGCGACAGTCGTACATGATGATAGCGAATATCCATGAGGAACTCCTTCGTTAGAAAATACATAAGATAGTGCGTGCCCCAGTGTCGTTGAAGAATTACCAAATCCTATACCAGAAAGCATTGCACCGTAGGGTAGTAGATCATGCTTATCGTTCATGATTGCATTATCAAGTATATCGAAAGCTTCTTTACAAAATAGTTTGGTAAAAGGGTTTCCTAATTTGCTATCATATCCTTCGGATGCTTGTGCTAATGCGTCGCATGCAGAATTTCTCATAATATTAAAGGGTGTTCCGGGAAGAAAATAGGGATCAACTATCGCAGCGTCAGCCAAAAATGCTTCATCTTGTAATAGTTTTTTCTTGTGATCAAAACTAACTACGGCATATGTAGTCATTTCAGCACCAGTTCCAAAAGTAGTTGGGATCAGAATTTTTGGAATCCCGGTTAATTTTCCAAGATATTTACATACGTCCATAGAGCTTCCTCCACCGAGTCCGATATATGTAGAAATTTGCTTGCCTTCATATTTTCTCTTTATTTCTTCAATTGTTTCAATAGCAGGGTCGGGTGTTACCTTGTCGTATATTTCATATTTTTTAATTCCCATATAGTTTAGCCATTTTTCATAGATATCAGGAGTAGTTGTAGTTATCACAAGAGAATTTTCTGGATATTGAAATTCACTTGCAGCGTTAGCTCCATAGGCAATCTTCCTTGGCATCATTACTTTCCACATATCCCTTGTGCTATGTCAATTAGTATTATGTTTTACTCTGATGGATTAATTATTCGTAATTTATTTGGCGAAATTTTTTTAGATATTTCTTTTACATCTAAGAAGACAGTAAGTATCATAATAAATAAAATCAATCCCATTCCCAAATGCATAGTCACAAGAACTGCGTGCAATTTTTCAACTATGACGAATGCGCCCAGAATAATTTGTCCTACTACCAATGCTGATGCAATAATTGATGCTATTTTTGTAGATCTTGAAATTTCTTTTGATCTCAAGGTAAAAAACATGGTGACAAAAACCATTATGCCGGTAGTAGCAGCGACAGTTCTATGGAAATATTCAATCATAAATTCATTCATTGGTACCAGACCTGCTGGACAAAGAGGCCAATCAGGACAGCTTAGACCCACTCCTGACGAACTAACATACCCTCCGATAAATATTAGAGCAAATATTATCGATAATGTAGAAAAGGAAATTTTTGTCAGGAGCATTTTGTTTTATATTCACTACCCGTATTCTTAATCATGTAATTTATGAATCAAATTCAACTTTTAATTTCATGACTACTGTACTACAAGTTTGCCCATCATGTATGGATGAACTGTGCAATGGAATGGATATTCTGCTGGGTTGATATTGGTAGTTTCAATGTCTGCTGTTGCTCCCGCCTCTATAATGCTTGTGTCAAATTGCTTTGCACTATTCGGATCAGTTGGTCCTGTTCCACTTGTAACTGTATGAGGCAAAGTGTCTTTGTTAGTTACGGTTATCTTGTCGCCTTTCTTTACCGTAAGTGTAGCTGGATCAAAACTTGGATTTCCTTGTACTGAAGATCCTTCGAGTATTGTTAGTGGTGTTCCAGGTGGACCTCCTTTAGCTGGTGCAGCTGGTGCAGCTGGCGCGGCCGTGGAAGCTCCACTACCGGCAGTAACATTTGCAGTACTTTTAGATTGCTGACTTGTGGCTTCGTCTGTTACTCCGATACTAGTTTGAGTACCAGTCGCTATTGCAGGAGGTTCTTCATGTTTAAGAGTTGATGCTGCAGGAGGCTGATGGATCATTGTTTGCCAGAAAGGTACAATAATAGCGGCGCCAATTCCAAGTGTAATTACCACAATGAGGATGCCTTTGGCCATCCTCTTTGAACTAGTTCTAATGATGGGGCTCTCGTCGTGTGTAGTCATAATATTCTTCTCCAATTTTGAAAGGATCTTTCATATCTGCTTCCTTACCACTTCCCGCAGATTTTATCAAGTTGACCAACATGATGACAAATGACAGACCAGCTACCCAAGCTCCTACAGTTGCTATTTGATTCATTATCAGCCATCCGGGTATGGTTGCATCAAAATCTGCTATTCTTCTGGGCATACCATGCAAGCCTAGCAAATGTTGTGTCATAAATACGAATATTACACCAACAAAGGCCAAGACAAAGTGTATCTGTGCCGCTCTTTCATTATACATTCTGCCGGTAATTAAGGGGAACAAATAATAAATGAATCCAGTAAATGTGAGTGAGACTGTTCCCATTAGTATGAGATGGAAGTGACCTACAACCCAGTAACTATCGTGAGTAATAAAATCTAATGGCAGTGCAGTATTTACTACTCCACCAGCTCCTGAAGCAAAGAACAACATGATTCCCCCAACTCCAAATAACATCGGAGCTCCAAACTTAATTCTGCCTCCCCACATTGTTGCAATCCAATTAAACACATGCATCGCCGAAGCCGGTACGGCAGCCAAAGTTCCTACCATAAAGACAGTCTTTTCGGTAAAGCTCATACCTGTTGCAAACATGTGATGAGCCCAAGATGCAAAGCCTATCAACGCTAGCAGGGTAAATGCCGCAACTCCAGATTGATAACTAAATAGCGGCTTTCTTGAGAATTTTGGTATTATCTCATAAAGCATACCTACTGCAGGTAGCAAAAATATGTACACCTCCGGATGGAACGTAAACCAAAATAGGTGCTGATACGCTATAGGATCTCCACCCATCGCAGGATTGAAGAATCCGGATATTCCAAGTCTATCGGTATAAAGCATAATTAATGATGCAGCGAAGGTGGGAACAGCAACTAGTGTCATAAACGATATAGAGAGTATGGACCATGCAAAAAGAGACATTTTCATAATAGACAAGTCGGGATGTCTGCACTTTAGTATCGTTACAATAAAGTTAATCGAACCCAGTATCGATGATATTCCTAAGATCTTTAGACCAAAGATCCACATTTCAGCCGCTGGTCCGGGGGCTCTTATAATAGAATATGGTGGATACGCTGTCCATCCGGTGTCGGAGAATCCGAGCCAAACAAGAGCAGCTCCAACAGGAATCATCCAAAATGCAACAGCATTTAGTTTAGGCCACGCCATATCCTTATACCTGACCATAATTGGAATAAGGTAATTTCCTACACCTGCAGCAAATGGAATGGCCCACAAAAAGAGCATCGTTGTACCATGAACCGTAAAGAATCTGTTAAATGAAGTTGGATCTTGTATTATCTGTAAGCCTGGAAGAAACAATTCTGCACGTAATGCAAGTGCAAGCGCACCACCAAGCATCAGAGCTGTAATTGAGGTTATCATGTAAAGTAATCCAATATCAGTATGATGTGTGGAAAATAATATCTCCCACATAGGACGTGGTTGCTTAACTTCTAAAACCAATCTTTCTAACTACCTCTATTAGGTGAATGTAGTTCAAACATTATATCAATAAAAGCATTTTGGCCGCATTTATTTGAACGGGGAATAAAATTTGTCATGGCCATTCACTACTGTACTACAAGTTTGCCCATCATGTATGGATGAACTGTGCAATGGAATGGATATTCTGCTGGGTTGATATTGGTAGTTTCAATGTCTGCTGTAGCTCCCGCCTCTAT
>DASUQJ010000040.1:0-3092 GCA_036280615.1 Nitrososphaeraceae archaeon
TTCTACACCATATCTCTATTATAGTTACTTATAATTAATATCTCAAACAAGCCCTTAAAATCATTATCCAAGACAAAAAAGAAAATAATTAAAGAGTTGATTTGCAAGATTTAGAATTTCGCTCCATTATCATATGACAAAAATTCTAAAGTTGTTATAACAAAGCAAGTTTATTATAGAAAATAGTTTATGTATCCAGTGGTCATCATTAGCTGATTCTTTAAGACAATGATACTCAGAAAGTTCTTTTATTACCTTATTATTACTAGCATTTTGAGAACCGCCACTAATGTTTTTATCATTTTTTTAATTAGTAATCATCTATAAATTCAAAGAGTAACGAGACTTCCGATCGATTAATAATCATAATGCTAATTCTAGCACGAGATCAGTACTCTTTAAAACAAAAGTTTTAATATATATATTTATACCAATGGCGATTATAAAAGTCTAAGAAAGACATTTCAAATACTAGCCGTGATACAATAGTATAATATGAGTAATTTTGCCGTAGACTATAATAATAAATCTAGAATAAAGTTTGAAAGCCATCTGGAAAAATTAAAAGAACCAACCAAAACTCTGATGATCGACTTAAGAAATTTTGTGAAATCTCTTGGTGATAATGTCATAGAAGAAGTTAGACCACATAGAGTAATTTATGCCAAGGGTTTGACATTTCGAATATTTCTTGATATCCAGCCAATCAATGATTCCCTAATAATTTCTATACGGCTCGGCAGAAATAAACCATCTATGGTACAAACTATTAAGACTCCACAAGATCTTGAAAATATCAAAAAAGAAATTGTAGCTGCATACAAAACAATTCAATAATAATCGATTTTGAATTCACGAAACTCGCCAGTGTACTTTTCATAGTTTATGTCTACATCATCAACTGTAGCATTAGGTGGTCCTGCATGACACCACTCTATCACCTCATTGACGTCAAATTCATTTCCTTCCAATACTGCCTCCACTCGTCCATCTTTTAAGTTGCGCACCCAACCCATTACACCATGTCTCATAGCTACAATCCTTGTGTTTTGTCTAAAATAAACCCCCTGTACTCTACCTCGAATAAATACATGTGCTCTAACTTTCTTATCGTTCTTTTTGTTTGATCCTTTATCAATAGGAAACTGGGATGATGTAGGCAATGCAATCAACAGTTTGCTTAATTAAAATATATATAAAACTCTACTCATCATAAAGAAAAAGGAAGTTAGGTGAGATCTCCGCCTTCTTCCACAAACAACTGTTCATACGACGTTCCTCTTCTTACAAGTTTATAGTCTCCGTCACTAGTTTTCATTATAATAGGCGGTTTTGTTTGACAGTGAAACGGCATGTTGAAGACTGTGGAGTATGCTCCAACATTATAAAATGATATATATCTTCCAATAGTGGCTTCACTCAGACTTGATGCGCTGGAAAGTGGAAATACATCATATGTATCACACAGACGGCCTGCAAGATGGATATTCTTTGGAGTTATTGGATTTGTCGTTTGCTCTTTATCATCAAGTACTGGAACTACCTCTTGTGGGTATTCCTGTTTCAAAAGAGCAGCATCTAACAATAGATGATAACCTGCATCCACTATGACAATCTTGTGTTCATTGTATTCTTTTGTATTTACTATCCTAGAAACTAACATTGATGATTCGGCTACTAGAAATCTTCCGCTCTCGATAATAAGTGTAAATTTTCCATGATGTTCTGCAAGTTGATTCAGCTTAGCCAAATAATTGTCAGCCATCTGAGATGGAGTAGGAACAGGATCATTATAGAAAACTGGTGTCCCCCCACCAATATCAAATGTATTAATCTGAAAGTTCTGATATTCCTTCTTTATCTTTGTCATGAATGCATCCATTTTGTCAAATGTATGTGCATAGCAAGAAAAATCTGTAATCTGCGATCCAAGATGAAAATGGAAGCCTTCAAATTTCAGTAGATCGTTATTCATCAAATACTTTACCATTTTCGTTGCACTATCAATTGTTCCACCATTTAATGGAACTCCAAATTTGCCATTTTTGTACGATGCACGAACCTCTGCTTTAACTCCCACCTCAGGATTCACTCGGATCATCGTTAGAGGTTTGACATTCATTTTACTAGCCGCTTTGGCCAAATTTGTCATTCCATTAAATGAACTAACAACAATCCTTCTTACACCGTTTTGCAGTACTTCTGAATATTCTTGTAATTCTTCAGTCACGCTTGTATAGATGATGTTTTCAGGGTCGCCTTTACACTCCTTTAAAAAATGAAGTTCCCCAATTGATGTCAAATCAAAGGTTATTCCGTCATTAATGAATGTGCGTAGAATCGCTGGGCTGAAGTTTGCCTTCATCGAGTATGCAACTTTTACAGGTCCATTGAATTTTAAGTATGCATTATGTAGCTCCCTAACTTTTGCGTGCAACGTCTCTTCATCAATTAGATAAAGCGGTGTTCCATATAGTGCGACTAATGTGTTGATGTCACTTGGTTTTGCAAAACGGTTTAACGCTGGTGTCGTCAGATTTAGATTTTTCACCAGTTGGATTTGAGAATTTTTCATCAATTTTTTTAATGTGTTTTTATTTGTAAAACACATAACTTAAAAACATTGCCTAAGTATTATTGCTTGCAATAAAACTAGTCAAAATGACTTAACTGATTTTGTAAAAATATTTTTAGATGTTGCCTTATTGATCTAATTGAAACAGAAAAACTCTAATCTACAAACAAATTAAACCAATTTTTAATGTGTTGTAGTTTACAGTTATCTTTTGAGACTGGAAATAGTCATCAAACTTTCAACTCTATCTTTTATGTACTAAATGGTTTGCTCTATGATACTCTTTTCATAAGATAATGAGTATGATGTTTTTTAGTTTCAGAAATTTACATGCTTTGATGGATATCATGTACCACCACCACCATCATTATCATCAGTATAAACTGGATATTTTCCATATTTTCTAATCAACTCTTGAAGAACCGTTCAACAACAAGTATACTCCTTTCAAATGAAATACGTATGTCAAGGATTACCTTCTCTATTGGTTCAATTGCAATCCATAACCAGACCAATT
>DASUQJ010000041.1:0-14701 GCA_036280615.1 Nitrososphaeraceae archaeon
TCACTGAAGATGAAGCCAGAGATTTCATAAGAAAAGCTATGCAGAATGGACAAATATACGAGAGGAGAGCCGGATTTTATGCAAAGGCATAACTAGTTCAATACTGTTTCATTTTAATAACACCTCGATTTCCAATCAAAAAGCATTTGACCTCACATTCGAACCTTTACTACTAAGATGACTGAGGTGATACATGAACACATTTTATAAGGTTTTTGCTCTACATTGTGCAAATTACTGAGAATCGCCATCTTAGTTTCAATATGGAAATCTAAACTAACCAATTTACTAGTTACGACAAATAATATCTGTCATATGAAAGATATAGTATTGGTGAAAGATAAAGAAATTATTTCACATAGATTCACGTTCGTCAATAATTCCAACATGCACTTTATCATAATCTCAATATTATTAATATATTAGTTAGATAGAATAATTTCAATTTGATCAAATGAACGAATATTTAGAGGAGCTTTTACGATTATTAAATTACGACTCATTATATCCCCCACAAGAACTTGCATTATCAAAAGGGGTGATGAATGGTAACAATATCCTTGTTACAACTCCTACATCAAGTGGAAAAACATTAATCGGATTAATGGGAATGATAAATATTCTTAATAAGGGGAAAAAAGTAGTTTACCTTACTCCATTAAAGGCGCTGGCAACTGAAAAACTTAATGAGTTTAAGATAATTAAAAATTTAAGTTGTTTTAAAAATAGGAAAATAAATATTGCAATCTCGACCGGAGATTATGACTCTTATGGAACCGAATTGATTGACAAAGATATAATTATACTAACAAATGAAAAAATGGATTCAATATTGAGGCATGACGCAAACTGGATTTTCGATGTCGGTCTCTTCATTATTGACGAAATACACCTGCTTACAGAACGTGAACGAGGTCCCACTCTGGAAATCATATTGACAAAGATCAAACTAATGCCGCAAAAACCTCAAATTATTGGAATAAGCGCGACGGTATCAAATTCAGATGAAGTCGCTGATTGGTTACGATGCGAGCAAATTCAAAGCAAGTGGCGCCCTACTGAATTGACAGAAGGTGTTTATAATTATGGTAAAGTTACCATGAGCAATGGTACAGCTTTTGAAATTGATAATATTGGAGCCGTAGATAACTCAACCAGTGGGATAATCAGCCTTGCAATAGATTCTATTACAAATGATGGAGGACAATCACTTGTTTTTGCAGAGACACGTAAACGTACTGTTTCACTTGCAAAAAAAACATCAGAAATTGTGTCAAAATTTCTCGATAAATCTTCAAAACTCTCAGCCCACAAAATAGGTGTAGAAATTTTAAAACAAGGAGATGATACAGAACTTAACAGAACACTTTCAAGTACTGTTACAAAAGGTGTGGCATTTCATCATGCAGGTTTAGGAATAAAAAGCAGACAAATTGTAGAAAATGCCTTTAGAAATGGCATAATAAAGATTCTATTTGCCACCCCGACACTCGCCGCAGGTGTTAATCTGCCTGCTAGACGTGTTGTAATCGCCAGTATTTTTAGATACGATTATGAATATGGCGGTAATATTCCATTGAGTATATTACAATACAAACAATTATGCGGACGTGCAGGAAGACCTGCTTATGATAAATATGGAGAAGCCATCATAATCGCGGATTCAAGAACCAATCCAGAAGATCTTTACAATCATTTTGTATTAGGAGAACCAGAACCAATCGTGTCCCAGTTAATGAGCGAAAGCGCACTGAGGGTGCATGTTCTAGGAGTGATAGCTTCAAGACCTAAAATATTAAAGTCTGAATTAGTTTACTTTTTTGAGGAAACATTCCTCTCTAAATACCAGGGGAATGAAACTATTAGCTTTGAAATTGACTCACTTTTGCAGTATCTGAGCGATGAGGGATTGATAATCATCAGGAATGAGTTACTAATAGCTACTAAATTTGGTAAACGCATTTCCTTGTTATATATCGACCCAAAAACAGGCATTTACTTCAAGAAAAATTTGGATTACTATAATAGTGACAAAATTAATGACGGAACAGATTTTCTACACTGGATTTGTGACTCTTATGATTTTTATCCAAAGTTAACATTGAGGCAAAATGAAATAAAATACTTTGAAAGAATGTTTGAAAAATATAAACTGAGTTCATATGGACTCTCAAATTATGACTACTCTTTAAAAAATTTGATAATTCTGCTAGAGTGGATCGATGAAACAACCGAAGCCAATCTAAATGAAAAAATTGGGGTTGAACCTGGTGATCTATACAGGATGGTTGAAACAGCGTACTGGCTGTCATACTGTCTTTATGAAATTGCAAAATTGATAGGAAGAAAAGATCTACTAGCAGAAATAAATATACTACGGTTGAGAATTAGACATGGCATAAAATCAGAATTAATTCCGCTTGTACAACTTGAGGGAATTGGAAGAATTAGGGCAAGGTCTCTATATAAGGCAGGAATCACCAATGTTACTCAAATTGACAAGATTTCTGAATCAAAATTAGGATCCGTACCAAAAATAGGAGTTAAACTTGCAAGAAAACTAAAGAATCAAATCAAGAATTAAAAATGAGTGCAAAAAGATATTTTCATTATAGTTACAAAATGTGATTGAAAATTTGGTTTATCTATTAGATATTGTCATATATGGAATTACTGTATCTGCCGTCTCATTCTTAATTATATTCTTTATTACACCTGCCTTTATTAAATATCTAAACAAGAAAGGGAGTGAGGTAGTAGACTATCATAAACCTGGAAAACCGTTCATTCCAAGACCCGCTGGTCCTATCCTGCTCATAGGAATAGTAATTGCTGAAATAATATTATATTTGTTAATAGCGGATATAAAAATAATCTCTGTTTTATTAACAACTATTATTGGATTTTTCATTGGATATATCGATGACAGGAAAACTATGCCAGGTTGGTTTAAACCTGTAGCTTTGATACTGGCAGCCGTTCCTATAATAGTATTAGGAAGCCACGGGAATTATCTTGGCTTAATATTTGATAGTGCATTCATACCACTACTATACATTCTGCTTATTCTTTCTATAGTACCGATAGTTGGTAATACTATAAACTCTATTGATGTTTTCAATGGGGTAGCAAGCGGCTTTATCATGATAACCATGATACCATTATTAGTAAGTGTTATATTATTTAGTAATACTAATGTCTTCCTCATGAGTCTACCATTACTCTTTGGCTGTATTGCAATATATCATTATCATAAATTTCCAAGCAAAATATTTCTTGGAGATTCTGGTACATTGCTATTAGGATCAATGTATGCTGGTATATTAATTGCAGGAAATTCAGAAATTATTGGTGTCATTGCACTTCTACCCGCAGTAATGAATTCCTTCCTATTTCTCTCTAGTGTAAAAAAAATCGTAGAGCACAGGCAGGTCAAAACCAGACCAGTAACAATATGTGATGATTTTCGATTAATGGCATCTAAAGATAGTAGTGCTCCAGCAACATTAGTGAGACTTATTCTTGCTAGTGGTCCATTATCTGAACAGGAAATAATAAGGAGAATCTTCATATTAGGAACGTTTTCATCAATTCTGGCATTCATATCAATAGTTATACAATATTCATTTATGAAGGGGATAATAACAATATGAGATTGTTTGGACTATTCATTCTTATTTTTATCATGTGGAGGGGATAATAACAATATGAGATTGTTTGGACTATTCATTCTTATTTTTATCATGTGGATTATGATCATGGTAGTTTCATACTTTCTAATATTCATAATAGGTCCATTACATATCAACGTGTTCAATAATTCTACTGATAAACTAATCTCCTCTATAACCAAGGCGTCACTGGCTATCGGACTGGTAGTTGTGTTGATTTTGTTACTGGGCATTCTCAAAACAAAATACCTACGAAGGACGTTACTAAAAAGCTGAAGCTAAAGTAAATGAAATAATACTTATACTTATTCTTTTTCTAAATTGGGAGAAATTAGGAGATATTACCGGTGTTAGTAATGAAATGAAATGAAACCTATATCCGTGATACTTTCATCAAATCTTTGAATTTCACTTCCATTCCGTACCTCTTTTCTTCATGCTTCATATGGTTATATATTTTGAGTAACTCAACAGCATTTTTAAAAAGATTAAATTTACCATTAATTTTCATCTGAATGAACTTAAAAACAAGAGCATAAATCTGAAACTTCTTTAAGACTTCTCTTCTATACGAATTAAAATCAGTAATGTGCTTAATAAATAATTGTGCACACCATGTTGAAGGAATGATTCCTTCACCAAGCAAAGGATACACAGTCCCTATGGATTCCCCAACACCTACAGTTTTCCGACCATCAGTAAAAGGTTCGGAATTTTTGGGTGGGCTTATTCTGACCGGACGACCAACTTTCTTTATTACCTCACATTTATGTTTTCTCAAAAATTCATCAACAAATACATTGTTATTTTTTCGTTCATAATCTCCGGCTCCGATATGTGCATAACCATTTTCTAATGGGAAATACCAAAAATAACCCTTCATCGAGGGAAAAGCTTTCAAGTAAAAATCGTCGAAAGGAGTATTGTCCTGATATTTCACTTTATATTGAATACATGGTATCCACATTTCATTCTGGGGACGTGGTAAATAATTGCGATGAAAGCCTGTAGAATCAACTATAAGATCAAACTCCGACTCTAGAATCTCCTTTCTAGGAATAACGCCAAATTCGATATCAGTACCCCTAGTCATGTCCTTGATTAATTTTATTTTATCATAAGTAACCATTCCCTTCAATCCAACATTAATACTCTTTTCCTCTTTGCTACTCTGACTCATATCCACCTTCATGCTTTTTCCCTCATGTAAAACATAATCATCAAACTCAAGACCACAATGCTTCACCAAATCTTCCATTATATTTTCACAAGTTGCCCAGGCACAAACTGCATCATGTTCTTCAAAAGGCATCCTTTCAAATCCTTTAACGTAGTTATCATGATCATTGCTGAGGGAATTCATAAGATAGGCTCCTGCGACTCCCATTCCAACGACTGCTATCTTCATTTGGTAACGACAATTAATATATTGGTAAATAAAAATGTGATGTTTTTCTGACTCTTTTATTTTGGATATTTCTTGTATGATAAATTATATTAGTTATTAAAATTAAAATTCACGTAAGAAAAATGTCTAAGAGTATTCCAAAATATGTTAGAGTCGGGATGCTGCTGCTTGTTATGGGAGCTATAATCGTAGGAATTGGTACTTATTTGAGCAAAGGCTCTTTGTCCCTTTATGGCTTGATAATGGCGATATGTGGATTTATCATTTATTTTGCATCTTCAATTGCATCCAGAAGGAAAAATATGCAATCGTGAGGAAATTCAGAATACAGATGTCGTCGTATCAGTTCCAGGGTGTATGTGTCTATCTTTTTAAGATAAAATGGTTTTTGATTAAACTTATAAATTGTAACAAGTTATCGTATCCTGAAGATAATTGGAAGGTAGTACTATAGAGAAAGAGGACAATTTTGATGAGCTGGACAATGTTTTTACTGAAAACTCAGATATCAAAACTGAAACTACTTCCGAAAGGGCTGATAGGGTAAATGAAGAAAACTCATTGGAATCTGGTCCTTCCGAATTAGGTACAACCACCAATGATAAATCGCCTGATAGTAATGCTAGCGCTGAAACCTCTCAACTAGAAACCGGCAGCCAAGAATCAGATTCAAAATTTTTTGCAATAAGAACAACCGGCGGCCAGGAACATATTGTAGTAAATTTGGCACAAAACAGGATAAATTCAAAGAAAATTCCTGTACGTTCTATATTGTTACTTGATAGTTTTAAAGGGTACATAATAGTCGAAGCTCCTAATTCCAATATAGCCTACGATGCTCTTATTGGGGTTAGACATGTCAAAGGTCAGATCCGTGGAGAATTGCCTTATAAAGATATTGAGAGTTATTTGGTAAAAAGACCTGTAGTAACAGAATTAAATGTAGATGATACAGTCGAAGTTATTGCCGGACCATTCAAATCTATGAAGGCGAAGATAACTAGGGTTGACTATGAAAAGCAAGAGGCAACTGTCTTATTGTTAGATTCTCCATATCAAATACCCGTTACAGTGGACGCGAATTATTTAAAAAAGGCCTCATAGAAACGGTGCAAAAACCATTAAATTAAAGAATATAAATCTAAAAGCGGTCTGAGATGGAACAAAAAAAATCTATTTCTGCTCTTGTAAGCGGTGGCGAAGCTAGTGCCGGACCTCCCCTTGGACCTGCATTAGGACCCATGGGTATTAACGTATTACAGGTAGTTAATACGATTAATGAGAAAACCAAAGAATTTCATGGAATGAAAGTCCCTGTAAAGGTAGAGATTGATCCAGATACAAAAAAGTTCAACGTTGAAGTTGGCGTACCTCCTACTACTGCTTTAATAGCAAAGGAAGCAAATGTATCCAAAGGATCCGGTACAGCAGGAAAAGACTATGCTGGAAATATTTCCATGGAAGGAATAGTAAAAATAGCTAAAATGAAAATTGATGTTTCATATGCAACTAGCTTAAGATCAAGTGTGAAGGAAATTATAGGCTCTTGTGTAAGCAGCGGCATTAAAGTAGAAAACAAACCAGCAAAAGAGATTTACGCCGATTTGATGGCAGGAAAATTCGATAAAATGTTTGCCTAGAGTTCAATATTATTTCTATTTGTAGCAAATTTAAAATATCCCAAAATTGGATTTTACATTAAGTTTTAGGAGATATGATCTAATAAATGTCAGTTCAACAAGGTTCAGCAGGCGGTATGCCTGTTTTGATATTGAAGGAAGGAGCAAGTCAGACGAAAGGACGCGATGCACAAAAAAATAATATCGCCGCTGCAAAATTGATTTCGGAAGTTGTAAGGAGCTCTCTAGGTCCACGAGGAATGGATAAGATGTTAGTAGATGGGCTAGGAGATGTAACAATAACTAACGATGGAGCAACTATATTAAAAGAAATAGATGTTCAGCATCCGGCAGCAAAGATGATGGTAGAAATAAGCAAGGCTACTGATAATGAGGTAGGTGACGGAACTTCATCTGTAGTAGTATTAGCAGGAGCATTGATCGAGAAAGCGGAGGAATTAATCACAAAAGATGTTCATCCTACTATTATTGTTGATGGATATAGAAAGAGTGCATTAAAGAGCATTGAAATTTTTAATCAGTTAGCACAAAAAATAGACGGAGGAAACAAGTCTGAGTTAATCAGAGTAGCAAAAACATCAATGCAGACCAAACTTGTGTCTAAAGAGTCTGAGCAGTTGTCCGAAGTCGTTGTTAATGCAGCTATGCAGGTTTCAGAAGCAAGTGAATCTGGTCATAATGTAGACATTGATGATGTCAAAGTTGAAAAGAAGGCAGGAGGTTCATTACGAGATACCAACCTAATTAAAGGAATCGTACTCGATAAGGAAGTTGTTCACGGCGGAATGCCAAAAAGAGTTGAAAAGGCAAAAATTGCTCTTATCAATTCTGCTTTAGAAATCGAGAAAACTGAATTTGATGCCAAAATCAACATTAATTCACCAGATCAGATGAAAATGTTCCTCGAAGAAGAGAACAAGATGCTAAAAAGCATGGTAGACAGAATAATTTCGTCAGGTGCAAATGTAGCTATTTGTCAAAAGGGTATTGACGACGTTGCTCAACATTACCTGGCCAAATCCAACATTTTGGCCGTTCGAAGGGTCAAAGAAAGCGATATGACCAAATTGTCCAGAGCAACAGGAGCTCGAACTGTCAATAATCTTGAGGACTTGAGCTCCAAGGATCTGGGTTTAGCAGATCTCGTAGAAGAAAGAAAGGTTGAAACGGACAAATGGGTTTTCATTGAGGGATGTAAGCATCCAAAGGCTGTTACTATTCTTGTTAGAGGAGGTTCACAGAGAGTCGTTGATGAGGCAGAACGCTCAATACATGATGCCCTTATGGTAACCAAAGATGTCATGGAAAAGCCTTTGATAGTTGCAGGCGGAGGATCACCAGAATCTTTTGTCGCAGGAAAACTAAGAGAGTGGTCGTCCACATTGTCCGGAAGAGAACAATTAGCAGCAGACAAGTTTGCAGAAGCACTCGAAGTTATTCCACTTGCTTTAGCAGAGAATGCAGGAATGGATGCAATTGATACACTTACAGAACTACGTTCCAAACAAGCGAAAGGATCCAAATGGAGTGGTATTGATGCAAGAAGCGCAAAGATTGTAGATATGTCCAAACTAGATATTGTAGAACCACTTATTGTCAAGGAGCAAATTATAAAATCAGCGACAGAAGTTGCATCTATGATCCTTAGAATAGATGACGTAATAGCTTCAAGCAAATCTGGCGGCCCTCCTGGCGGCGGCGGCGGCGGCGGCATGCCTCCTGGCATGGGAGAAATGTAATCAAAGACAAGCATTACCTCACTTTTTATCATTTTTTTTAATATTCTCTAACTCTATTTCAATGACTTCTTTGACCCATCTACCAGTATGCTTTATTTGTTGCAGTCTAGTAAGATACTCATACCAGGAAATTTCACCATAACGATTTTTCCAAACTTCATAATGATCCCTTAAGGACCGCACTGCCTCATAATGATACTCACAGTATTTTTCCTGAATCACCTTTCTTGCACAAAGTATGCATTTTGACTCGATCTTTACAGTCATTAGAGTTTATCAGATAATACCCACTTCATAGTGATTGCGTCATATGTATATGACATAACTTGTCTGTTTATTCCAAAGTTTTTAACTTGTGTGTGAACAGAGTCTGCCATATGTGCTAATTTTTCAAGTGCGTATTCAAACTGAGGACCAATATCGCTAGTTAGTGAAAAAAGCAGCGTTGAATTTGTGTCCGTTGATATTCCAGAAAATGACAAAATTATCTTGAAATTCTTTCTACCTCTCCTACGCTTCATTTCCTTAAAAATGTATTTTAACTTCTGCCAATTATCAAAACCAAATGATTGGAAAAAATAATCATCATACTGGACGGGAAACTCGATATTTAGCAGGCTTAGATATTCGGAATCTTCTAATTTTTTTTCACTTACACCAGAAAATTTAGATAATGTATTATAGATAGCTTCTAATTCATAGGGAGATACTCCATAGTATTCTAGGTTGATCATGCTATTCATTTGAACAATTAGGGTAATATAACAGACCATTAATCTTTTGAATTTAAGCAACTTGATACACATAGCTTTTTCGGTAGATTTTTAAGTGCACGTAAATAAAATTTCGTGGACGCTTTGAACACGATGAAGATTCTTGAAAAAGATAATAATCATATAGTTATTGAATTTAATGATATTCCAAGGCAGTATGTCAATGCATTGAGAAGATTGTCTATCAGCCAAGTTCCTACTTTTGCAATTGATGATGTAGTAATACTAGAAAACTCATCTGTTATGCATGATGAGGCTATCTCTCATAGACTAGGGCTTATTCCATTACGAACAGACCTTGAAAGATTTGTAATGCCACATGTTTGTGATTGTAAAAGCGCTCTTGGTTGTTCAAAGTGTAGAGTACTTTTAGTTCTAGATACGGAGTCTCAAGATAAGACCAAAGTAATTACTTCTGCAGATTTAGTATCGGAGGATGAAGTTGTAAGGCCTGTAAATAATGAAATACCAATAGTATCATTAGCTCCAGGTCAAAAATTAAAGTTCGAGGCATATGCAAGATTAGGGACTGGAAAAAGCCATGCAAAGTGGCAACCAACCTCAGTAGCAGTTGTAAAAGATAGCAAGAAGGAGGAAGATTCAATACTTGTAATAGAATCTAATGGCTCATTGACACCAGAAGAGATTGTGCTAGAGGCAGCCAAAATACTCGGATCAAAAATCAATGAATTTGATAATGTTATTCAGTCTCTATCAGTACCAAAGAATGTTTAGGTATAGATTTATTTGGGGTTTAAGGATAGCGAGAATATTTCATGTTTCCCGATACTTTGAACAATACGATTTGGACTCTTAGGAATGCATTAAAGAGGAATAAAGTTCCTATATGGAAAGCTGCAATAAAAGAGCTTTCTAGGTCAAGATCTAACAGAAGGCAAGTTAACATAGGTCAACTAGCGCACGTTACTAAGGATAAAGATGTTGTAATAGTACCCGGTAAGATATTGGGTTCTGGCGAAATAAGTCACAAACTAACAATATGGTGTTTTGGTATTTCTGAAGCAGCTACAAGAAAAGTACTTGACGCGGGTGGAAAGATACTCGCTCTTGAAAGCTTGATACAGAAATATCCAGATGGTAAGGGGGTAAGATTAATTGGTTAAGCAAGTCGTTGAGCAAAAACAAAAACCTAATCAGATTATAACTATTGATGCAAAGGATTGTATTGCCGGGAGAATGTGTTCACACATTTCAAAACTTTTACTCAAAGGACATCATGTCAGAGTAATAAATGCAGAAAAAAGCATGATTTCAGGAAATAGGTACAAGACTATTGGAATATACAAAGAATATCTAGAAATTTCATCTGCTACAAATCCCATACATGGTCCATTTCATCCAAGAAAACCTGATAAAATCCTTACAAAGATGGTTAGAGGTATGTTACCAAAAAGGAAACCTAGTGGGATAACAGCATTAAAGAGACTGAGAATTTATATCGCAATACCACCTGAACTCAAGAATACAAAGCTTGAGACATTTGAAGATTCCAAAATTAGAAAACCCTCGTCATATTTTATTACACTTGGTGAATTGGCAAAACAGATAGGTTGGAACGGATTGGACAGTTATGAATAAAATAGATCTTTATCCTGGCCAAAGAAAATCTAGTAGAGCTGTGGCCACAATTTCAAAGGGAACTGGAAAAGTTAGAATCAACAATATACCGGCGGAGTTACTAAATTCCGAAGTAGCAAGAGAACTGGTACTTGTTCCCCTTAAATTAATTGGTGACTACAGAGATAAGGTGGACATTAGTGTCAAGGTGCACGGAGGCGGTTTCATGGGACAAGCATTTGCAAGTACCGTTGCTATTTGTAGAGCGTTAACGGGTACCGGAAAGGGCGGTAGAGATCCGAAAGATCATCCATTTGCAAGAAGCGTGCGTACGGAAATTCGTAAAAGAATAACAGAATTTGATAGACACTTGCTATCAGGTGACCCCAGACAGACAGAATCAAAGAAATTTGGTGGATCTGGAGCAAGGCGTAGAAAACAGAAGTCGTACCGTTAGATTTTCTACTCTTTTTATTTCATTTGTAATAAAGGCCGAGCAAAACTGGCAATCTATATTTATATACCGGAAAATTACGATCTATTTTTTTCTAGAATTATCTTTTCACAATATCCCTACGATCTGGGGAAATATAAAATTCCCTTAGTTTTTTGTCATAGCATATACTACAAAGATATCCTGAAATGTTCCACTCTTCCATAGACTTGTACCTAAAAGTTAACGTGTTACCACATAGAACACATTTAAGATCATTTTTATCCACCAATATGAGTCCAATCTAGAGTAAATTAAAAGTTGTGAAATAGTCAACATGATAACCTGTCCAGCTAAACCCGCGAAATCACTTTCAAGATAACAAGCAATATTTTAAATTAGGAGATTAAAGTCACCATAAACATTACAATGGACGCTAAGGAATCATATTATAAAGTATTTGATCTTGTTGAAAAGCATCATGAATGGTTCAAGTCTTCTATTCCATTAATTGCAAGTGAAAATATTCCTAGTCCCGCTGTAAGAGAGGTCATAGTATCAGACTTTGGGAATAGGTACGCAGAAGGCTGGCCTGGCGAAAGAGTCTACGCTGGATGTATTTACATCGATGAAGTGGAACTGATATGCAATGAATTGGCTAAAAGGGTGTTCAAGTCTGAATTTGCTGATTGTAGGGCCACTTCAGGAGTTGTTGCAAATCTTGCAATATACTCTGCTTTTTCTAATCCAGGAGACCATATGCTAGCTGCATCCATCCCTAGCGGAGGACATATTTCTCACGGTAAAAAAGAACATTCTGGAACTGCTGGTCTTGTGCACGGACTCAATATAGAGCATTATCCATTCTCAAAGGAAGATATGACTATCGATGTAGAGGCTACCAAGAAAAAAGTCACTGAAATGATTGCAAATGATAAGAAACCTGCTATCGCAATGTTTGGAGGAAGTCTATTTCTTTTTCCTCATCCGGTAAAAGAATTGGCAACTTTTATGCATGATAATAATATTTACGTGAATTATGACGGGGCTCATGTGGCCGGATTAATAGCAGGAGGACAATTTCAAGATCCAATTGGAGAGGGCTCAGATTCTATGACAATGAGTTCCCACAAGACTCTATGGGGCCCACAAGGAGGAATTATTGTCTCTTTAGAAAAATACGCAGACAACATTAAGAAAGCGATTTTTCCAGGCAATACAAGCAGTCATCATCTCCACCACGTAGCAGGTAAAGCTATAGCCTTAGCAGAGTCATTAGAATTTGGAAAGGAATATGCAAAACAAGTAATAACGAATGCAAAAACGCTTGCCGAATCGCTTGCAGATTTTGGTTTTACAGTTTTGGGAGAAAAACGTGGGTATACGGAATCACATCAATTGGCCGTAGATGTTTCCAAATTTGGAGATGGTGGGACTATTGAAAAAGAATTGGAGAAAGCAAATATTATTCTTAACAGACAGCTCCTGCCAGGTGATATCAAATCTGGTAAACATTATATGCATCCAAGTGGAGTTAGAATAGGTGTACCTGAAGTAACTAGGTTAGGGATGAGGGAAACTGACATGAAGGAAATTGCATCATTTATCAAACAGATAGTAATAGACAAGTCAGATCCGAAGACGGTTGCTAGCTTGGTATCTAATTTTCGTAAACAATTTCAAAAAGTACAATACGCATTTGAAAATTCTACTGATGCTTATGAGTATATAAAAATAAGGGCGAAGTAGCAGGCATATAATTTTGTTCCTATTGTGCTAAATTATACAGCTTGGACAGACAATATTTTTATAAACTTAGCTTTACCATGTTTATTGATCTTGTGCAATATGTTTTACTTTTAGTAAAACTTTGTTGACCCAAATTATCTAGAATATCTAGAAAATATAAGAAAGTAATTAGATTATTTTATATTTTGGTTTTCAATATGTATATTTTCTATAAAAATAGATGACCGCCTTTAGAGGATTTTTCAATAAAGTAATAACTAAATTAAATAAATTATATCAGAGCAGTGTATATTTATGATATTATTATCAAAAGTCCTCTTAATATGAAATTACTACAATGTATTAATTTATTTATGATGAATCTAACCCATAGAACCATGAACAAGAAACAACCAGTGAAAACCATATTTTTAATGTCTTCATTGTTGACCCTAATGTTTGGAGCCCTAGTTGTCGCAACAAGTGACCAAGTATATGCCGATATCTGGGATGATGATGACACTATGGAGGAACTTGTAAAAGATATTGACAATGGTAAGGATAACGATGATGATATGAATTGGAAAGAATTCAAGGATTCAAAAATCTTCAAACAAGAAGATATTGAAACCCAAGGATGCATAGAAAATAGAGAGGAGCTCTCAAATAATCTAGCAGACTATGAAGTACTTAGATGCTTTGAAGACTCAGATTACGCTTATTAATGATTAGGATCCACAAGTAGCCCAAGTTTTCTTTCTTTCTTTCTTTCTTTATATTGCCCAGACTTATGGTTCATTTACCAACCTATGGTATAGAAGGTCTAATTTTAAAACTGAAATTAGATTGGCAATAGATGTTAAATATATTAGACACAAGCAAAATAATAATCTTTATTGTTTACAAATATACTAGTACCCGTCGATGGATCGGATAATTCCTATAGAGCCTTAGATGCAGCACTACTTTTTTCAGAAAAATTAGGTTCAAATATTATTGCAGTTCACGTAATGGAACAAGTTCCTATAACTCATATTGGATCAGAAAAACTGTTAAGTGAATTCCTAGAAGCCTACAAAAAAGAAAATCAAGATATACTATCAAAGTGTTCAGAGATTGCTACTCAAAAAGGATTGACTATAAAGACTCTTCTTCTTCAGGGAAATCCTGCTTCCGTAATTTTGGATTATAGCAAACAAGAGAAATTTGATCTTCTAATCATGGGAAGTAGAGGCATGGGAAAGTTTAAGGAACTAATACTAGGCAGCGTCTCAAGCAAAATTGTACATCACTCGCGATGTGCAGTTTTGTTAATAAGGTAATGATGGCTGTCGTGAACATATTTTCAAGTCAATCCAACATGGGATCCCTGTCATTATGACGAAATATACAATCATAGCCAAGATCTGACAACAGAATATGTCTACCGATCTTAATTCCTTTACAATGACTGAAAAAGAGGGTCTATACAAGGCCGTTTTTTCTAGAAGAGATGTCAGATCTCATTTTATTGATAAAAAAATTCCAGATGAAGCACTTGTTAAAATTTTGAATGCAGCTCATCACGCTCCATCTGTTGGTTTCTCGCAGCCCTGGGATTTTATATTAATAAAGAATAAGAGCACAAAATTAAAAGTCAAAGATTCCTTTACGCAGGAACGAGAAAAATCTATTTCATTACTTGATAACGATTCAGATAGACAAGATAAATATGTCAGGCTAAAATTAGAG
>DASUQJ010000042.1:0-9964 GCA_036280615.1 Nitrososphaeraceae archaeon
CAATAAATGACATGACATCGAGAAATCTTATTCCAGTTTCTTCCCTTACTTCTCTAATCAATGTATCTAGTTCTGATTCTCCAACTTCTTTATGTCCTTGCGGAAAACCCCACGAACCTCTTCTATTCTTTAGGATTAGAAATTCAGGTTCTTTAACAGGAGTCGGTGGGTTGTATCGTATAACAGCACCAATAGAGGTTTCCAGGAATATTCTACCTCTTTATTTTAGTACCGCAGCTAATTATAATTTTTATCGATTTTTTATTTTTAGATTTTAGTATAAACAAATTCTGAATTACATTCATATGACAATTTTGGTTGGAATCATAAAAACATAATTAACCTAAAGATATTAATGTGTAAATCTAAGTCGAAATCATGGGCCGATCGTCTAGTCCGGTAGGATACGGCATTGGCATTGCTGAGGTCGTGGGTTCGAATCCCACTCGGTCCACCATTAATTTGTATTATAATTCACGTGAATTCATGTGTAGTCAAGTTTTAACGAATTCTCAGCGAAGCTGCTATTTACGAGAACCGATAATGTATTTATTCATTGGATAAATAAATGTACACTATTGTATTTCGTAAATTGGCAACGAGAAATATCCATTAAGGAGATTGATGGTAAAAAGGTTGTTGTCAAACGGAATAAGTTAAGCAAAAATTTGCATGATTATCTTATTGCTATTTCATATACTATCCTCTCGATTCTTCTTGCACATCCTTCAGCTCCCCCCGAACTTGGTAACAAGATGACATCAAACGAAGGAACTGAAATGAGGGAAAAATTACGTTTAATTGGAATTCCCACACCATCGGTAACATTGATTTCTGACAATTTGTTAATAGAAGAATTTATTCCAGGGGGAAATCTTCATGAAGCGCTATCGAATGGAACCGATTTTTCATTAGCATTTAGTGCAGGAATTATCACAGGAAGGCTCCACAAGTCAGGCTACTCATTCATAGATAATAAATCTCAAAATTTTCTTGTAGGTTCAATGACAAATGTTTTGCGAACTGATCTGGCTTTTATACAGAAAAAAAATTCAATTTTTGCAAGAAGTATGGACATAGGTTCGTTTCTGGGCAGCTTGTTAGGATTGGATATTAGAAAGTACAAGGTAGTACAAGATGCTTTCTGCGGAGGATATTACTCTGAAGTAAAAACCCCAATTCCTTGCCTCTCAATACCTTTAAGAAACATCCTGGGTTTTGGACTAAGCCTCAGTTCAAATTGGATTGTCAACGTTCTACTAGATTCAGCTAAATTGGTATCATATAGGAGGAAGTTCGGTTTTTCTGTCAAATCCCCCTGAGCCGAATTTGCAGTAGAAGCATTGATCAGACTGCATGTAAGTCAACTTTTGTATCAGAATAGCCCTTATCTTTAATGCAAATTTTGTCGTCAATCTATACTTTAGAGGCATTGAAGGAATGACTTCATCAAAATAAACGTTATAATGATCTGGGCAGAACTTTAAGGTAATTTGTGCCCTATGTTTACTATTAGATTCCTTGTTTGCAGAAATATTTTTTGCTACACTAATTTGTTCTCTAATATACTCATGTTTTGGACAGGGACAGTCTTTTCCCCCTGGATGTTTGTAAGCGGGTGTATTTTTCCAATCAAAATCTGGAAAATCTTTTTCAAACTCATCCATAATAGACTAACATTAGTGTCCGCTTATCAGATATAAAGATATATCTAAATCTAATCGTACCTTAATGATAAAAGATATATTTTGAATATTTTAAAAACACGATAGAAGTGTTAAAAGAGCATAGCACAGACGCAAATAACAAGTCGTCCATGGTTACCAATATCGACAGGAATGGGAAGAATATTGTCGGATCAAACAAGTATGTTGATTCGAATTTAAATACCCTAACAAAATTTAAAAAAACACTTCTTGCAGAGCAAAAAACTGGCGAAGAAAAGGAAGAATCGCTTAATCAATCAATTGAATCTACCAAGATAGAAATTGATAAACAAAGAATGGACCTAGAAGAACTTAGAACGCAACTAAAAAAAGTAAATGAGATGAAGGATTCAGAATATTCGAAGTTTATTGAACTCAAAAATAATTTGATGGAAATTCGAAATAAAATGAAAAATCTTGACGAAAAGGGCAATGACACAGCGGGGCACAAGTTGCGAAAAGAGAGGTTTGATATGATAAATTTAGCAAAAAACCTGGATCAAATTGAAAGAGATATTCAAACGAAAAAACTGACTAAAGACGAAGAACGAAGATTGGTAGCCCGATCAAAAGAAATGGCCACAAGGTTACATTCGCTTAAGATGATCCACAAGAAAGAGGACGATTATCGATCTATTTCCATCCAATATGATAAGTTGAAAACCAAAATTAATTCTATTTTTCAGCAAAAATCAGAATTAGGAGATAAGATAGGCAGGTTAAAGGGCAGTTTGGACAAGTTGCTTAATCAGAGGGAAAGCCTTTATGAAGAAAGAAGAAAGGCTAGAAGCGAATTAAGAGAAGCTGAAGCTAAACTAGAGATGGTGGATACCCAGCTAAATGCGATTGAATATAGACGTGCCAGGCAGGCCAGCTTTAGAACAAGGTCTGGAATCACAGGAGATAAGCGGGAATACAAATATGATAACTCTCAGGAAAGAATAAGAAGAAATAAAGAAAATATGGAACTACTGAATTTGGCCAAAGAGGCTGCTCTGAAGAAGATGTCAAGTGGAAGAAAACTAACATTTGATGAGATGAAGCTCATCTATGGTGACGAATTGCTACATGATTAGCTTTACTTTTTACTAGTTCCCTAGCGGGGGATAATTTATGCACTCAGATGATATAGCTATTGAAGAAGGAATAGAACTTGTCAGATTGGCAAGAACATCTGTTGAGTCATACATAAAAAATAGGAAAATAATTAACTCTCCCGTTAAGAGTAACAAAAAGTTGGGAGTCTTTGTTACAGTTTACCATCTTAATACTAAGAACAGTCAAAAAAATCTCCGTGGTTGCATTGGTTACATAATTCCATTAAAGAATATTTATGATTCGATTATCGCCGCCGCGATTAATGCTGCTACTAAAGATCCACGTTTCAGTGCCGTCAGTGAAAGAGAATTGGATGAAGTAATTTTTGAAGTCTCCGTGTTAACCAAACCCTTGCTAATTCGTGTTGATAATTCTGATGCATCTCTAAGTAAGATAGTTATTGGAAGGGATGGCCTTATACTAGAGAGTGCGTATGGCTCTGGCTTGTTTCTACCCCAGGTTCCAGTCGAACAAAAATGGAACGTTAGGGAATATCTCACAAATTTGTGCTACAAGGCAGGAGCGCCGTCTAACACTTGGTTATTACCTGATTCTAAACTATATACGTTTCATTCAATAATATTTAGAGAAAAATTACCAAATAGAGAAATCTACGCTGAAAATCACAAAGTAAATTAGGAATATGGGTCAATCCAAAATCAAATTACCTTCCTAATGATAAATTGCATCATAAATCTGTTCTTTATTTGCGCAACTCGAATAAACCTATTCAATATATAATAAAGTGCAATTATTGAAATTTATGGCAAGGGCATATTTAGCTCCATATGGTGTTGGACTAGGTCATGCCAGCAGATTACTTTCTATTTCTGAATTTCTAAGGCAAGATAACATTGCAATAAAATTTTCTTCATATGGTGAGGCAGTATCGTATATTAATAATCATGGCTACGAGTGTGTAAAAGTTCCACCTATAGAATTTGCATGGAGCAATGGTGGTTTTTCAATAAAAGATAGTATTGCCAATATACCACTCTGGTTTACGAACTTTGGAAGACAAATTTCTCAAGAAACAAGAAACATTTCGACATTCAATCCAAATATCGTTGTGTCGGATTCAAGGTTATCTCCCTTAGCGTCATCAAGAATTTTAGGTATACCTTCAATAGTGATACTTAATCAGATAAAGCTTTTACTATCGCCTAGGATCAGAGAATTTAGGGCCGCAAGAGTTTTTGAAAAATTAAACGGTGAGTTTTTTGGAAATTTATGGAGCATGGCTGAAAAAATATTAATACCAGATCTTCCACCTCCCTATACAATAGCAGAACATAATATTTGGAATTTAGAATCTGTAAGAAAGAAAATGCACTACATCGGTTTTACAACGCCAAAGTGGCATGGTGATAACCTAGCAATCAATAACGTAGTTCATTCTTTAAATCTAGATAAAAAGAGACCAATAGTATTTATGCATATCAGTGGTCCCCGCCAAACGCGATTAAACTTGATTTCAATGATACAGGATGGATCAAGGTACTTTAGAAAAGACATACAGTATATCATCTCTGAAGGCAAACCAAATGGCAGTTCCATCCCTAGGAAACTTTCATCTACAGGCTGGTACTATGAATGGTGTCCGGTGCGAGATGAAATCTTTGCTCTAAGCGACTTAATTGTGATCAGGGCGGGTCATGAAGCAATATCACACGCAATAGAGCATGGAAAACCTATGGTTTCGATACCTATTCAAAATCACGGAGAGCAACTCGGTAATTCAGAGAAAGTTGAAAGAATGAAAATTGGAATAAAACTTGAGCCTTCAATTACAAACTCTTATCAAATTGCTGAGGCAATTCATAAGATATTAAATGATAAATCCTATCTAGAGAACGTTCGGAAAATAAAGAAGATTACTGATAGACATCATGGTATCAACAACGCGCTTGAAATTATTAGATCATTTATCTAGTTTTGCTTTAAAGATAATTCTGATATGATACCCGATACCGAAAATTAATTATTACTCGGTTAGAGATAATAAGCGGTACATGCCTATGACGATCTTAACTCATCATGTTTTTTCGGATGAAAGTTCTTTTATGGCCAATTCAATATTGTTTTTATCATTTGCTTGTGGGCATTGATCCAGATACATATTTAGATCCGAAATTGCACCTTCCTTATCATCTAATTTTATTCTGACAATTCCTCTATTCTTATAGATAGGACCAAATCGACTAGGATTAATTGAAATTGCAGAAGAATAAGATTTTTCAGCTAAAAGATATTCTTCTTTTCTGAGATAATAATTTCCAATGCCTCTATAAGAGAGATAAAATTTTGGGTTCAATTTGATTGAGGCTTCAAAATAGTTCTTTGCTTCGTCAGATTTTAATTCATTATAAATAGAGCCCAACATATCTAATGCGAGTTCATTACTCTTGTTAGTATCAGTTGCATTATTTAATTTTTCAATTGCTTCCTTTGTCTTACCGGTTAATAGTAACCGTTCAGCCTCAAAACACATCCTGTAGGACTCATCCCTGTTAGCACTTTCTTTTTCATTAACGTCTTTCATATCTACAGGAATGATAGTGATGGTCAAAGAGCCGTCTTGTTCCCATAGTTCCGTGAATTTCTTTTCGGGTATGGATCCAACCGTGTCTGGTTCAGGAACATACATAACTATTCTGTTTTCTTCTGGATCATATCCTGAAATTACCGTTGCATGTTGTATAGTATCCTTTAATCCAGGCATGATCACTATAGAGGGAATGCCCTGATCTATCTTTTTCTTTAACCCCTGAATATTACTCCTAAATACGCTAACATGGTATCCTCGACTTTCTGCGAGTTCAAATCCCTCGATAAAAATTGAGCCTTTAATATCCTTGTATTTCCGTGCCCGCTCTTTTGCTTCTTGAATGAAGTCATATTCACCCCAGTACGTCAAGAGTACGTTTATCGCTAGTGGAAGACAAATTTCATCATCCTTACTTTCCACCAATGGAAGGACTAAGGTATGTTCATTATTGAATTTCAACATTCAAGATAATGGCGAGGGAAAATAAAATTCTTGTCACAATCTAACAAAATTACGAATCAATTCAGTACCACATTCTCCACTTTTTTCTGGATGAAATTGGGTACCAAAAATTCTCTTTGAGTTGTGGCAAATTATTTCATGTTTGGAGGAAGCAGAACTTGCAACACATATGAAATTTTCTGGCAGATGTGAAATTGCATATGAGTGACTTTCATAAACATTACAGCGAGTCCTTTCCAATAGTTTGGTTGGTTTTTCAATATTGATTCTATTAAAACCTTGGATAAGATCAGTCTTATGTAATGAACCACCGAAGGTAAGAGCAATGATTTCTGCACCATAACAAATACCTAAAACCGGAGTTTCATTAGTAAAGCAAGTTTTGATAATTTTTGAATTTATCGAATTAATTTCTTTTTTATTTTTTCTACGACCTGACAGTATTACTTTCTGATAGTCTGAAAGCAAGAATTCTTCATCGTATTTTTTTAATTCATGAATTTGTCCTAGATTCTCTAAACACAAGGTAATATCTCGGACATATGGAGAATCGTTGTCAACAACAAGTACAGTCAAATTCTGACTTGATAATAATCATGAACCTATAATAATCATACTTTCATAATAACAAATTTTAAACACGAAATCTCATATCTTGTTTTTGTCCTTGAGCTCTGTCTGCATTACTGAGCGTTAGAAATTGAAGCCAATCCCTTACATATCAGATATGCCGCAACATATGAAGGGACCTTTTCAAAAGCATTATCCAATCTAAAGGTATTATTTTTCAAGGTAATCTTCAGCTTGGTCTTTGGGTTCACATACACCTCGGAGTCACTCAGCATGCATGCATCGTTGTTAGGATTAAATGATTCCAGATCGTCGCACTTTGCTTTAGTCAATCCACTCTTGCCATTAATACTACCCGGCAACCTAAAAACTCTGTGTATGTCGTTAGTAACCTGAGCATCTATAGGAACTCCATTATTTCTTGTCATCTTGTTAAGTTCATTCCTGAATCCTTCGTAACCACCGCTTGCCTCTACAATATTTTTAAGCTTTAGTTCAGATTTTTGACTTATTCCCAAGTTAGAGGCGATTTTCTTTCGCCAGCCTGTCATAATACCACTTTTTGGTAACTTTATAACAAAGCCATTGCGATATTTACGTACACCAATGCTTTCGCACATAAATCCATTTCCAAGGATATAATCGGTAACGTTTGACCTTGAGTTAGAGTCGAGGTCTCTTATACTAGGATCGTTTATATGAAAGTGAAATCCAGCATTTCCAGAGAAAAATATCTCTACGAACTTCTCTTTTATTCCAAGATCACAATATAAGAAATCAAGTAACTTCGCCGCTTCTTTTTTTATAGATAAGAAGCATCTTTTGCAAGGTATAGAGGTATCGTATGTCTTCCCTTTATTACAGTTAACGCACTGTTTACTTTCTGAGTTTACATACCCACAGAGATTACAAATGTAGTAGGTATGTTCGTGGATACATGGAAGATCTAGGTCTTTGATATCTATATCAAAGATGAGATCAGCACCTTCCCATTGTTTTTCATTGATGGGATTTGAAGGCAATCCATAATATGCATTTGAATAGTAAATGTCTAAGGGGACATTTCGTACTAGCTCTGCGACAAGTTCTCCCACATTCTTGAATGATAAATGTCTGACTACAAGAGAATCAAATTTTCTATATCCAAATTCCCTTTTTTCAATTGAATATAGGTAAGGAAAATGTTTGTTTTCAAAATAATACTTTCTAAAAACATTTCTCAGAAAGTTAATATTTTCTTCTGTGTTTTGAATTTGATTCAATTATCTTATTTTCCTTCTTCCAAACTGAATTGGATTTATAAGGTTTTCACACTCTTTGATTGCAAAGCATAGATCTTCACTACGCAACCTGTCGCAAGAAGGAACAGAGTATTTCGTATGACTGCCCTTTTTTCCTGCTAGATGTTCCACTTGATACCTAGTTATTTTTTCATTATAGTCCGGAGAATTCTTAAAAATATCAATTACATCTTCTTCCGTTTTACCAATGGCTAGCATATAAGTTGCCAACATGAACCTAGCTGAATGAGGTAGATTTTCGCCTTTGTTAATTATCTCCATTGCGTGTTTTATGCATGGAGGATACTCGAGAATTTTGAATTGATTCTTATAGACATAACGTCCTGAATATTTATTTCGAAGTTCATGTGCTTTTGATTTTATCGAAATTGGTATTTCAATGACTTTCATATTCTTTATTCTAGAGTAAATTAAATTGCTCAATTCATGACGAATTAGTCTTACTGTTTCATCAGTATCAAGATACACATATCCATCTTTTACACATCTGTTAATCAGTTTCCATTCTTGTTCATACATCTTTGAAGCTCGCTGAAGGTAATCGGGAACACTCAATTTGCAGATGCTCGATGTTGAATTTACATCGATATTGATCTTGAATAACTCCAGAAAGATCTTTTGAACTAGAAGCCTCTTCTTTTCTACTGATCTTTCATTGCTCAAATCGGAGGACAGGAATTTTTCTACCCTCATAGCTTCAAAGAGAGAGCACTTTTTTGAAACCTCCTCCAATCCAATTGATTTTATGAGCAACAGTGAGACCATAAATGTCATAATTTCAATTTCGTATTCATCTAAATTTGAATAAACATTTCCTTTAAGCTCATTTTCCAATTTTTCTACCGCCCTGTTTATTATGTGGATCATTTCTGGACGATCGAATTCGTCAAAATCAAATTTCGTTTCATGGATATAGTCAGAAGCTTCCTGTAAGAACGGGTACTTTGCCAACTCAGACGATCCCAATTTTATTGACAATTCAGGTTTGCACTATAATAGGAAATACTGTAATAAATACAAATACAAATAAAAATACAAATCTTTAATATGCTAGTAACAAAGATACAATCGTTTGAATCTTAGAGTTGGATTTCACGTTTCCATAGCCGGTGGAATACAAAACTCAATTACTAATGCTCTAGACATCGGATGTACAGCATTTCAGATTTTTACAAGGAGTCCCAGGCAATGGCATTCTAAGGACCTTGTAGACGCAGACGTAGAATTATTCAAAACCAATCTGAAAAAAAGTGGAATAGAGAAAAATTCAGTTGCTGTCCATATGCCTTATTTGCCTAACCCATCCGGTCCAGATGGGGAATTATTCCAAAAATCACTTGATTCATTTACAAGTGAGCTAATAAGATGTTCCCAATTAGGTATTGAGTATCTTGTAATACATCTCGGAAGCCATAAGGACATGGGAAGAGACAATGGGGTTAAACAGTTGTTAAAAAGTTGTGGCAAAGCAGTTGATAATTATAAATCAGCCTTCAAAAGGAAATTGGACGTTACTATCTTATTGGAAAATAGTGCAGGTCAAAAAGGTAGTATAGGAAGCAAACTTGAAGAATTAGGAGAAATTCTTGATAAACTTTCTAGTAAGACATATTGTGTGTGTCTGGACACATGTCACGCATTCGCATCCGGGTATGATTTGAGTAGTGAAGAGGCGTGTAAAGAATTTATTAGTGAATTTGACAAAACTGTGGGTCTAGAATCCCTCAAATTCATTCACTTGAACGATTCCAAATACGAAATTGGATCTCATCTAGATAGGCATGAACTGTTTGGCCATGGAAAAATAGGGACAAAGGGATTAAGCACAATAATTAACGACAAGAAAATGGGAAACGTACCGATGGTGATGGAGCCTGAATTCGTGTCTATTGAAGAAGATGCCAAGAATCTTGCTTTAATACGTAAACTTAGAAAGCAGCCCAATTAACTTTACTCACCTTCACAAGTAGTTTTGGAAATAATAATAAATGCATGCTCAATCACAGATTCTAAGAGAAAAAGAGAAAAAATGAATATGTATGAAACAGTAATGAAACTCGCACTTGAAAGAGGTTTTTACTTTCCCAGCTGTGAAATTTATTCAGATGCGCATGCAGGATTCTGGGAATATGGCCCAACAGGTACCAGCATGAAAAACAACTTCATTGAGATGTGGAGAAGAGAGTTATTGAGGCGTGATGACATGATAGAAGTTGATGGTTCTCAGATAATGAGTAGGAGTGTCTTTGTTGCCTCAGGTCATCTTGACAATTTTACAG
>DASUQJ010000043.1:0-2572 GCA_036280615.1 Nitrososphaeraceae archaeon
TGAATGGGCTCCGTAGTCATCGTGCGATGATAAATTATATAATCTTTGACCATCTATTGCAAACTTGCCCTCTTCTGACAAGTCTTCTCCACGATGTTTACCTTGAAGCGTTGATCCATCTTCTGAGATAGAAACTTCACCTGTTCCTCCTGCGACCATATTTATAGACTTTGCAGAATATACTAATGCAATACGACCAGTTTCGCTCTGCAATTCCATATTATCAGCATTATTCTTCCATGTTCCATCGAGGTAGATGACATTGGGTTTAATATCAGGATCAATTTTGGCTAGAGAATAATTCACAGTTTGGTCCGGCCTGAATCCTTCGGCATTTCCCAAAGCTGCTCTAGCAAATTGATATCCAAAGTACAGTTCTGGTGAGTTTATTTTAGAGAAGTCCACGGATTGGACATTTTCTGGTGTTGTGGTTGTTTCTATGACTGTATTATTATTTGAGTTAGGAAGACTACTATCATCAAGACCAAGTTGAGTACTACGTTCCTGAAGAAGAGACTGAATAACCTTTTCAGTTTCAGAATAACCTCCTTCACCTATATGATCATATCTTACGTAGCCCTCGTTATCAACTATATATTTACGGGGCCAGTACTGATTTTGGTACGCATTCCATGTACCTTTGTCGTTATCTTGGATTACAGGATATCTTATGCCAAACCTTTCTACTGCTGCCTTTACATTTTCAATATTCTTTTCAAATTCAAACTCAGGTGTATGGATTCCGACTATGACTAAGCCCCTATCTGCATATTTTTCATTCCAGTCAACAAGGTATGGAATAGTTCGAATGCAGTTAATACAGCTGTATGTCCAAAAGTCTACAAGTACAACTTTCCCTTTGAGGTCTGAGAGATTTATTGGCTCGGTGTTTATGTATCCTGTAATTTTATCAAACTCAGGAGCCTTTTTGAACTGCGACTTATCAATCGAGAATTGTACTTTCTTGATAGCTGTCTTCGTTGTATCATTGTTATCTTGTACTACTTCTATTGCAGTAACAAAATTTGTTGTTCCTCCTCCTTGACCAGATACTACTTTATTAAGTTCAGGACTATTGAAATATACAGCAAAGCCAACAATTAAAGATACCACTCCTATCGCCATTATTAATGCACTAAGATTGTCTTTGTTCATCATTCAAAATCCTCTCTCAAAATTAATCAGTTCGTTTGCTAGCGGAAAATTCCCTAGCAATGATAATTGATTTGTAAACACCAGTATTCCAAGTATAATGAGCAACGCACCCATTGCAGGATTGAAATATCTTAGATACTTTACAATTTTTCGGATTATTCCCGTAGCTTGTGAGAAAAAAGCCCCTGTTATCAAAAAAGGAATCCCAAGTCCCATGGAATATGCTAGCAATGAATTATAAGCTGCCCCAGGAGCTGTGGCTGCCAAAGTAAATGTACTACCTAAAATAGGGCCAACACAAGGAGTCCATCCAGCTGCAAATGCTGCCCCGAAAATAAAAGAGGTGATATAGCTTGTCTTAAATCTTGGTATTTTAGTCATTTTTTTCTCAAAATTTAAAGTTCTTAATTTTGTAGATAGAATGAGATATGCTCCAAACGAGACAATAACTATACCTCCAAGTGATTGTAATGTGTTTTGAAATCCAATTCCAATTGTAGAAAGCACACTGTTTAAAATGACACCAAGTACAGCAAATATCAGTGAAAAACCAAGAACAAAATATACGGTATTGAGAAAAATATTAAGTCTGGTTGACTTTCTAATTGTTAATGTATCGCCTTTGAAATTACTGTTAGTTTCTGAACTTTGAACTTCATTTATGGTAGTTCCAGAGAGATAGGAGATAAATGCAGGCAATATCGGAAGAATACAAGGTGAGAAAAATGAACCCGTACCTGCTAGTGCAGAAACTAGTATATTTATTTCTACCATGAATAGTACTTTTGTTAATTGAATGGATTAATACTTATTTCCAAATCATATCCATATTGGATCCAATTCTTGTTCATACCGCTACCTCTATCCAAGTTCTATAGCAAAGTAATTCTCAGTAATACTGATAATCCAGCTAATTCCGCTATATGTATGGCCAAAAAGTAAGGAATTAATGCTTCAGCATATAGTGGTTCCATCATAAAATATCCATATACTGCAATTATATTGTGCAGCATTAATAAACCGACGAAAATCATTAGACCTACGGTAAATTTGGCCCTACTACTCTTGTAAACTCTTACATATAGTACAAGTAATGCTATAAGAATCGCTATATTTGCTAATGCGACTATTGCATTGGCAGTAATAAGGGGCTCCAAGTTAGTTAAGGAGAAGTAAATTAAATTCGCTTATTTACTTTTATCCATATCTATTCCAAATCAAGAAATGATTGATGATCCAAAGAAAAAAAGTAAGATGATAGTTTCAAAGTTAAGGTCTTTTCGTAATCATTTGAGACCTTATTTCATTGAAAGCATCAATATTTGCTTCAAGATAATTGGAAACAAAATACAATACCCCATATTTCTCTCCAATTTTATTAACTATATTATTCTTCTCAAGAACAGAGATATGGTGT
>DASUQJ010000044.1:0-3844 GCA_036280615.1 Nitrososphaeraceae archaeon
AAAGATATTACTAATATCAACTAATATAGGATATTTAAATTCTTTTCTTAAATTTTTGAGTAATTTGATCGAACTATGATCTCCATATTCCAATACAATTCCTTGTGGAGAATCCATTTGGTAAGATTTTAGTTGATTAGCTGTTGTATTGGATGAAATTTTTTTAAACCATGGATATTTTCTTTTGTTAGCTGTTGTATTTTTTATTTCCTCTTCTGAAACAAATCCTAAGAGATTTCCTTCTTCAGCAAGTATATTTAAAGTTCTATGAATAGCTTCTAAAACATCATTTGAAAATAACATATTTTCATAAATTAACAAAGGCATTGTTAAATTAACTTTATAAGATGGGCTTCTTCCTATGGTCGTATCTAGATTTATTGTTTCTCTATAAGGGTCGTATGCAGGTCTAGATAGTTGTGCTCCTAATGCAGTTACATAATCCCAAAGGTTTACTGTATCATAACTAATTTTATTTTGATTATTGTGCCTAATATCATCATCTATTGAATTTGATCTTGGTATCCCTGTTCTTGCAAGCTCCAAGATAGATTTTCTAATTAAAAACTTTTCTGAATTATTCAATATTATTGATTCCTAAATGGTCATGTATAGTTGTTGTTTTTTTTATACCAATCAGATGTTTTTCTTTCAACACTGTTGCTATTTTTCCTTTAATTATATCTTTATAGGTTTGACCATCTTCTAATGGCAAATCTGAAACTATACTGGACAATTGATCCATTGCCACTAGATCATCTTTTCTAATATCATGTATACTTTTTCTTCCTAGTGATCTTGCAATATTTTTTAGTTCAATTAATGTCCCTTTTACATAATTAACTATTGAATCTATACTCTTTTCTATATCGAGCTTTTCATATGAACCTGTTAATCCTGCAGGACACATATTTGTATAACAATCTTGTACTAGTGTACATCCCATAGAAATAAGAAATCCTGTTCCTATCCCAACTCCACTCGCTCCTAAAGCAATACATTTGGCTATTCTTTCTGCATCCCATACAGCGCCATGAACAAGTAATTGAAATTTATCGTCTTGATGATTCAAATAATAATCATAAATTGCTTCTTTTGCAGGTTTTAGAGATGATAATGTATTTATTCCAATTATATCTCTTAGCTCCCAAGGAGCAGCACCCGTACCTCCAACAAGACCATCGATTGACGCTGCATCAGCATATGATTTGAGAATTATTTCAATGTCATCATACACTCGGGAACTTCCGATTTTCACAATTATTGGAATTTTCCAGTCAGTGATTTCTCTTAGTTCAAGAATTTTTGCTACCAAGTCTTCTGGTCCCAAAATATCTAGATGTCTTGATGGAGAGTGTGCTACCTTGTATGGCGGTATGCCTCTGTTTTCTGCTACAAGTTCTGTTACCTTTGGTCCAGGTAATAATCCACCATGACCTATCTTTGCACCTTGACCAATTTTTATCTCAATTGCATCAGCATTTAATAGATAACTAGGATCTCGCCAAAACCTTCCAGATGCATATTGAGTAATCAATGGATAAAAACGGCAGAATAGATAATCCCGATCTATAGAGTCTAAATGATGTTCTCTTAATAATCTTTCAGCATAATTTAGGATATTGTCTTGTCTTTCTTTAGAAATATATGATCTTGCCTCATCTGAACCATATAATTCCCAAGGTAAAGCTCCGCCTTCACCAGTATTCATCATGACTTTTATTCCCTCTTTGGCAAGTCTGTTTAATGCTAAATGTAGTGCAATTTTAGCAGGAAGTTTCAAAGAGCCATAGCTCATACCCGAAACAAAGAATGGAGTATTTGTTACAATGAAATTACTAGAATATTTTCCACCTATTATCAAGTTGGTATCAATATTAGTATTTTTCTCATGATGATCATGGCAAAGCTCATCTTGTTCAGTTGTCTGTAGTCTTGCTCCAATTATTTTAATTGAGGGAAAATAATCATTTGGAGGTCTTGCTCCCAATCCTGAATATGGAACATGTGAATCAATTGCTTTTCTTACGTCAATAATAAGTCTATCCTGGTCAAAATAGGAATTTTGTGATGCACCCGTTGCTGCTTTTAATATATTTCTTTTGAAATCAAGTACATCTTTAGAATAAGGCATAACAACTATCCAATCTTTGATAATATAATACTTATTATACTATAAATCATAACATTTTTCATACATTACTATACATATAGAATTCTCTTGGAGAAGGAACTGAAACGACCTTTGTATGTTCATCTCTTTTGATCTCACAATACATATCAAGAAAGTCACTTGCAAATGCTGATTTGAGAAATTCATTATCAGATTCTAAAGAATCAATTGCACTTTCTAAGGATGTTGGTAATTTATTTATACTATATTCTCTTTTTTTCTCTTCTGACAATTTGTATATATCTTCATCTACTGGATCAGGTGGAGCAATTTTTTTGACTAATCCATCTAGACCTGCAAGTAATAGTGCTGCCTCTACAAGATATATATTAGAACTAGGATCAGGAGTTCTATATTCTATTCTTTTTCTATTTTTCATATTTCGGAAGTGAGCAGGAACTCTTATACTTGCTGATCTGTTCATTTTACTCCATGCAATATTTATTGGTGCTTCGTATCCAGGAATGAGTCTTCTATAGGAATTTGTAGTAGGATTGGTTAAAGCACAAAGTGCTTTGGCATGATCCATCAATCCGCCAATGTAATAAAGTGCTGTTTGACTTAGTTCAGCGTATTCATCTGCAGGATCGTAAAACAAGTTAACTAGATTATGCTCATTGTTATCATTGTTATCATCAGAATGTTCATTGTTGTTTTGCTTATCATCCCCTTTTTTCCTTCCCCATAAACTTTGACTAACATGCATGCCCGACCCATTATCTAGAGCTATAGGTTTTGGCATAAAAGTTGCGATCATGTTACGTTTTGCTGCAGCCTCTTTTACTGTTTTTTTGTACGTGATTACCTTATCGGCCATAGTGACTAGTTGATCATATTCTATCTGAATTTCACACTGTCCAGCAGTTGCGACTTCATGATGATGAGCTTCTACATTAATTCCAAAATATTCTTTCAATGTATCAGATACTTCATCCCTAAAGTCTGTCAAGCTATCTACAGGAGGTGCTGGAAAATATCCGCTTTTGAAAGGAATTGTGTATCCTGAACTTCCATTACTCTGACCCCATGGTGCTTCAGCTGATTCAATAGAATATCCAGAACCTCCAGAACAATTAACTGTTGACATCGGATTTGGTAATAATGTCATTTTATTAAATACAAAGAATTCTAATTCTGGACCCCAATAACTTTGTTCAAAACCTCTTTTTTTTGCAGATTCCCCAGCCATTTGTGCAATATAACGAGAGTCTCGCAAGTAACGTCGACCATTGAAACCTTCATATATATCAACTATCATTCGCGCAGCTTTTGTTTCATAGTTGTTATTTTTGTTATGATGATCTTTATCAAAATAATTCGGCAAGATACTAAAAGTAGAGGGATCTGGTTTAAGTATCATATCTGATTCGTGTATCTCTTTAAATCCTTTAATTGAGCTACCATCCAATCGTGGAAGACCTTTTTTAAAAGTTTCTTCAGTTATTTCTTTACTAGTAACACTTATTTGTTGTAGCAACCCAAATGGATCACAAAAATTCAACCTAATCCATTTTATATTTGATTCATTCAATGTATTTACAACATTCTCAATTTGTTGATTTAAAGAACCCTGTGTAATCTGCATATTATAATAGAGAAAGACTATAATATAAACAATTTTATCATTTTACTTAACATTTATAAATAATTTATGGTGTTTAATTAACGTTT
>DASUQJ010000045.1:0-7898 GCA_036280615.1 Nitrososphaeraceae archaeon
CTAACAAACATTCAGAAGATTACAGAAAATATTTAAAAATATTTGATAGCAAAAATTTAGAACTAGATCCAAAACTTGTAGGCCTGCCAGGTTCTCCGACTATAGTATATAAAGTAGAAAAAATACCCCGGGCAAAGACGAGTCGTAAAGCTGAGATAGTCATTCCTTCAAACTCAAATAATTTGGCTCCAGTAATTGAAAAAATTATTCAAACAGTTAGAGGTAAATGAATTGTCTAATTCAACGATTCAAGAGACAAACCCAAACACTAACGAAAAATATAGACACATCTATGTAATAATTGAACATTTTGAAGGACAAGTTGTACCTGTAAGCTTAGAGATGCTAGGCGAAGCTAGAAGATTGATGGATGATTTCAATCGCAAATATGATTCAACAGAAAAGGTAGTAGCGTTAGTTCTAGGTAGCAATGTTAGAAAATTATGTGAGGAATTAGTGACTTATGGAGCAGATTCTGTGATTCATGCTAACCATGAGGAATTAAAGTATCCTCGAAATGATATCGACACAAAAGTAATAGTACAGATTGCAAAAGACGCAGGAATCATTAAGGAAATATCACCAGAATATTCAAACACATTTGTAAGACCTAGATACATGTTTTTTGCCGCTGACAATATCGGTAGACATCTATCCTCAACGGTACTGGCTGAACTCGAATCAGGTCTGGCATCAGATATCAATAAGCTTGTTATAAGTGACCTTGACATTAGACATGAACATAAAACAAAAGGTCAGACTGTAAGATATGAGAAAATTCTGGAAATGTATCGTCCGGACTTTTCTGGTTTTTTATGGACAACAATACTATGTCTAGATAACAAGAATCCTGAAAATCTTAGGGAGTATCATCCACAAGGATGCAGCATTATACCAGGAGCGTTTAAGCCGTTTGAAAAGGATAATTTAAGAAAAGGCAAGATTGTAGAATATTCCCCTAAAATAGACCAAGATCCAAAAATAAAAATAATCAATAGACGAGTCGTTAAAAGAACAATTGATTATGAAACTAGTAAAGTAATAGTGAGTTTTGGACGCGGAATCAAAGCTAGTCCAGAACAAAATATTAAGCTTGTTGAAGAATTCGCGGAATTACTAGGTGCAGAGATAGGCATCACACTCCCCTTGTCAAAAAAACCATATCAATTGACTCAAAATATGGATTCAAAGTATATGACACCAGATAGAGTTATTGGTACGAGTGGTAGCAAGGTAGCACCTACCCTTTATGTAGCTATAGGTTTGAGCGGGGCTGTACAACATGTTGCAGGAATGAAAGATTCCGAAGTGGTAATCTCCATTAATACCGATGAAAATTCTCCGATCATAGATGAATCAGATATTTTTATCAAGGGAAGATTGGAGGACGTAGTACCAATACTTATAGACCAATTAAAAAAGCAAATCGCTGCTATTTCTTTAAGGAGTAACTAATTTGGAACAATTTGATGTGGCGATAATTGGGGGCGGTTCGGCAGGACTATCGGCTTTAAAAAAGTTATCAGATCTCAATAAAAGTGCGATATTAATCGAAGCAGGAAGTAGCATAGGAACCAAGAACGTATCTGGTGGCATTTTGTACTCTAAACAAGATCCTCATGGAAGGATATATAATGTAGAAGATGTTTTTGGTTCAGATTTTTCATCTAATGCACCAGTAGAGAGACTGATAAAGAGGTATTTTATGCATGCTACTTCTAAAAATAAAATTTTTACTGTAGATCTAACTCCACTTCATGAATACAGGACGAATTTTGGATTTTCCGTTCTACTAAATCGATTGAATCCCTGGCTAGCAGAATTGGCTTCCGAATCTGCAGAAAAACATGGTGGAGGAATTATCACTGGAGTGCATGTTTCAGATATACGATGGATAGACAATAAGACAATTGTTAAGACTGATGAGCTGGAAGAATTCGAGGTAAAATCAATAATAGCCGCCGATGGGATAAACTCAGAGGTGGCTGAGGTAACATCAGCTCGGGGTAAATTCATGCCAGAAGAGGTATACTTTGGTGTTAAAGTAATAATAAAACTACCCGAGAAGATTATTGAGGAGAGATTTAATCTAAATTCCTCAGAAGGGTCCGCACATCTTTTTGCAGGGGACATTACTTTGAATCATATTGGCGGAGGTTTTCTCTATACAAACCGCGAAACATTGTCACTTGGCGCAGTCTATCACTTTAATTCTCTTCTCTCAAATCCCATTACTCCAGCTCAGCTATTGGATGAGCTAATCAAAAATCCGCTAATTAGTGAATATATCAAGGATGAAGTCACTTTAAGGAATGATAATGATGATCTCTCGAAAGAAGATCAACTCAAAGTTCAGCTTAGCCTTAGCAAATTAATAAAAACATACAACGAGTTAAGATACAAATATTTTTCCAGGTATAATGTAGAGTTGATTGAGTCTGGAAAGTATAAAAATATAGAGGAAATTAAATCAAAAATTGATAGCATCAAACAAGACCTCAATGAAAAATATGGAGTGGAATTTGTTACCAATTATGTCGAGCTTGAATACAGTGCGAAACTAATTCCGGACGGAAAGAGATGTATGATGAAGAGACCTCATTTTAGAAATATTTTATTCATAGGAGATGCAGCTGGTCGCGGGATCTTTATGGGTCCAAAAATTGAAGGTCTCAATGTTGGCATTGATGATGCAGTCAGAGCCTCTCTTGCTATTTCGCGATCTATTGAGAATAACAATTTTGACTCAGATTACATGGGAAATTATTATGAGTCTATGCTCAATGATAGTCCATATACCAGAGAAATGAATAAGATAGATGAAAATTATTTGAATTTGTTTCTTGATATAGTAAAAGATATTTCAATAGGATCCCTTGATCCTCGATTAACACTTGGGCTGCATCTTATGAAAAATAAGTGGTTTCGAAGAATCTCACTTAGATTGGCAAATTACTTAGGGTATGATAAAGTTTTACCAATTATAGAATCAGAAAAGACATATGTTCAAGTACCAATACTATTAGCGGACAGACTGGGCAATATTGTTAAGTCTTCATATGTGCCAGCAATTCCCACATTATCAGATAGAATTGCAAAATTACAATATAATGATGATAGTGAATCACATATCATTGTTAATGACAAAAGAAGTGAATTTATGAAAAAACTCATTTTACTTTGCCCTACCAAGTGCTATAATCTTGAAGGGAAAGATGTGGTGTTACAGCATGAAGGCTGTGTTGAATGTGGGACTTGTTCTGCTGGGACTATATGGAAACATCCCAAAGGCGAAAAAGGAATAAATTACAGATATGGTTAGGAACCTAGGATTTCCACTTAATAGAACAACCGATCGAAGGATCAAAGTCTTTTTCTATTGATTTTCCGTCCAATAATCTTTTGATGTTGTTTTCCATTACATGAACTTGCGGAGTCATCTCTGGTTCCATTGCATCATTAATTTTTCCGTGAAATACTAGGTTTCTGTTCTTATCAAATAAAAATGGATCCGGCGTACAGACAGCTCCATATGACTTCGCAATTTGTTGTGTATCATCAATAAGATATGGAAAATTTAAGTTATTTTCTTTGGAAAACTTGATCATGTTCTCAAAACCCTCTTCTTGATAAGAAGGATCATTACTATTTATTCCAATAATTTGTAAATCTGACTTAGGAAACCTGCTCTGAAGAGTGACTAAATCACCAATGCGGGCCTTAACGTAAGGACAGTGATTGCAAATAAAAACTATCAAAAGGGATTTGCTTCCGAAATCTTCAAGTGAATAGAATTTGTCGTCTGTACCCATTAATCTGAAGGAAGGAGCACTATCATTTTTCCGTAAAGTTTGACTTGATAATGTTTTTGCCATAATGTTAATTTCTGAATATGACTAATAAATTGTTCAATTTTCTTGTATAAATAACATATCACATTATGCAAAATATGCGGTAAATTAATACAAAATTGATTAATTTGATACTAAATCTGATTCAATTATTTGGTAATAGATTTACATTATTAAAATTTATGTTAGTTTCTTCTATTACATATTTAGTTTACTTTGAATAGATTTGGAATAAATGTGCATGCTAACCGGACGAGAATAGATAAATATTAATACAATATCATTTGTTTCAAAATTATTTGGAGGCTGAAAAGGTGATTAATCATACCAAAGACGAAATGTCGTTTGAAAAAATTTTAGTTATGGGGTTAGGCCAACTTGGTCTTCCAGTTGCAAAGTATGTCAAGGAAAAGGGATTTGATGTTTATGGTTATGACAACAATCCGCTTGTCGTGGAAAATGCTGAAAGACAATATGGCATAAAGAAAGTAGACAATTTCAGAGACATAGATGTCTTTATGATATGTATATCTACCCACAAAGAAGATGATATCTCCTCTCCGCAGATTGACGGATTAATGGCCATTACAAGAAAAATAGCTAAAGAAGCTACAAATGGAAAGCTCGTTTCTATTGAAAGTACCGTTCCAAGGGGTACAACTCGTAAAATGTTTGAAATACTTGAGCATCGATTTCATGTGGTTCATGCACCGCATAGGTGGTACGCACTTGAAGAAGATGTTCACGGTGTCAATCAATTAAGAGTAATAGGCGGGGTTTGTGACTGCTGTCTTCGAACGGGCATTAGATTTTACGATGGAGCGGATCATGGAGAAGAAAAGGAAGATTTGGAATATTACAGTGGAAACAAATCATATAGAAGTCTTGGCATACCAATGTATTCTGTTTCTACCGTAGAACTTGCAGAATTAAGCAAAATTGTCGAGAATGCGGACAGATACTTACAGATTGCTTTCGCCGAAGATCTGTACATGTTCTGTAAGGCAAATAGAATTTCGTTTACGGAATTAAGAGATGCAGTAAATACTAAATGGAACGTAAACATTTTAGAACCGAGAGATGGTATCGGAGGTCATTGTATTCCGAAGGATACACGAATGTTCTTAGAATCGTCTGAAATTAAGAGTAAAATATTGATGTCTGCTCAGGAAGTAGACAAGGACTACAGAAAATATATTGAAGGTTTGATTAAAGACGTCAATAAATTAAACCACTAACATTTCTATTATTTTCTGACAAATTTTGTCGTATTTTTTCTCAAATTATTTTTGAACACTATCCTCTTAAGGTCTGAAGTATTATTGAGGTCCTAAATTTAATTTAAATATTCATAATATTTGTGTATTAACATGAGCTTTGACAAGGGAAGAAATAATCAAAAAGAGATTAAGGATAAGAAAAATGATATCAACTCACCTACTATGTATCTCAATTTTTCCTTTTACAAAGTAGATTCAAAATGGAGATGGCTTAATGACATAGGAAAGGATGAGGCAGCAAAGGAATTTTCGTCATTGATAGACATTGCCAATACAAAGATGAAAGTTAGGGCATATTCTACGCTGGGTTTGAGAAAAGAATCTGACTTCATGCTGTGGAGCATTTCTGACTCGATAGAAAAGATTCAAGTATTAACTTCAAAGGTTTACACTACCGTACTTGGAAAATATATTGATGCCTCGGAAGTATATTTGTCGGCGTCCCGTCCATCTGTTTACTCGAACCAACTTACTCCGAGCTTCATGGAAGACGTTGAACCTTTAAAATACAATATAGTTTATCCATTCATTAAATCAAGAGAATGGTATCTTCTTCCTTTTGAAAAAAGAAGTGAGATGATGAAGGAGCACATCAATGTCGGTAGAAAATTTCCACAGATAAAATTGAATACGTCCTATTCATACGGAATTGGTGACCAGGATTTTATGTTGGCTTTTGAGACGGACAATCTGATGGATTTTCAGGATTTGATTATCAAACTTCGTGAAACTCGGGTAAACAAATATGTCGTAAAGGATACTCCCATGATAGTTTGTGTTTATAAAAAAATTATTGATATAATCAAGAGTTTGGGTTGAGTATGCTAGCACTGAAAGAATGGTCTATTATTTGTAAGGCAATGGAGGAGGGTAAACAAACAATATTGCTACGAAAGGGTGGAATTTTAGAATATAAGAAAGGATTTGAGATTAGTCAAAAACTATTCCTGTTATATCCTACATTGGAGCATCAAGCTGCAGAATATTTGCAATCAAATTATTTACAAGAATATGAATTACTGTTAAAAAGAAATAGCTCGGAAATTGTCCAGGATAAAGTAAACACTTTAAGGATTATGGCAAGAATTGAGGCAATGCAAGAATTTCATGACCATGAGCTCTTATCTAAATTAGAAAAGTATCATATATGGAATGAAAAATATGTTAACATGAGAATGAATTATAATCCAAAAAAACCTATGAATGCCCTTTTGCTCAGGATTTACAAGCTGTCTCAACCCATTTCAATAGATGTAAATCCTGAATGGGCTGGATGCAAATCTTGGATTGACATTGAAGTCCCTAGCAGATATGGGAATCAATATGGGAACATTCATGAATTGTTGAATCAAAGTGTGGCTGTTATAAAAGATAAGGATTTTCAAAAAATACATGATACCTTTGTGGAGATTTGGAATTGAAATACAGACGATTGGGCAGAAGTGATATTAAAGTAAGTGAAATTGGGTTTGGAGCATGGACTATTGGTCTAAATTGGTGGGGTAAGAAGATAGAAGATGATGAAGCAATCAAGATGCTAAAACGAGCTTATGATTTAGGCATTAATTTTTATGATACTGGAGATATCTATGGGAAAGGAAAAAGTGAGAAGTTAATAGGTGCTGCATTCAAAGATATGAGAAATGAAATAGTTTATTCGACTAAATGGGGATATGACATGTACAACGCTGAACAGATAGGACACAATGAGTTACCTCAGAAACATAACGTTGAGTATTTGCAATATGCATTAAGTCAGAGTTTAGAGAGACTTCAAACAGATTATATCGATGTATATAGCCTTCATAATCCAAAAATGCAGGCAGTCACAGATAAGAAATTGTTTAACGCATTGGATACACTCGTTACCAATGGAAAGATTAAAAGTCACGGTATCGCCCTGGGTCCAGCAATTGGATGGAAGGAGGAAGGTTTACACGCAATAAGTGAACACGATATTACTTGCCTTCAAACCGTCTTTAATATACTTGAACAAGATCCGGGTAATGACCTACTAAAGGCGGGTAAAGAAAAAAATGTTGGAATAATGGCAAGAGTGCCTGATGCTTCGGGTGTATTAACTGGCAAAGTTAATGAGAATACCACATTTAGCAAGAATGACCATAGGAGCGTGAGAAAAAAGGAATGGATCTCTGAGGCCTTAAAGAAGGTTGAAAATATGAAGACAATCTCCAACAAGAAAGGGTGGGACATTACTGATCTTGCAATAAAATTTATTCTATCTCATGAACAAATATCAGTTGTCTTACCAACAATGATAAATGTAGAAGAAATAGATAGATTTTCTCAGATATCAGACGGAAAGTATCTAGATTTCCAAGAAATGAATCAGATTTCTGAGATGTATCATAACAATTTCTACGTCGCGACGAGCGTAACAAATTGAGATTATATGGGTCGTGTATATCTCAGAACAATAAGTTTTCTTAAAATTCGCCCACTTGAAATACGAAGTAATTAGGAACTAGTATGTTCCCTATTTTGAGAGATGTTACTCGGTATTGTAAGTAGTTATGAGAAACGAAATAGAAGTCATGAGATAATCTAGCTCAACGCTGGTAGATCGCGACAACAGGATTGTACGCCAGTCTCAATTCAAATTTAATAGAACATATGTCAGGTATATTTGGTTATAGTAATCTTCGTACTAAAATTATACCTTAATTTATGTACTATTAATTTTACCTTGACTATCATACAGCAATTCGTTACCTAATCCAAATATACTTGCTAAGAGCTAAATTTC
>DASUQJ010000046.1:0-2122 GCA_036280615.1 Nitrososphaeraceae archaeon
ATTTGACACTTCGATAGTAAGATCAGTTAATGATAATAATCGCGAAAAAAACATAATAAATGTATTTAGATCTGCCGTACTAAAACCAAGGGTTGGTACTACTGATGTAATATCAGATGGGAAAGACGTTACAGCATCATATTCTCCAGTCATATCAAATGGCATACACTATTTTACCATTGTTTTGTTTTTACCTCACACTTTAACATCCTCGTTAGATGACCTTGTCGTGCAGCAGAGAAATTTTGCTATCATGGCCATGATAATTATTATCTCAAGTGCTATAGGAATTTTTTTTGTGATTACATATTGGAACAAGGGATTGCGGAAGGTTGTGTATATACAAACAAAGGAATTACAAGAAACAACCAAGAAATTGACGTACCATGATAAACTTCAAAAGGAATTCATAGACATTGCTGCGCATGAGTTTAGAACCCCAATTCAATCAGTCTTGGGTTATTCAGAGATGATTCACGCAAATCTTAAGAATTTTGATATGTACTTTGACAAAATAATTAGGAATGCTAAAAGATTGGAAAAGCTAACAGAAGACGTTCTTGACGTATCTAGAATTGAAGGAAAAAATTTCCAATTATCCAAATCTTATTTTGATTTGAACCAAACAATAAAGCAGGTAATTGAAGATCATCAAAAAGAAGCGTTGAATAAAGAGGTACAGATAATTTTTAATTCCAAAAAGAACATTCCTGCTACAGTGTATGCAGATGAAGCCAGATTACAACAGGTTATTGACAATCTATTATCAAATGCAATTAACTTTACCCAAAATGGAACTATCACGATAACAGCTTTTAGGGCCCGAGTTGATACCAAGGGGGAAATTGACGAATCGGATAGAGAGTCCACTGTAGTAGAAATAAAGGATACTGGCACAGGAATTAATGTAGAAATACTACCAAGATTGTTTGATAAATTTGCAACAAGGTCTATGTCTGGGACTGGATTGGGTTTGTATATTTCAAAAAGTATTGTGGATAGTCATGATGGAAAAATATGGGCCTATAACAATAAAGATGGCAAAGGAGCGACATTTACTTTTACACTTCCCATTAATAAAAAGGACAAAAAATAGAATTTTAATCCAATAAATCTTAGATTAAACTAAAAAATTTATGAATTCTCATTTTGCAAATACTTGACTAATCACATGTAAATCACAACTACAATTTCACAAAATATTTCGAATTAAAATTGTAAGCTCAGAAAAATTAATTATGCTTGAACATTATAATGATTATGTTGAATCATCGGAGCCTCGTAATGTTGGTAGATGATGAAATCGACATTATAGGTCTGTTTACAGAAATTTTAACACTTAATGGCATTAGTGTTCGTCCATTTACAAATACTGAAGAAGCTCTCAGAGAGTTTGAACAAAATCACTCTTACTATAAACTCGTAATATCCGATGTAAGGATGAGCCCAATGTCAGGTATTGAATTCATCAAGAAACTTAGGGAAATTGATGCAAATATTAAAGTAATTTTAATGACCGCTTTTGAGATGGAGAGGAGCAAACTTAGAGAGATCGACACAGATGAATTCTTTAACAAACCTATCGCTATGAATAATCTAGTCCAAATTGTAAAAAAATACGTTGATTAATTATTGATTTCGATTCTCATTTAAACACCTAATGGGGCTCAATTCTATCACGACATCAATTTGAAACCATACTCAGATTCTAACAGACTTTTCCTCAGATACGAATCTATGTTCTTCATTACACGAGGGTTGCCTTCAATGTGCTTTATCAATCTGGGATCACTATAACGCATATCATGATATTTTATGCTGCCATCAGATGAATAATATTCAAATTCTATTGTCAGAATTCCAGAGATTTCATCATCATTTTCCTTGATATTGAATGCAATCAAGTGACTAAGCCTAATTGGCCGAATATTGTTTCTAGGCGTGTGATCTTCACCAACATTTTCAGTAGACAAATCATCTTCAGTAGTGTTAGAGTGACTGAAATACACTCTAGGCATGAATTAGTATAGGCTCACATCGTCTTTAAACATTCCTGGAATGAAAACAGAACGTGTAGGATATTACTGCACTTTTGTTATTTGATCAAAATTCGCTTGAGAAA
>DASUQJ010000047.1:0-6783 GCA_036280615.1 Nitrososphaeraceae archaeon
CAATAAATTATTTGGGTTTTTATCTTGTTTTTCTTCTCACATTTGCTTTTTAATCTGTATCAGGTTGAAATAGTAAATATTAATAGAAAATATTACTTTTGCTCGTAAATTGAAGAATACTTATTTATTGCTGTAATAACATTTTAGCCGCTCATTTTCTATGTTGCTGAATAGCGAAAACATTCGATGAGGACGATATTAAATCTTGACAAAAAATAAATAAATGAACAAAATAAATTAATGCACAAAGTTTCGATATTGAAATCTTATAAAAGTACAATCATATCTGTCAAATACCCACTCATTGTCTTTTCTATTGCCATTTCATTAAGATCAATAATAGAAATTTTGGCATTGCCATATCCCATCGGCTATGATGTAATTAACTACTATTTGCCCAGTCTAGTAAACTTTGATAGCCATTGGACATCCGCGTCAAATCAATTTCCATTATATTTACTGTTACTACATACTATAACCTCAGTATTACAAATTCATCCAAGAATAGTGATTTCTGCTTCGGTAGTGCTAATATTTGGACTATTTTCACTAGTTATTTATTCAATTGCAAGAAATATTTTTCATCTCAGTAGCTTTCAAAGTATTTTTGTATCTATATTTGTTATTTTTCAAGTATCATTACTTAGGACCTCATGGGATCTTCACAAGGACATGCTTGGACTTACCATTACACTTTTTTGTCTATCATGTGTATCTAGATTTCCAACTATCTCAAAGAGAATAATGTTTGCAATTTTGCCATTGTCAATTATTTCAGTACTTTCGGATAGAATGATAGGTTTTCTGCTGTCATCGGTACTTATAATATACTCTTTAATAACACGAGAAAGACAGATAGCATTAATAGCCATAGCAACAAGTATCATTTTTGTTGCGGCCCTAATCCCTAACTTCGAAATTATCAGAAATAATATAATAATAGGAAATGTGGAAAATGAAACAATTCAACAACCATATACTGCATTGAACTTGATAATTTGGTTCTTACTAATGAGTGGTATTTTGGTACCTACAGGGGTGATTGGTGTTATGAAATCTAGAAACATTATCTTAAAAATTCCTCTTATTATTTCGCTATTAGGTTCATTCTCGTGGGTAGTTTTTCCTGATACATCTGCATTTTTGCCTGATAGGTGGATAAATATTTTTAGTATATTCTTATCAATATTCTCAGGATATGGATTTGTAACGTTAATTGAAAATAAACACATTATGATATCCAATAAAAAACTAAGAAATTACTTGGTGGTTCTCATTCCATTTATATTTCTAGGATCTGTATTTGCTACTAGTCCTAATAATTCATATTTAAACGTGTACGGGGCTTTCCACGCGTATATTGGCCCCTATGGTCCATTGACAATGCAATATAACTCGATTTCTTTGCCGGAATCAGAATCACTGCTATCATTGATTGAGTGGATGAATGACAATGTGTCTTCACAGATAGTACTAATGGGTAGTAAACATGTAAGAGGATGGATGGAGTTAGAGCTCGATAATAGAACTTTTGTATATTCTGATGACATCACAGACTTGTTAAAATCAAATAAATATAATGAATTCTACTTGTTAAGTCGAAATTCAGAGTCATTTCAATTGCAAAATTTTTCATCAAATTTGTCATTCAAGAATAGAGATTTTTCGCTCTATCATTTAAATCGTGTCGAAGTAGAACAAGCTCATTTGATTAATTGAAGTTTGGCTTGGGCCGTTATTGTTGTCTTGAATGATTTTTTAGCTTTGATACTTCTTTTCCATTTGCATGAACCTTGGCAGCTCAACTAGATCATTGAATTCATTAAAATCAAGCATCATGTGCTTTGAACTCTTAGTTGATCCTGTTCTTTTGAGCTGAGAAAAAATGTTCTTCAATGCATAGGCTGCTCCATACAAACCTGAAAGGGGAAAGACTACCATGCTATATCCCATACTTTTCAATTCATCCGCAGAAAAAGTAGGTGTTACCCCATTCTCTATCATATTAGCCAATAATGGAGCATCAATTTTCTTAGGAATCTCTCGAAGTTCATCCTCCGATTGAGGTGCTTCTACAAAGACAACATCCGCTCCCTCCTTACGATACATCCTTCCTCTTTCTATCGCCTCATCAAAACCTAAAGGAGCTCGCGCATCGGTTCTTGCAACAATCACGAAGTTCTTGTTTTCGCTTGCTGTAAGTGCCGCTCTCAGCTTCTGGATATATTCATCCACTCCTATCACATCTTTTCCGCGCATATGGCCACATCTTTTTGGCCATATTTGATCCTCAAGAAATATTCCAGCAGCTCCGTATGCCACTAGATCATTTACTATTTTCCAAACAGTTAGAGGATTACCATATCCGGTGTCTACATCGATTATTACTGGAAGACTAACAGATCTGATAATTCTTCTTGCGTTTTCAATATTCTCACCTGCGTTTAGAAAACCAAAATCCGGCATTCCTAATAATGATGCTGCCGATCCATATCCGGTCTGAAACATAGCCTCAAACCCTGCATTTTCGGCGACCTTTGCACTTAATGCATCGAAAACACCGGGAAGAACAATAATCTCATTTCTTTGGCTTATTTTTTCTTTAAGTAATTTCTTTTTGTCCAAACTCATTATTCAGTCTAGGCTTTCAGATTTATTTATCTATTCTAACCGCTGTTCATTGTCCTGTTGAGTAATTTCATATGAACCATCAGATAGAGTATTCAGTTTTATCTTACAATTTCTACACTCATAAAAGTTGATTTGTTGATCATGTACTATAGAGCCATTCAGCCATATCATCAGTGTGCCGCATGATGGACAATTCATAGACACTGTACTGATTTGATTGATGTCATTAATAATCATTTCAAAAAATTTATGCCTTCCAGAGTCAAGTTTCTGGATGTTTCAACAGACTCGAGAAAAGGAAATTTCTCTTATTATGACTTAGAATTTAGTCAGACTACTGAATAAAAGAGGATTTATTCTCTGAGGAGACGGTTTCGTAAGAAATTTGTGATTACAAAATTCACTTAAAAAATAAATGGTGGATTAAATATTTTTTCTCAAATTTCAGTTCACTGTATTTAGATATTGATTCAAGCTTTTTTGTATTTGCTAATTGATAATTTATCTAGGATTTGCCAAATCTTTCTATAATATTTCCAATACATTTTGTTGTCTTTTTGATCAAGTCTATCCGAACAAATTCGTTTGGAGAGTGAATTCTGCTGTATTTGTAGGTACAGCCAATACTTACGCATGGGCATTTCAATATATTATTGAAGTACCACATTGGCCCTGTGCCTGCTGAAGATATGCTCTTGATTACATTACCAAATTCTTCCACGGCACTCGCCTCAACTAGTTTAACAAATTCATTATTTACTGGGATTCTACAAGCAGGTTCACCGCTCAAAAATTTCAGTTGTATGTCCTTGAATCCATTGTTATCGAAATGGTCTCTTAACAACTCAAATTGTTTTTCGGGCTTCATTTCGGGTACGAGTCTGAAGTCAAGTTTTGCCATAGCTTTACTTGGCAGTACAGTTTTCGACCCCTCGCCAATATAACCCGAAAACAAACCGCTAATATTAGATGTTACCCCACCTACGGACGCCTTTTTCATTTTTTCAGTATCATTTTCGTTAAATATGTAGCTTAGTCCATAATTTTTTTTAAAGTCTGAAATATCAAAATCCTCTTGTTTAATACATTCCAATTCCTCAGCTGAAAAATCCCGAATATCCTCATGCCAGTTTTTGATAGTTATTATTCCATTCTCATCTCTTATGGTTTTTAGTGCATGAACGAGACGCCAGGCAGGATTTTCAACTAATACTGCCAAACCAGAATGAAGATCGGCATTGGCGCAAACAGCATGTAATTCTACACAAAGCAATCCCTTCATTCCTAGACTGATTATCGGTGTTTCGTTCTCATCGATGTACCCAAATTCCCAAATTGTTGCATCGCAGGAAAATTTTTGCCTATATTGTATCAAATATTTTTCGAGATGAGAACTACCGACCTCTTCCTCACCTTCTATAAGAAACTTGACGTTGCAGGGAACGTCCCCGGTCTCCTCGAGAAAATATTGTACTGCCTTTATTCTCGTAATTAATTCACCTTTGTCATCAGATGCACCTCTACCAAAAATTAAATTGCCGTCAATTTTTCCACTGAATGGATCATCATCCCACAATTCAATAGGTTCTGGAGGCTGCACATCATAATGATTATAAAACAAGATAGTTTTTCCATCCGGGTTATTTTTGGATTTAACCTCCCCATATACAACTGGGGCAATTTCTTCCGAATTGTAATCTAATTTCAGTAACTCAGATTTTATTCCAGCCTTGGACATTATCTCAGAAACTAGTTTTGCACATTTTGTAATCGTCAACTGTTTTTTTGCAGACACACTAGGAACCCGAATTAGTTGCTGCAGCTGTGAGGTAAGTGTGTCAATATCTGATTCAACTCTTGATTCAATTATTGTCAAATCAAGATAAAATTCAAATAAACATGAAATTAAATATTCTGTTTACTAAAACTAATTCATCAAATACATGCTATCATATTGTTTTTGCTACTTTGACTATCCGCGAAAATTTCTTGAGGACACTTTGATCAAGAGTCAAAAAATGAAATATGAAATGGCTAACTCCTATGTTCACATACTGCGTTATTCCATTTATGATATCATCAATGGTTCCCACAGTCAATCCCCCAGCCACTGATTTCTTAAACTGGTCTATAGTCATATTTCCTTTCTTCATTTTCTTTACGATCTTTTCTATTTCCTCGTCATTATCAACAATTAAACAGGGAAGTACAATTGAATATTCTATTTCCCTATTTTGGCTATTGTAGTCTTTTAGAATATTTATTTTTCTTCCCATCTCTTGAGGTGTTCCAAAATAAAGATTATATCTATCGGCATATTTGGCAACAACTTTTAGTAAATACTTTTCACCAGCACCCCCCACCATAATTGTGGGATGAGGTTTCTGAACGGGTTTCGGAAAGCAAATAGCCCTGTTAACAGAATAATATTTTCCTCGGAAATTTGCAATTTCTTGTGTCCACAATTTTTTTATGATTTGAATCGATTCTTCCAGTTGTAAAATGCGAATTATGTCTGAGAAGTAGGTGTAACCGTAGGCCTTATATTCTTCTTGATACCAACCGGCTCCAATCCCCAATTCTGTGCGTCCATTGGTAATGATATCTAATGTGGCTACCATCTTTGCAAGGAGTGCTGGATTTCTGTAAGAATTACAAGTCACTATCTGACCTATTTTTAACTTCTTTGTATACAAAGAAATAGCGGATAACAGAGTGAAGCATTCAAAAAAGCTTCCTGCACGGGGATATCTATAATGAGGTATAAAATGATCGTAGGCATAGACTGAATCAAAACCATTTCTTTCTGCGGCAACGACGATATCTTTAGAATATTTGAATTGATACCTAGCTGAAGTTTGCGGTAAATCATTCCTCCAACCTTGTGGAATGGCAATTCCGAATCTAATTTGCAACAAATAAATTCATTATGCATTAGAAATTATACTTTATAATAATTATTTAGATTCGAAAACAGTAATTAATGTGTGAAATGTGTTCTCTTATTTATTTAGTGATTAATGATACAAAATTCATTTCCGAAATAATTCATAATTATTGCCGGGTTTTAAAAGGATCACTATTCTGTACTGCCGCCGTATTATCACCTTCACCAGTATCTATAATTTTAGTCATAACTCTGTCATTTCCATTTATGTAATTGTGCCAATGTATGTCTATTTCACCATTTTCATTTGGAACGTAGGTTACAGTACCGGAATGGGGATCAAAGTTTTCTAAACGCCCTTCTGATGGAGGCGTTACTATCTCAAATTCTACAGGATCTTTATCTGGATCGTTGGCCTGTAAAGTAATATCAAATTCATGACTTGTGTCTTCTGATACAATTTTAGTATCATCTTCCAAAGTAGATTCATCGATTGGATCCATATTCACATCCACAGTAGCTACATTACTTTCAGCTCCCTTGGCATCTTTTGCCTTGTAGGTAAAACTATCCGTTACTGACTCATCATTTACTACGATTTCTGGCTTGTATGATATTCCTGTCTTACTACTTAGTTTTTGAGGAGAACCGAAATCAGAACCTTCGTCGCTTTTAGTATAGAATATAAAGTTATTACCTGGAGTCGTACCCTCCCAGGCAATATGTGTACTGTTACCATCTATTGTTACATCTGGGTTTCCTGATCCACCTGGGTCATTGCTTAAGTTTTCGGTCCCAGAGAAAGTTGATCCATAATCTGAGCTTTTTCTTAGAAATATGTCTTGGTTTCCGTTTTTAGATTGACCCTGCCACACCACATATACGTTGTTACCCGATGATGAAACTTCTGGATTGAATACGGCCGAACGACTTTTGCCACTCAAACTAAGGGGAGACGAAAAACTGTTTCCTCCATCATTGCTGCGAGAAAAGAGTATATATCTGTCTTCCTCTTCGCCGGCACTCCATACAGCGTATCTATAGTCAGTTGAGTTAGATTCATCTGTAGTTTGGTCGAAAACCTGAGGTGGCTGATTTGTCTGATTATTTTCTGTCACATTTACACTCACAGTTGCGGTGTTACTCTCAGCTCCTTTATCATCAATTACCTTAAACCCAAAAGTGTCATTACCAACGTAGTCCATTTGTGGGATATATGTTACGGTACCCTTTGTCAAATCAAAATTATCCAGGCTTGCATCTGA
>DASUQJ010000048.1:0-2955 GCA_036280615.1 Nitrososphaeraceae archaeon
AAAGATAAGCCCAGAAAACAAGGATAAGGGATAGTATTGCAATCAACATAAACGCTTCAAAGCTTAGATTTAAAAAATAGATTGCCAAAAACAGAAACACTCTACCACACTGCGTAGTCTGAATTTCTTATAACTAAAGTAAGAAAATCTAGTATTACAATGATATATATGATAAAATTGTAAACACATCGTGTTTCTTGCCGACAGCTAAGCGACAACTAGTTGAAAAATCATCAGTCATTAACAACATTCGCTTTGTTTTGATTGCTATTATTTGATACGACTTGATCATATTGTCTCCAATAGTCCGATTATGGGAGAGTCATAATGTAATAGGCCTGCTTTCTATCCTCACTGGGTCCAAATTTTGAAGTTTTTTCTGCCAGGTCCCTCTGGGCCCTTGTTTTCTAACAATAATAGTGCGTATAAGTAATTGGCTCTTACGAATTATCATAAAAAAATTAACCCTTGAGAAGGGTAGATGTTTCCAGTTGAGCACTACTGCGGTATCAAGTCCAAAGTCGAGCCTGGACGGACAACACCATTTGCATCTCGTATATCTGCTATCAAGTGCGGCTTACCGATATTACTATCCTCTTCTCCTGTATCTTCAATTCTAATATATCCAAAATTGAATATGTTTCCTTCTCCATAAAGGAGAGAAGGATTAAAAGTTTCATCTAATTCTGGAAATGGAACTCCTAATCTGAACGCACTTAAAGGTCCGCTTACAAACTCGTGTATTTCAGTGATGGTGCCATCATTATTCAAATCAAAATCATATTTTATGAAGGCAGGAAAATGTACATCTGTAGTTATAAAGACAACATTCTTTATTTGTTGGTTGTCTATGAACTCAAGTAAATCTGTTAATTCGCTTTCAAATCCTGTATAATATGAATAATTGTTAGTTTCATTACCATTTGCCCATCCATCTCTACCTAGTATTGAAGTATTGCTTCCAGTTGGTATAGAAATAGGTACGTCGCTACTAATCACTTTCCATGTTGCATTTGAATTAGATAGTTCTTGTTTTAGCCATTGAAGCTGCACCTCGCCTAACATCGTCTTATTGCTATCTGGTGTATCTGCTATGTGGTTTTGGCTTCTATAAGAACGTGCATCGATTATGAACAAATCTAAATCCTTGCCCCAATTAAAGGATCTATAGATATGCTTTTCACGATCATTTTGAGTATAATTATTATTATCGCTGCTGTCCAGTGGCGAGTAATACAAAAATGCGTTTCTTCCTTCGTTAACTATATTTGGGTATCCTTCACTATCAATACTAAACAAATTCCAATAAGGCCATTTAGATCCAAAATCATTTATTATTTCGTGATCATCCCATTGGGAATACATTGAAACATTACTGAGAAATTCTTTGAAATAAGTGTCGTTTCTGTTATATTTCCAATGGTCTAAAAATATAGATCTGACCTCAGTGATGTTATTCCAACTTACTGAAGGATCAGCTATTGATTTAAAATCACCTGGAATGTTTGTCCAAGTTATCGTCTGATTATTGGTATTATTCAAAAAGGTAGGCCCTTCTGCAAGACATGCTCCATCCGCATATATCATATCGCCATTGGCTATGAAGAAATCAGGGTCTAGCGATTGCATAGATTTGAAAATAGAATAGCCCCCCTCGTTGGCATTTCTACAGTAATTTTGTCCACCTATATCTGCACTCCAAACAAAACTAATATCGCTACTATTACTAGTCATATTGTGACTTGGAGCAGTTCTGAATGTTCCAATTTCAACCATTTCCGCAATATCAGAGGTCGTTGATATATTGTTATTACTAATAGTGTTATTGTTGTTTTCAATATCCGAGCCTGTAAACCATACTCTATAGTAATATTGGGTATCTGGTCTCAGCCCTTCAAGTTTTGCATGAGCCGTAAAGTCTGTAGTAGAGTCAGCTTGAGCGGTCTTTCTAAGATGATTAGTAAAATTTGTATCAGTATCGTATTCGACATTCATTTGGGCAGGTTGATCGTTCACACGTGACCATATTATTGCACTATGGTCTGTAACATCTCCGCTTGCAATCCCGTGAGTAATTCCAAAATTAGTAGTGTTGATTTGCTGAGCGGAAGTTTCTACAAATAAGGTTGGCAATAGCATAGCATTGCCTATAACAAGAATTGCTACTGATATGATCTTCCCTAATGAGAACAATTCTTGTTTTGTAAACTTACCTTTATGAGTTACTTGTCTACTGTGTTCTCTTGAATTATAAATACCACTCCTTCCCTGCAAACCAATTCCTCCGTATGATCTCCTTCCCATATGTTGAAAAAGTTATTGGTAATAATCTGAACTTTGATAGTTCTATTGGAAGCCAATAGGAGTACACTCATAGAGATGATTAACTATGAATTACATCTGCATCTTACGGCCCATTCTGAAGTGTCTTAATTTCGAGCTGAAGTTTCATATTCCGTTAATCAAAATATTCCAAGCAATACATTTCAAATATCAGATCAATTAGAACAAGAGGAATCAGTATTGTAAATGGAATGGGATATGTCATTGGTTTCCCATCATCAAAAAGTTCTGTCAGTTAAATTGGCAAAAGCGTTGCGAGGGCATCAGTTGCACTTCAATGCAAGCGCAACGCATATCCTACTAATAGCAGTCTACATCCAATAGGACAACATATGATTAACGGAAAGTCATTTTTTTATTTTAGGCCACTGCGACTCATTGAGTCTCAATTTTGAAGTTTTTTCTGCCGAGTCTCTCTGGGCCCGCTAAAAATAAAAAAATGTTCAAAAAATGGACCCAATGCAGTTAACAATCCAAATAAGAAGACTCCTCTATTGATTTTCAACGAGCATTTGATTCATGGATCGTCAATGTACCATCTTTCGATGGTCTCCTTCAAATATCCCTGTTTCTTCATGAAGTCTATCAATATGTTTAGATGATGCTTCCTTG
>DASUQJ010000049.1:0-27486 GCA_036280615.1 Nitrososphaeraceae archaeon
TTACCTGGATGACATGAAACCCGTAGATGAAATACCAGAGATGGGGAACACAAAGTCAAAACTAGACCCGCAAGAAATTTCGCTTGGCAAAATACTGGTACAAAAATATCGCAGCAAGGAATTTGATATTGGTGATTATTCTGACACCTATGTTCAGGAACTTAGAAAGCTTATAGAAGCAAAGAGTAAAGGGAAAAAATTTGTTTCAACTGCTCCTAAGGAAACAAAGCCTACCAAGGATCTTCTTGAGGCCCTCAAAGCCAGCATCGAAACAAAAAAGAAGTAATTCTTTTACTTTTTACTGCAGATACTTAGTTTTATTATTATTATATTTTATTTTATGTTTCTATCACAGCGTTTTATTTTGGTAGAGCTCAGACAGCAAAAATTAATTTAATCTCAAATGATTTTGTGAATTCCAATTCTGATACTAGGCTTCAGATTTTCTTTGTTATTATTTACGTCAAGCCGAGTTGTCTCATCATTCCGACCGTATCGTAGTATAGATTTTCCTCAACAATTCTACCGTCCTTCCAACGAGCGACCGTGCAGAAATCTATCTTGAATTTCTTATTTGTAGCTGGAATCATCTCATCATCAAGACCCTTCATAAGACCCTTATGAGTACCTGTAAAATCGGCTATCGAACAAGTCCAATCGCCCTGACCGAAAAAGACCTTATACGGATTGTTCTCTACATGATTATCAGGAAATGCCCTGAAAAAATACTCTCCCTCAATTTTATGCTCTTCTATTCCTATAGTAGGTGGCTGACCCGGCCATCTCACTATCACGTCATCAGCATGTCGTTCACCAAAAGTTTTCCAGTCCTGTGAATTCCATGCATCATCTAAAGTCTTCATCAATTTCATATTTTCTTCAACACTCATAAACAACATATCACTCAAAAATACAAAAGTCTTTCATGGATTAACTATAGTATTCGTGGTTTTTATTCGCTAGATAAGTCCTTTATTATTAATAAAAATCTAAATGTCATGCGATAGAACCCTAATACATGCACTCACGGTTCGAATCCCGACGGTAAAAGGCGAAATAAAATTCAAATATCAAATATAGCAATGGTCAAATATACCAATCGTTTGATATTAGTAAACAAGACCTCTTACTAGCCTTAAAGTGTTCGTTTCACCATCTATAATTTGTGAATTTAAAAATAATTATAATGGAGCTATTAAAATGAATATTTTACTAGATATTTCGTTCTTAAGACAGTATCAAATTACAAATCAAAAAATGGAGTACCAAACACCTCAGAGTTGAAATAAATGGTTAGAGGTATCCTAACGATTTTTATCGTAGTAGCAGCGGTACTCTCAATCCTTGCTGGTCTGATGCTTACGAACGTAATTTCACAAAATATGACGGATACTGATATTAAGGGACTGAACATAATCAATACAACAAACGATCAAAAGGCGAATGCCTCAAATCCCATTGCACAATATACACCGTCACCCCCAGTGCTAGAAGAGAACGAGAACATTGGTAGAATTGTTAGTCTGCCGAACAAATGCTTAGGTTCTGCACTTTGTCCAGACTAGGATCTAAGTTCGTTGAGTGATTTATTTTTTCGAAGGATAATACCCATTAAATAGTTTGATTTGATTTCATATAATTATTGTTCTTATAGCATTTACATTTGCTGCTCATTCTGCATTTTTAAATTAGATATCTGTTGCTCACTTTGACGTTGCAAATTCTTTCTAGCTATTGAAAAATTGAAGAAGCCTAGAATAAGAACGCCAGAAACTATTGTTCCAGAAACTAAAGGCGCGTACGCAAGAAGTATTTCAACCATGATAACTAACAAATAAACCCGATAACTATTTCTTTGCATTATTCTCGGAGTTTCTCTTTGTAATTATGAATTACAACAAATCACTTTCGCTGTAATTAACTTCTGGGGAACCTCCGTCTGGAAATACTACCTAGTCTTAGCGACCTCAGAAAATATTGCCACCAAGTAAATGACTTATTAGTTGTTAAGATTCAATTTTCCTATATATATTAAAATAAATAATTGTCCATCCCTTCACCGCAAGAGCAAAAGCTAAATACCAAGCTATTAGAACCCTACTACATGCAGGATTCAAATCCCCTTGTTCCCGTCAGATATTAGCTTGGTGAGACCAGGTGACCCCCTAAAAAGAATCTAAAGATTATACAATGTAACTATGTTCCGCTACAATATTCAATCAAATCCCGACAGCCGAAGACTTGAACAATTAACTAAATAAAATAATGCTTACAGAAAATCCATAATGGGTGGTTTTAGTTTGGACAATTAATGTTCACATGTCTTTTTGAAATGGTCTATGACAGAAAATTTCTGTTCTTCATAACATGGATTCTTTAATCATATTAAAAAATTCCTTATCCGATAATTTCTTCTTCTGTCCTATCCATTGCTCAACATCTTTTCCAGCCAGATATCTCAGATTAGGATTTTTAGATGTTACTGCTTCTAATATTGTCTTTGCTACGAGTTCTGGTGAACAGCTATTTTGCCTCATATCCTCTATTCTTCTAGCCATTGTTTCCATCATTTTTGAGTATTCCGAATTTGGCTCTTGTGATCTCTTTGCTATTACATTGGAAAAGTTAGTTCTAACGAATCCCGGTTCCACCAAGGCAACTTTTATACCAAAACGATCAAGTTCGTACGCCATTGACTCACTAAGGCCTTCTAACGCAAATTTGGTACTAACATACGCAGAGCCACCGGGGTAGCCAAATCTACCAGCACCAGAACTTATATTTACTATTATTCCAGACTTTTGTTCCTTCATTACGGGAATGACAGCTTGGGTTACTCTTATTACTCCAAAGAAGTTGGTTTCATATTGTTGTTTTATCTCATCGATCCCAAGCTCTTCAAATGCTCCTACCAATCCATAGCCAGCATTATTAACTAATACATTTATCGTTCCTGATTCTGATAGAATTGATTCGATCGCACGGTTTATTGATTTGTCACTAGTAACGTCAAGCTGAATAATTTTAATTGGCAAGTTTTCTTCAATCTTAACGGCTCTGATTTTTGTTCCCTTCTCTAGATTACGCATTGTTGCGTACGTATGAAAGTTATTCCTAGCTAGGACTAGGGATGTTTCGAAACCTATGCCACTGGAGCTACCTGTTACCACAGCTACTTTCCGGCCACTGTTAGTTCCCACACAAAGTATAGGTTAAAGAAACACATAAAGTTGATGTTCTTGTATTTATATAATATATATAGATTGAAACTGCAAGGACATACGACTTGGACAAGAAAAAGTCAGTACGTGTGCAAGCTCTGAATGAATTTTCAATCAAATCCCTGCTGGTTGATCTGAATTGTTAACAATACAATTCCCAGCGATTTCAGTCTTCAATCAGATTCTTTTACCCTATTACTTCTCATTAGATCAAGTTCTTCAAGATTTTAGTAGACGACTTTGCACAGTTTAATAATGGAACCTGTTATTCGTTCCTTAAGAGAAACTGATCTAAAAGAAGCAGATACCATCTTTAGACTATCGTTTGGTACATTTCTTGGATTGCCTGACCCTATGAGTTTCTTCGGCGATACAGACTATATCCGTACACGATTTAAGGCGGATCCTTCATTGTCACTGGCTGCAGAGGTGGATGGGAATTTCGTAGGATCAAACTTTATCGCAAATTGGGGCAGTGTAGGAATATTTGGGCCACTCACAATCCATCCCGATCTGTGGGACAAAGGCATTGCAAAATGTTTGTTAGATAAGACAATGGAGATCTTTAAAAAACTAAAAACTAAACACATTGGGCTCTTCACCTTCTCCCACAGTCCTAAACATATCCACCTTTACCAAAAGTACGACTTTTGGCCTAGGTTTCTTACCGCAGTAATGTCAAAACCTGTCAAGTTAGAATATACAGAGAAACAGACCCAAGAGGAGATAAGTTGGACCAAATATTCTGACATCCAAAAAGAGCAAACATCAGAGGTTCTTGATAACTGTTCTTCTCTAACAGATTCGATATATGATGGGCTAGATCTCAAGATTGAAATACTGTCTGTGGCAAATCAGAAACTCGGAGATACAATTCTCTTGACTGATAACAAAAGTAACAAGTTGGTAGGGCTAGCCGTCTGTCACTGTGGACCAAAAACTGAGGCTGGAAGCGATTCATGCTATGTCAAGTTTGGTTCGGTGACAGCAAGTGGGGACCGATCCGAATCTGCTAATTTCGATGACCTTATCGAGTACTGTGAACATTTTGCGGCCTCCCAGGGACTATCTAAACTTGCTGCTGGAGTTAATCTAGGTAACTTGGCTGCCTACAGGAAAATGATTTCCATGGGTTTCAGGACTGAATTCCAGGGCGTTATGATGACTAAAAATAATGATCCAGGGTACCATATTGAGCAAGTCTATGCAATCGATGATTGGAGATAGATTAAGCATAAATTTATTATAGGCACATAGGGTTTCAATGAAATTATTCAGTCATATTCCTCCTGTCTGCATGCCAATTGTTAACGATATGAATCCCGACGCTGTGAATTAAAATTATTCCTAAATCTCCCGGATTCGCTCTCTGCGTGGCTAACCATTCTGGGCGTCAGCATCAAATTTAGCCTTACCCTCTTTGTATATGCATTTCAAACACCACCACCTGCCAATTCTAGTTGGGTCATTTAGAGGAACCAACCGATCGACCGAATCTCCACAGTTATCGCATTTTTTGCCTTCATGATTGATCATTAAATTGACCATGAGGTATGTTAATATTTAAAAGATACTTTTCTTGGCGAGTCTAATGGGTATGTTAGCGTTATAAGTATCAATAATTTATTCGTCATTATTTGATTTGTCCCTACATGACAGAGTGAACTGTTGAATTGTCCTGATTGTTACTAATATCGATTGAGTAAAATGTTATATAGTATCACTGGATTTAAGCAGTTAATGGCAGACGATGATGTCATAAATACGGGGTGTTCCCGCTGTTGGGGTGCTGTAGATTCAGAAACAAAAAATTGTAAAAGTTGTAACGGACCACAGGAAACCTGCGAATGTAAAATCGTGCCACACTAAGACAAACATAAGCATAGTTAAGAAAAAATAGCAATATTAAAGGCTACCAAATTTAGTAACTTTAACCTAATTAGTAGGTAAAGGCATTATAAAAAAAGATACTAGAATTTGTAATTATTTTTATTATAGTTTGTATTCTTATTCCTTAGACCATGAGCGACATATCTGAAAGAAAAGTGAAAGAGGAAGAAAGAGAGGAAATCAAGGATGAAACCCATGAGCTAGAAGACGTTGAACAAGACGAGGAAGAAGAAAAGGAAAAGGAGGAGGAAGAACAAGAGGAGTCATGACAAGTGAGCGCTAACTCATTTTTCATATTAAATCTGTCCATAAACCGGTTGATTCAGATAGTAAGAAAATCCCCTATTAGAACCTCTTTTTAGAACCGATAGCGTCGTGGGTACCTACGGTTCGATGTAAATCAAATTTAACAAACATTTGATAATAAGAATTTTGATAATAATTTAGTCTTAAAGGAAATAATTGTATGGTCGATAAAAAAATTAAATGGTGGTAGCGAAGGATAAGTATGTGTCTGCCAATAGCTTTTCATTAATAGCACTCAATTTGTTACCTGATTGTATGTTTTTTTCCATTTTATCCAGCTCTTCATTTGCCTTTTGCTTATAATATTGCACTGAATTCTCATGCATATCGGCAAAACTTTCACTCAACTTTTTCATCAACTCATTATAATCAGCTGATAATTCATGATTGAGTTCTCCCTCTAGCTTATCTTTCCTTGCAATTAACTCATTTAGATCATTTGACATATAATTACTATGATTTCGTAACATATAAACATGTCTCTAATCAACAAGATTATTTGAATCAATATCATTTTCCAACACATAGTAAAAGGGGCCATGTTGCTCTTTACTAGAAAACTTAACCTTATTAACAAGAATAATAGAGAAAAATTACCGTCATTAGGCCAGCTATTATGCAAAATGGATTAGCTATTAGTTATGTATACTTCCTACGCAAAATACTCGTTATATTGATACATACAGATTAATTTTTTGTATTCAAATATTAGAAAACCGCATTAGGGCCAAATAAATGTCTGTGACAGTAAACACATAGATAGATATACTATTAGTGTATACTATGAACATGCATAATACTTTGTATGGAAATTATCCTCGTAGTAATAAACATAAACCAACTCCAATAGTGCGACCAGTGAATAGATCCAAGCAGCAACTCAAAGATTTGCGAGATATTATTTCAAACCCTAGAACATCTCAAGATGCAAAAAAAAGGTTTATGGTTGAAAAAGCAGGCGGTTATTGTTCTATGTGTGGTGCTATAGCAACTCAAATAGCAAGTTATGATTTGATTGATGCTACGCTGGTGGAAAAGTATTGTGACAATTGTCTAGCAAGGGGAATTAATTAAAAACTGACTTTATAATGCATCAATAACCATCACTAAGTTATTGTTATGCTAAAATGATATTAAATCTACTTCGGAACATTAGGATACATGTAGTCCAATAGCAATCAGCGATCCTATTAGGAGGATTACCAAAACTATCTTTGAAAATCAATCACTGGTTGTCCTATTGCCTATTCTATTTATTAAATTCTTCGATAATTATTTTGAGTATTGTTTACGGTACCAAGATTTTCGGTTGTAGCTAACTCATCCAACGTGGAAACCGAATTCTTAAAACTTGAAATGAAACCTCCTTGATTCCTTTATAATAGTTCTTTTCTTGCATTCAACCAATTGCCTGCTGATTGTATATTATCTATCTGTTCACTTGCGAGTGTATAGTTCTGTTTATCAAGACCACTATACTATTCTACGAATAGCTGGGCCGATGTGGGCTATTTTTAAAATTAATTTGTCGGTTTGTCGGTTAACTATACACGGGAGGAATCCTTATTATACAACAGTACTTAAGAGGTACCCAACTACATAGGAAACTACAGCCGCAGTTCCTCCTATCAATAACGTATTGAATCCTGAGCTGACCATAGGTTTATGCACCACTTTTCCCCTTATGCTTCCGATCAAGAAGAAAGAACTTGCGGTGGCCATAATTGAATAAAAAAAAGCGTTATCAATAGATATGTTGAATCCTGAAAGATAAAGGAAAATGAAAGGGATTAGTGGAATTATACCTATGGCATTAAAACCTACGAAAGTGTTTACAGCGTTGACCATAGGACTGTTCTTGTCTTCAATCAACCCAAGCTCTTCTCTCATCATTGTATCTACCCAGACTTTCCGTTTTCCAGTAATTATTCGTACAATCTCCTCTAGCAGTTCCTCTTTGAAACCTTTTTTGATGTAAATGTCCCGTATTTCTTGTTTCTCCTCTTCAATCAGATTGTCAATTTCCCATTCTTCTTTTTTTCTTTCTCTTGCAACGTATTCATTGTGTGTTTTTACGGCTAAGTAGTTTCCAATAGCCATAGAAAAGCCATCCGCGAATAGATTCGCAAATCCCAATATCAAGATAATGGATGGCGATAGTACTGCACCTACAACTGCTGCCACAACAGCAAAAGTTGTCACGGCGCCATCAATAGCACCATAAACAAAGTTTTCAATAGAGAATTTCATAATATTAGATTTACGAGATTGTTTATATTCCCAAGTCTGTGACTGCCTTTTTGAAATCTGGAAGACGACTTAAAATTATTGATAATGCAGTTATCTTCTCGGTATCAGGTATGGGTTTTGCATATCTTTGCCTATACTTGTCTGCTATCAAATCCAAAGCACTCACCATTACCGCACCGAGATAGAAATCTGATTTAGTTGTTAAACCAAATTGAGTTGTATCTATATTTTCGTTACCAAACAGTGAAAAAATAACAGGTGTCATTTCAATTGCCTTGTCAATATTTTCATTAATGATCTTAATTGACTCTTCTTCATTTTCAGCCATTTCTATGAAGCTGGCATTCAATGTTTATATTCTTTTTAATTGTGCTTTTTTAGTTCATTTATGAATTCTTCGAGCTTTTTCATAGTTTCAGGATGCAAGTGATGCTCTATACCTTCTGCATCATTATTAGCGGTTTCCTCGTCGACTCCAATTATCATGAAGAACTCGGCTAAAAGACCATGTCTGTTTCGAATATTTCGAGCAATACGGATTCCTTCATTGGTTAACTTGATCCCTCTATATTTTTCGTAGTTTAGATAACCCGTTTCATCGAGTTTCTGCATCATTTTGGTTACGCTGGGAGAACTTACATTAAGGTAACTTGAAATGTCTACCGTTGTAGCATATCCCTTTTGTTGTACCAGTTCATAAATTACTTCTAGATAATCCTCCATTCTATCTGTCCGATCCTGTTTCTTTACACTATTTGCATCGCGAATAGCCAACAGTCTATTATCCTTGTCTAGCCCTGCTATTTCACTGAGCTTATTCATCAGAATGATCCCCTATTTTCCTTCCTAGTGCTAAATATTTAATAATCATCGTTAAACCATCAGCCCTGTAAGATACATTATTAACATCCCTAATGCAAAGCCCATGATAATCCAATGATTGCTCAGCAATCCTCTACTCCCATTAGTGTGATACATCCACGAGCCAATCGAGTAAACTACTTGAAATATTGCGCCTGCACCAATTGAGAGAAAAATTACAGTTGCGATAGGAGAGTACAAAAATCCGCCTAGCCATGCGCCCAAAATTGTAGGACCTCCTGCTATCAAACCCATAATCATTAATTTTGCTAAAGGAATTCTTCGACTCTTAGCCATCGGTGCTACAATGGCCAGTCCCTCTGTGGTGTTGTGCAAGGTGAATCCTAAAATCAAAAATGAGCTTAGAGCTACTTCTCCTAACAAGACTGCTGCTCCGATAGCCAGGCCTTCTCCAAAATTATGCAATCCGATACCAATCGAGATCATCATGGATATAGCAATAGGCCTTATCAACAGTTGTTGTTGTAATGACCTAGAAGAGGATTTCGTATCCCTAGTTCCCAAATCAGCTTCTGAGTGGCTTGAGTATCCTGGCTTATATTCGATTTCAGGTTTGGAACGCTTTGAGGCACGCTGAATGAGTCTCTGTGAAACATATAGTAGGGTTACAAAAGTAACAATTGCAACCATAATAATTAGTATCTGTGCATTGAAGGCAGGTGCAAGAGTATCCACTGCTATCTCGTTACTCTCGAGTAGAGCATCTATACCAAGAAAAACTAACAATCCTGCAGTAAGGCTAAGGAAAAAGTTATACTTATTGGGACTTAACCTCCTAATGAATGGGTACCATGCAAGACCTATCATCACGGGAATAATGCCTACGTATGTACCAATGAGAGCAAATGTTGAAGCCTGTCCTACTGTAGGCCTCGGCGCCTGAGCTGCAGAATTGACCATTTCACTAAATCGGGTTCCATCGTCTGTAGTAATTCCTATCTCATATGGCTCTCCAGTGTTCCATACAAACGGGATTATTACCTTAGCATCAGCGAATCGAGTTAATGTTTGTCCAGGCTCAACTGCAGCAGGATATATCCTGTCATTCACATCAGCCTGTGCAATGGCGATCTCTGAAGGTCCTGTGTTTCTTACAAATGCTACTATCGTACTGTCATCTAGAAACTCGACCTTCTCAATAGAAATCTCAGGTAGCGGCTGGATAGAGCTTTGGAATAAGATTCCCGGAGAATTCAATAGCAATACTATCATTGTCCCAATAACGATAAAGGGAACAACTCCAAATAGTATAGTCCGCATTGATACTCTGTGAGTATTATTAGTATTGCCTTCCTCTATTTCCATTAATTTACGCCCCCTGTAGGCACCAGGTCAGTTGTGTTATTAAAACCAGAGGTAGAGTAATTAGTAGAGTAATTAGTACTGTTCCTTATTAATGTAACGTTTAAATTCTCATTAATCGACTGGTTTGTCCCATCTTTTACGAGAAATAAACCTGTCCACCCTTTCTCTGCAAACTCAGTCTTGTGAGCATGGAACATGTACTTACCCGGATATTTATAGCTGAATTCCAATATTCCCCGTTCAGCCTGGTTCATAGTAACGATATCAGTATATTCATCTGGTATCAATTTCGTCCCAGTTTTATAGAAATCAAACATATTAGCGTGTAGGTGGAAGTTGTTTAAAGGATCAAATTCGAGCATATTTAGTAGATATATTCTAATTAATCTATTTTTGTCAATTTGAATTGGATGGTGCATGTAATAGTATGGGATACCATTAACCGTATAGAAGTTATTTTCAGTGTCAAAATCAGTATCGTAACCGTTCATTAACATTACCATCTCATCAGCACTCGCTCTAGGTTTCTTCGGATCTATAATCAATGCACCATAAAGACCATGGGTTATGTGTTCCTCGAGTGGCTGCATATGACAATGGTATGGGAATACTCCAAACGGTTCTGCGGTAAATTCATAAGTGAATTTGCCCCCAGGTGCAATTCCTTCAAAGACTCCATCCATTTCGGAAGGGTGTATGCCATGAAAGTGTATTGAGTGGAATTTAGAACCGTTATTCATTAAAGTGATTCTGATTGTATCCCCTTCTGTAGCTCGTAAAGTTGGCCCGGGTATTGTACCGTTAAACGTCCATATATTGTAGAAGACGCCTGGAGAAACTTCTTTAGTCTGTTGATCTGATGCAATAATTGTAAAATCTCTTATCACTGTTCCATTAGAAGACGCTGACTGTTTTCCGTAATTAAATTCCCTCAAGTATTTCATTGGTTCTACAACTGCAGTCTTCGGGTTTATGACGAATGATGTTGGATCTAAAACATCACCAGTTGTCTGAAGTGTAGGATAGCCCGGTGTATGACCGCCAAAACTGTCTAGCTTGGACGAATTTTGATCGCTAAGCGACCCTCTACTGTATAAAGCTGTAGAAACAGCGAAAATAATAACGGAAATAATAATACCAAACAGTACCGCTATTCGTGGGTAACTCATCAAGTTTATTAACTATATTTAAGTTAGTTAGAGATGCTAATAAATGTTTCCGTAGTCTAACAATTATAGTCGGATGATATGACTTTCATCATGATAATATTCGCTAATCAATTAGTTAGCACTAGAACAAAAAGTTAGCATCAATTTAAATATAAGTTGAACTCTATACGGTTATGGAACTACAAAAAGTAGAAAATACACCAAAAATGTTGATAGTTTACTGCACTCTTGCAGGATTGATATCAGCAATGGCAATATCGAGTCTTCTGGAACTAATAGATCTTGTATCAGGTACTCCAAATGGCACTTTTTTTGCCGTAATAGGATTATCACTTGGAATTAACGATCCTAATGACGCTCAATACGTCGGGTTTGGCTTACATTTATTGACTGGTACTGTAGCAGGTAACATATTTGGACAATTAGCGTTATTCTGGCGAAAACTTATTCCATTCAACGTGAAAAGGGGAGTTAGCTTTGGTTTGATACTCGGGATCGCATTGTGGGCAGTATTATTCGTACCGCTAGCAACATATGGAATCCAACCAAAACTAGATACACTCATGATATCGGAGTCTAATACCTATGCAAGCAATATAGCGAACCATTTTGCTGGATTGTATTACTTAGTAATCGGAGCATCGTTACTATTCCATCTACTATATGGAGCAATCTTCGGATTTGTGACAGGAAGAATGTCAATACTTAGACTCAATTCTCGAAATGTCATTAATACAAGAATGGTTGAATAAGAGGGAGCAACTTGGATATCTTGCAGACTAGCAGACCGATATAGAACAACGAGGCATTATATATTGAAACTGCAGTTAAATAATACGCAAGACAAAAAGGGGTTAAAAATAGTTCCTCGATACGTTACTAAATCTTCAGATAAAGAAAATCGAGGTGCCAATATTTTAGTAACAGGGGCTAGTGGATTTATCGGCAGTAGACTAGTAAAGAGATTACTTTCCATCTGCGGTACTACCAACTGGAACATAAGATGCATGACAAGGGACCCGAATTCAATTTCAAGATATTTTAACCAAGAGGACCATGTGGAATTCGTTCGTGCTGATGTCCAGAATTATCCGGAATTGGTAAAAGCATTGAATGGCATGAATGTTGCATTCTATCTCATACATTCTATGGAAGGTTCATCAAAGCAATGGAAAAAATTTGCAGAGCGTGATAGAGTTGCTGCACAAAATTTTGCTCGGGCAGTGAATGAAGCCGGAGTATCTAGAGTTATTTATCTTGGCGGCTTAACAAATGGACCCGAACAAGAATTATCCAAACATATGCGAAGTAGAACAGAGGTAGGGGAAATTCTAAAAGAATCTAATGCTGCTGTTACGATATTCAGAGCTGCTGTCATTTTGGGACAAGGGGGCGGATCTTTTCAAATGTTGCAATATCTTGTAGAAAGGTTACCTTTGATGGTATGTCCAAAATGGGTATTGACCAAATGTCAACCCATTGCGGTTGATGATGTAGTAGAATATCTGGTAAGATCTGTAGAAACGAATGAAACAAAGTCCAAAACATTCGATATCGGTGGTCCGGAGATACTCACTTACTTGGATATGATGAGACGATATAGTAATATTCTCAAAAAATCGATTAAAATTGTTATCATTCCATTCTTAACACCAAGACTTTCTTCTTATTGGATTGATCTCATAACACCTGTGAAAGCATCCCTTGCACGGCCCCTAATCGACAGTCTCAGACATGAGGCAACAGTAAAAGACAATTCTATTGCAGACATCATTCCACTTCATTTAAAGAACTTTGAAAAGTCAATTGAAATAGCAAGGAATGAGCAAACTGAAAATGAGAGAATAATCAAAAAAGAGCGAACGTCTTCATGTTTGAATAAACGAATATTATTAGCCTCTACTATCGCGCTAGCAATTATAGGAATTACGTACTACTTCTTGGATGCAAGAATAGAAATCTTTCAGCCCATATGGCTGGTATTGACAGGCCTCTGGTATTTTGGTATAGCTTTTTCAATATTCTTTATACATAAAGGCGCTAGACTTGGGTCGATAATAGCTGGGATAATTGGATGGATTACATTGACATTTTGGCTCCTTGATAATTTCTATCTAATATTTGGGACGTCAGTTCTTGCGTCACCACCAGGATATGCCATGACAATCCGAAATTGCATAGGTGCAGTAATAGCAGGGCTGGTTATTGCGTCTTCTCACAATTTATTTCACAAAATACGAATTCACTGTCTTTAATATGTCTAAACATGGAAAGAATATTTGCTTAGGAATGCCAACAACTTCAAATGAATCGATATTTTGCTTTGTTATTTATTAGGAGATCAAGTGTTCTAGTTGGTATTTATCAGAGATAAAAAAGTGAAAGGCCATTCATATGCTTATCTTGTAAGGAACGTATGGGATAACAAGAATGGAAGAGTAAGACAAGAGATTGTTAAATATCTGGGTAGATCTTCGAAAGTAGCACTTGAGGATATACCAAAAGAGCTTCAAAAGGACCCAAACGTTGTTACGTTTATTGCTTGTCATTCTTCGGATGTGGAAAAAATGGAATTTACCATGAAAGAGGAAATGTTGGAGCTTCTCAAAAGAAATGATACCAATTCTCTGGTTGATATATTTGAGAGATATTCTCAATTTTTTGGACTACTTAAATTCTATGAAAGATTGTTGGCCCCTGTGATGTACAAGGTGGGAGATTTGTGGAAGGCGGATAAACTGGATGTCGCCACAGAGCATGTCTGTAGTAATGCTGCGCATACACTTGTAAAAATAATAAATGAAAGGGTCTCAAGGAATCCGGTGACGAATAGAAAAGCTCTCAAGATCTTGATATGCACACCTGAAGGCGAATATCATAGTTTAGGATGTATGGTAATCGAATCTTTTCTAAGAAGCAAAGGATATTGCGTATACAACATTGCACCTTCTGTTCCTTCTGACGCAATCATAGCTTTTGCAGGTAAATTTAATCCTGATTTGATTATGATCTCAATAACTTTGGATGAGAATATCGATGCTTCAAAAAAATTGATAAATAAAATATTAGAGTCCAGGATAAGCGCTCCTCCTATACTAATTGGTGGTATTGGAATTGAATCAATAACAATAAAAAACCAATATGATAAACTCAAAGTGAGATTTTTGAAAGGGATAAAGTTAAGTGGTATTATCCCCAGTATCAGAGAGGTTACAAAAGACGGAGCGAAAGTTAGTGAAATAATTAAAAAATGACTATCACAGGTGCGGATGCCATCTCAACTGGCCTTGTTTCAGGAATAGTAGCTACAGCGGTAATGACATTGACCGAAATCCCGTCATGGAGAAAATGGGGATTGTTGGGGGTATTTGAATGGCATGAAAATCAATTACTTTCTGCTAGATTTTTCCATATTGCTCGGAATAAAATTAATTTCAAATATATTTTCTTTCTGCATTTCCTAAATGGATCATTGGCAGGTATCGCGTTTCCATTGATACTATCAATTCTGGACATTCCTATTACGCGGGATTACACCTTGATGTTATCAGTGGGATATGGATTTGCTCTTTGGATTGCCACACTTGTACCAATCCACAAGCCAATAACGGGGCATTCTTTATGGAATCATAAGTTAGGCCATTTACCTTCAATTGCCAGTCTTGTGGGTCATTTGATATATGGATTAGTATTAGGTATTGTAATAATAATAACTGCTAACTTCCTAACTTCCTAAATTGGTGAAATAATAAACATATGAGAATCTGGGACATTCCTGCAAATAAATTATGCACGAAACATCTTCTTGGTGAGCATAGTGAATTGCATGGACTGTGGAATATTTTGACACAAAATAAATCTGGTTATTCCAGACACCCTGAAACCCTAAGATGGAAGGGGAAATTGGCAGCTCTATATCTCAGGCATGAAGAGCTTGTAATAGAATTGAAGAAAAGAAATTATCAACATAAAAGCAATTTAAATAGGGTATTTGCTACTGGTCTGTCAATTCAGAAAAAGTTCCTAAATTCTTATGACGAGCAACTAGAGATACTAAAGGACAAAGGATGTAAGTGCAAAATTACGTAAAGTCAACCTGCGCTGGGACAGATCGATACCTAGTCTTGCATAAAAATTGGTGATGAAAAGAAACTTAGGTTCTTCGTCTAGCAACCGCACATCATAAAACATGTGTGAATAAACTGCCTCAAAATAATTACTATCGAATGGTGCGGTTTGTCTTACTTCAAAATGGCTTAAATGCAAAGAAATATTCTTTCCTCTGATTTTTTGGTGTATGTTCTCTATGGTACTTTAGAAGAATCTATGGAGTGAACATCTAAATCATTGGATGCAAAAAATATTGTATCCCTTCCTTGTCCCACACCCTAGTTCTAATAATCTCTCAACATCATATCTCTTAGCAACACTGTAACACTTTTGAGCAAAATCACTGGTCTTCTCCAAAGAATATTTAATTATTATCCGATCATTAAGCAAATTAGGTCAGCATTTGGAATAACGATAGGAAACATTTTTTATTTAGGATGGATAATGCATTATGGTTGAAAAAGCAATAATGGGCAATTTGACTAAATATATGATTATGTTAGGTCTTGTGTTGTCGATGTATGGTTTGAATTTTATAATAGGCTCTGCACCATCCGCATACGCACAAGCTACTCAAGGATTAACGATTTCAGCAGGTAATTCAAGCTTCGTGCCTCTAACAAATACTGATGCAAACCAAGTTCGAGTAAATATAGAGTATTCTGTTGAAGATGAATCACTAGAAAATGAGATGATAAACGCAGTGATGGCAGTTTTTGCTCCGAACGGTACACTACTAAAAACTACATCATTTCCAAGCGGTTTTACTGTTCAGAGTGATGGCGGTACACAAACACTTAGGACCGCATTTCGAGATAAGTCGCTGACAAGCGTATTGGCAAATGTTACACTTACAGATTTGTCAAAGACAAGGTCATTATCAAATGTACTTACTGTCAATCTTGAACTTGAACAGACACCAACTGTAAGTTCACTCTTGGGATCGGCACCCTCGTTCCAAAATTCCTCTAAATAACATCCAGATTGTTAACAACACGATTCTCCACGAGCTACGATGAAATATATCCCTCTTATTTCGGGGAACCTCAAACCATCTTTTAAAGCCCAAAGATTCAACATACATCAATTTTTTACAAGTTCCTCAATTAAATTTTCGTACATATCCTGAGACGTCCAAAGACCTGCAAATTTAATTTTATCGCTTGTACCATAATTGGTTATATACTATTTTGAGGAATAATAAGTGCAGAAAATGTCAGAGGAGTTTGTAAAGGTTGCTGAATCAAAAGAAATAGCACCCTCATCTATGAAAGCAGTTGAAGTAGATGGTGAAAAAGTCTGCATAATTAATGCTGAAGGAAATTATTACGCCATAGGAAATGTCTGCACTCATGTTGGAGGTCCCTTGGACGAGGGAACGCTTGAAGGGTATGAAGTTGAATGCCCTTGGCATGGTTCAAGATTCGATGTTAGGAGCGGTGAGCCGACAAAGCCTCCTGCAACGAGAGCAGTTCCAAAGTATGAAGTGAAAATAGAAGGTAATTACATTTTGGTAAGAAAACAAAAATGAAAACTGACATACATGTGGTAATTTTTCGTTCCTTTTAATTGAACAGAATAAAATATTACAGGGACTAACATTCAAGGCGATACCTCCTAGAGTAGAATGCATTCCTACCTCAAAGGGACAAGAATTAGTAGCATCTATCTAAAGTTACCTTGTTGCTATGGATGAGGAAGTGGTCAACACTAAATTATGATGTGCAACAAATATCTTTATTTTCACATTTACAATTTGCTGGTTCTTTTAGACATATTGGGCAAATTATAGCCCCACAACCTACGCAGGTATTATCTGCTTTATTACATGCCCAATGACGACATGTTTTGATGTTCAATTTTACCTATCTTATTCTTCCGTATGATATAAAATTCATTATATCATTCTTAGCCGATAACTCCAATGCTCGCAGAAATGAAAAGCTAAATACCACGTTATAGAACCCTACTACATAAAAGGAACAAGGAAATATCAATTTTTCCAAAAATATGTTCATTTAATCACTGTTAAAAAACTTAGATGAGTGTATCAGATTACTTATCTATTTGTGTGTTCTGTTAGGAGATATAAGTATGCATGTAAAAGGATTTTTCATGCTAGTCATAACAACATTAGGGACATCTTTACTAGCATTTGCAGTTGTCGTTAGCTCTAGTGCTTCCGGCTCTACTCAAAAAACTCTAGGAGAGGACATGGAACAGACCTACACATTCATTAAAAAATGGGGAGGAGAGGGAACTGGAGATGGCAAGTTCTTGCGCCCTCATGACTTAGATTTTAGTCCTGATGAAAAAATTCTCTATGCTGTTGACAGGGATGGTAATAGAATCCAGGCTTTCGACAAGAACGGCACATTCCTCTTTGGTTGGGGTAAATTAGGAAAGGGAAATGGTCAATTTCACGTACCGTACGGAATAGATGTTGATATTAAGGGTAACGTATGGGTTGCTGACAGAGCAAACGATAGAGTACAAAAATTCGACAATAAGGGTAAATTTATCCTAAAATTTGGTAACAAAGACGCTAAACCGAGTAATGAGCCTGGAAAATTTGATAATCCCCGAGATGTTGCTGTAGATAGAGATTTGAAACATGTATATGTTGCAGATTCTAAAAACAATCGTATCCAAAAATTTGAATTAAACGGAAACTTTAATGAAACAATTGGTAAATTGGGTAACAAGCGCGGTGAATTCAATCTTCCGACGACAATCGTTATAGATTCAAAGGGCAATTTCATAGTAAATGAAAGGGGAAATGAACGTATCCAAAAATTTGATAGCAATTGGAATGCTGTTTTGATGTGGGGCTCAAAAGGTAGTGGAAATTCTGAGTTTTGTCACATCGAGCATATTGCTGTTGACAAGTATGACAACGTGTATGTAACGGACCCGCAATCTGATCCTGGCTGTAGTCAACAACCCAGAGTTCTAAAATTTGATACCCAAGGTAATTTCATTACAAAATGGGGTTCTTACGGAGAAGGGGATGGCGAATTCGTAGATCCAGAACACCTGGCAATAGACTCTGAAGGACGCGTATACGTATCCGATAGAAAGAATGACAATATCCAAGTTTTTGAACCAAAAAAGACTGATAATAAAATAAAAGGTTAAGACTAGTTGCTCAAATATAATTACGTAAATCTAAAACATATACCATCGTTCAACGGATAAAATAAAAAGGGAGACTAAGTAATTCCTGTCTATGAATGAGTATAACCAAAAAGCTATTGCAACGTGGTCTTCAGGAGATTACCGTAGTATAGCAACATTCATTCCGCCTATATCAGCACATCTAGTACGATTAGTGAATATAAGTCCCGATAAATCTGTTCTTGATGTCGCCTGCGGAAATGGAAATACTGCCATCACGGCTCGCAGAATGGGTGCAAGAGTCACGGGCCTCGATTTGACACCTGAACTCTTGGATCAGGCTGTCGAAGAAGAAACGATCGCAGAAATAGATGGTATAGAGTGGAAGCAAGGAGACGTTGAGAACCTTCCTTTTGAAGATGAGTCATTTGATATCGTTCTTTCAACTTTTGGGCACATGTTTGCACCTCATCCAGAACTAGCAACTAAAGAAATTCTAAGAGTTACGAAAAAAGGTGGATCTATTGGGTTTGCAACTTGGCCTCCGGAACTTTCTGTGGGAAACATGTTTCGCACGATAGGCAAATACACATCAACTTCAGTTCCGAATCCCCTACCCTCTCCAATGGAGTGGGGAATCCCAGATGTAGTCCGAAAGCGTCTGAGCGGAGTCAACGAAATTTATTTTGAACGAGGTACTGTTAATGTTCCCATATTAAGCCCAAATCATTATTGGATTCATTTTAGTACAAAATACGGTCCTTTGATACAGGCCATTCGAGTAGTCAAAGAACAAGGCGAAGAAAAAGTCGAACTGTTGCGAAAAGATTTTCTGAAGGCTATTAAGCCTTATATTTACGAAAACGAGTTAAGAGTAGGATACCTTCTTACGATTGGGATAAAAGCATAGAATCCAACTTCACTAGTCCTTGATCACTAGGTATTTTTATTATTGGTGAAGATGAAAAATCAAATTCGCCCCAACGGACCGGCTAAGCATCGGGCTCATATACTTGTTTCGAAAAAAAATACTATAGACAATCAGGTGGTTCAAGATGGCTGTACGATTCTAACAATTTAATTCGTAAGATTCCTAGTACGAAAAACACCAGCTTTATGTGTTTCTTCAACATATACTTTGTATGGGAACTAACAATAACCAGAAAGTGGCTGTAGTAACAGGTAGCTCGACTGGTATTGGATTCGAAACATCTCTTTTGTTATCAAGGAATCAGTTTGTAACTTATGCTACCATGAGAAATTTGAAGAAGAGTAATGAACTGCTGAAAATAGCTGCTAAAGAAAAGATCCCATTGAAGGTGATTCAATTAGATGTAGATGATGACAGTTCAGTAAATAGTGCCATTGACATCATAGTTAAAGAGAACGGCCGGATAGACGTTCTAGTCAATAATGCGGGCTATGATCTTTTTGGCTCACTCGAAGAGTTGACGATTGAAGAGATAAAGGCACAGTTTGAAACAAATTTCTTTGGAGTGATTAGAGCATGTAAAGCAGTGATACCAACAATGAGGAAACAGGAAAGTGGTACGATCGTAAACATAAGTTCTCTTGGTGGAAGAATAGGACTGTTGCCATTTCTTACGGCATACCACGCAACCAAGTTTGCTGTGGAGGGATTTACAGAGTCATTAAGACAAGAACTCGCTCAATTTAATATTGATGTCAGCTTGATTGAGCCCGGGGCCATCAGAAGCAATTTTATTGACAATAGCAAGACTGGAAAAAATTATAATCCAGAGAATTCACCGTACGCAGGCACCATACAGAAAGTATTTGAAGGCTTCCAATCGATCATGGCAGATTCATCTCACCCAAGAGATGTAGCTGAAGTGATTCTAAAAACTGTCAATACATCCAATCCAAATATGAGATACGCTGTGGGAAAAGACGCGGAATATGTCCTAAAAATTCGAACAGAATTATCTGACAAAGAATTTGAAAAATGGGTACGCGAGAGCTATATGGATAAGAAGGGTTTCATACGTAAATGATCTATAAACTCCACTAATGAAAATAAATAGTAAGGAGATGGAAATTGAATAGAATTCTACTTCCTGTGATTTTAGTTACAACATTTTCGTTATTGTCTGCGCCGTGCCTTGCCTTTAGTGAGATTAAGGATGAGATTAAGGTGACTCCTCCTCTGAATTGGGAACCAAGTCCTACTAATAATTCGACTACGATGATATGGTTTCAAAATTCTACGAAAAGCGTCTTCGCAATAATTAAGGCTCCTGACAATTTGGCATTTCCTTTATTCCTTGTTGGTCCTTTTATGACCGAATATTTAAAACACAAAGGAATACTAGAATCTGCTGATAAGTTAACCTTTGGTCAAAGTAATCACGGTTATAGATATTTGCTTAATCTTTCTTCTCCTTCAAAACTCTTGAATTCTTCGTCGGGTATAATACCAGAAAATGATTTTTTACGTAAGATACCTCAAGGTTATGATGTTCCTTTTAAAGGGATGTTAATTCTAACTCAAAAGCAAAATGAGTTATATGCAATAATATTTCTGAGTCCAAAAGAGAAATTTGATTCTATATTAAATGAGATCCAGCCAACACTTGGTTCAATTCAATTAACTAGTTATACGGCCATGCCTAATTGAAAACGACTTAACTCTTAATTTCACAAACCGATTGCTATTCTATCTATATATTAGGAAAATCACAATTAAATACAAATGAGCTACGACAGAGACAGGGGTTACGGCCGTGGTAGGAAAAGGAGTTATAACAGGCATGCCAGGAGGAATTTAAAGAAACGTAGCCCACCTACAAAACCCGTTGAGGTTGGTAAGATATATGAGTTAGATATTACAGAAATTACGGGAAAAGGTGATGGCATCGCTAGAGTGCAAGGATTTATAATATTTATTGAAAATGGAAAAGTTGGGAACAAGATTCCGGTAAAGGTTACTGAACTAGCAGACAGATTTGCTAAGGCAAGAATTGAGGTCTAACTAACATGATTCTGCATGTCAGAGTAAAGAGCTAAATCCTAGTTAGTAGAACCCTACTACATGCAAGGCTTGAATCCGAATGAGCTCTGATAAATTATACTAATCCAGAGTAAGAGAGAATTTAAGGTTTTGTAAGCCTCTTTAATACTAAGAGCCTCTTTTTATTTTATATAGATTCAATTAAGCCTAAAATATTATCCGTCCACAAACTGGTAACTTAAAATTGAAGCATTGGACTTTATTATATTTGGCTCGTTCCACTATGTTATAATACTCCTCAAATATGAAAGTAAATCTGACTATTAATTTTTTGAAAATCCTTCAAATAGAATAATTCTTTCTACAATAGCCCAGCTTCATGCAATTCGTCCAATAATGGTATTAGCGGATTAAGTATTTCTTTTTCTCCAAGTATTGTGTCTTTCTTGATTCTAAGACCAATTGAGAGCATCTCCCTGTCCTCTCTTGAAGTAAATATCGCATGTCCATTTATCCCAAATTGACTACTATTTTGTAGTAACCATTGCTTCCATACTTTGACTCGTTGAAGACTTTGTTCCAGCGCTACAGTAGCATAATCCAAGTCCATTCCTTCTTCTTTATCAAGTAAGTTTAATTTTACCATGGGAAGGAGAATATTTCCTCCTCTTACATTTTGGTGCGACTGGTTAAGTTCTTCAATAATTTCATCTTCGTTATCTTCGGTTTCTTCCAGATCGTAATCAGGAAAGAAATATCCTGCCAGATTTCTGTTCCAATCATATATCTTGTAAATTGTGTCTTCGTATTCCATTTTCCATTTTGATTTCTTATTTCTATTCCCAAACATCTAGAAATCAGTTAATTAATACAATATATCTAAGTTAGTATCTCGTACTTGGACTATCAGGGTAGTCTGAGGTAATTCCATAAAGTTATTCCATGCATCTAACCCATTTAACCCACTTAATCCATTCATGAAAAGTTAAATTACTCAGTTACCATTCTGCCGTATCTTTTTGACCAACAGTTCTGGTGGGCTTGATTTTTACCAATACTTCTCCTTCTCCACTATTTCGCCTACCGTATGCTTCTGACTTATCCTCACCCATATATCTTGCTGTAATCTTGCTGTAATAATCTTGGCCCATTTGTAAATTTCGCTTGATTCATTTCTTTCTATTTGAGCTATACCGTCTATAATAACAAATGAGAAAAGAGGGCTCTGATCATCAATACACAAACGGACTCGATTGTCACGTCTAATATTTTTCGCCTTTACTTATTCACCATTGGTATTAAAAATAATATTAATTTGCTTGTCTACTGTATACCATATCGGAACCACATGAGGCGTCCCATCCTTGTTAATGGTTCCCAATTTACCTTTATAGGTTCCTCTCAAAAGAAAATCCCATCATTCATCATTTTGACATTATAATTACTAGTTACACAAAACTAATATAATTCATACCACAATCTTTCGTCATTATTATTATTTCTGAACTATCGAATACTATCAAACGAGGGGGTTCCTTGATCTCTTCGAAATTCTTGACAGGTGATTACTCTCGGTTAAATACCCAAGATTGAGGTCAAAACAAACTAGAGTTTAATTCAAAAAGTGAAAGGATGACCATTTCTATGTAACAGTAACGACTCCATTCATCCAGGGATGTATAACACACAAGTAGTCATATTTTCCAGCATTTTCAAAAGTAACGGAGAAAGTCTTAATCGGCGGTGCTCCCTGTGGTGCCAATCCTTCAGGCCACATCCAACCAGAATTAACAAATTTTTCAGTCCCAGTAAAGGTATAATTTGCATTAAGAGGAAGATATGTTACGTTATCGCCAGAAGAATCTACTGAAACTGGAATATAGTGTCGGGCGTTATCTACTATCACAGACTTTGTTCCATTTTGATCGGTTATTATGAGAGGTTCAATGTTAGCATCGGGGTCTGCTTTTAGGTCTGTAGAATTAAATGTAAGTGGAACAGGCACGATTGGCGGTGGATAAAAACTTTGATCTTTTAGAAAGGTTACAGTATGTGGTTCGGAAACGGCCATAGGATTACGCCATGTTACTGTCTCCCCTGCTTTGATTTCAACACTCTGAGGGGTAAAAGAAGACCATGAACTACCATTTCCTCCTACGTTTACCATGACAGAATCAGATGCAATTACGTTATTCAAAAAGTAACTAGATGTGGTAAGAATAGTTGTTGCTACAAATACGAATAGAAGGGCTAAAAAAATTTTCATTTACGTTTTGTTTATAGCATCCTTATATATTTTTTTCCAACCCTACACTTCAATTACCAATTTTAAGAAATCTAATTCGAATTGAAAAAGAACCTGAAACGAATCAAGTCGGACTACTTGAAATCATTCCGCAAGACAATTCGATAACGTGCTTTGCCTGATTCAAGATGCGCCATTGCATCATTAACGAGTGAAATTGGAAACTCTTCAATGACTGGCTCAATGCTATGGCGATTGCAAAAATCAAGCATCTTTAGAATATCTGCGGGACCTCCAGTAGGTGAACCGCCAACAGATTTCTCACCTGAAATTAATGGAAAAATGCTTGCCTTTACTTGTGAAGCTGCTCCAACAATATGTAACTTCCCACCAGGACGCAGTGTTCTAATATAAGAATCCCAATCCAGGTCTACGTTTGCAGTAACGAGTATCATATCGAACTGATTTGCATATGGTTTCAAAGCATCAGAATCCCTCGAGTTCAAGAAATGATCAGCTCCAAACTGTTGTGCTTCCCTCTCTTTTTCGGGATTGGTAGACATAGCAGTAACCTCACATCCCCAAGAATTGAGAAATTTAATAGCCATATGTCCTAACCCACCAATTCCAACTACAGCTACATGATCAGTTGATTTGATATTATTTTGGATTATCGGATTGAAAACTGTAATTCCGCCACAAAATAATGGCCCGGCGCTCTTTATGTTAATTTTCTTAGGCAAGGGAAAAGCCCATAACGCTTGACAACGCACTTTATTTGCATAACCTCCATGTCTGCCAACGATGACATCTTGACCCTTCAGACAACGGTTATGATGACCGCTCAAGCACTGGTCACATACTAGACAAGAACGTGATCGCCAACCTAATCCTACATATTGTCCTAGTTCTAGATGGCTTACTGTATTTCCACTCGCAGTCACTTTTCCAATGATCTCATGTCCTGGTACAAACGGGTACCGTGTAAAACCCCATTCGTTTTTAAGCATATGCAAATCACTGTGACAAATTCCGCAATACTCTACATCGATCTCTACTTCATCGGGTTTGAGTGAACCCAATTCGTACTCAAATGTTTCTAGTTTTCCGTTAGGCTCAAGAGCAGCATATGCTTGAACTTTCATGACGATATAGTATCTGTGCGTGTATAAAAAAGTAATTGTACAACTGCTGTCCTGAGACACGGAATGTATCACAAGCTTCTAAAGTTGATGACGAGCGCACCTCTTTGACCGATAGGAAAAACGGGTAGTAACTACTTCCGAGAATCCATACTAGCGAAGCAATATCAGTTCAAATTTGACACTTCAAATTTGACACTTCTAATTGAAATATTTGATAAATTCCATACTTCATAAATAATCTAACGAATCAGTATTCCTGTAATGCTAAGGTTACCATCAATAGGTAATGACTTACTATGACTCCCATATGGTAAACTAAAGTATTGCTAATTAGGTATCGATAATCATTAATAAAGTCTTATCCAAGTAACTCTATCCTTAACTTGCTTCATTGCGCCATTAACCTTTCCAGTTTACAATTATGCCGAGGGATTCTAGTTTTGAGTGCACTGTCTTTAAAGGTTATTATTTCGTTGGCTTAATTTTCTTTATCGTTTTACACTTTTCTTGTGTATACCGTTTTTTCAATAAAAATAGATTGGGAATAATCCCCACCAAAATAGTGTCGTATTCATACTTACAAAGAAGAGTCTTCATCCCGCTGAGTTGTTTATATGGTGACATACTATACCTAGCACTACGCCCTATTAGAAAATCCATAGGTAAAGTTACTCACCAAGTACTAGGTAGAGTTTATAAGAAAGTATAAACTTAGGTATAGCATTATGTCAAGAGTGGGAGAGATTACGATTGCAACCAAGGCATCTTCGAAATTCGCCTCATTACGAACGACGATACCGATGAGTATTGTGAGACAATGGAAACTAAAAGTTGGTGACAAACTCGAGTGGGAATGGAAAGTTATCGAAGGACAAATGGCACTTGTCGTTAGTAAAGTCTGATGAAAAATTTTTAAATTGTTATCATCTATCAGAATGATTTTTATATCGTTGTTTTGCATGGTAAACCTCTACACTTTGAATGTAGTTCGAATGTAGAGCGTCTGGTGGAGCCGTCCATCTCACCCGATAAATGGCCCACCGGCGTTTTTATAAAATGAGCTAATCCTACTTTCGTATGCTGAAAGATCATTTAAACTTTATTGTGTTATCCGTTAGTTAGAAATTCTAAATTTTGGGCACTCACATTTATTACATTTCGTAGGGTTATTCTTGGGTAACTTTCGAGCGTGATGCGATCTTATATGTCCACATATGCATCTATCATTTTGACTCAAAGGCACTTTGTTGAGGGTTACGAGTTATTAAAAATTCCGATGGCTTGTCAGTAAACTTAGGTAAGCCAAGTTGATATAATTTAATTTGATATTTTTTATTACTCCCTAAACATATTGAGACACGGGGCTGGTGGGAACTCTCCGCTTACCTTCAATCCCACCGGTTCGTTAAATTATTTTACATTCTGTTGCCTATAATTAATTAACGTCTGACCAATCAGATAATGACTTACCTGTTAGATTGGTAAGGCTCGTAGAATTTGACAATTTTGTTCCATTGGTGCCATTAAATCGATTTATAATTTGTTGGTAATATTATCACGAGCGTACTGAATGATACCATCATACGTTCGCCGGCGGGATTATTTTCGTCCGTTATCGCGTACGGCTCTAGTTCCGCCGGTAAACAAATAAAATTTAACTAGTTTTAGGTCTACTCCTAGCAAGTGGTGTTTAGCATGGTGCGGGAGGGTGGCCAGAATCATGTCTGCTGACAATAGGATGGTTAGTATAGTAGATGATGATCCAGACATCACCTTACTTTTTCACGAGGCTTTGAAATCTATTTTGGGAATAACTATTTTTACTTTTACAGATCCTGTTTTAGCACTAGAACATTTTCAAACTCATGAGTATGCCTATGTGCTTGTAATATCCGATTATAGGATGCCTAGTCTGAATGGCATGGAGTTTTTAAAAAAGATAAAGGATCTGAATCCCTTTGTGAGAACGATATTAATGACTGCATTTGAAATAGATGACAAGCTATTTCGGGATTATACTAAAAAGAAAATTATCAATGCATCTCTTCAAAAGCCAATAGGGATACATGATCTAATTAAAGAAGTGAAAACTCAATTGGAATCTTATGAAACGCAAAAAAAATTTTAATACCTCCTGAGCGGAATGATACAATGTATTCTAAAGATGTTCTACAAAAGTTGACTTTCAATTACTTTTAAACAATGAGTCTAGAAAATCGGACCTCCCTCGCATCAAAGGACATTCCATGTTAAATCCTCATTTCTATAATTAATTGTATGTCGGCAGAACAAGTATTACAGAAAGAAATTGAAAAAGAAATGGCTTAATCGGGAACATGATGAGCCCACATATAAAAGAAATATCATAAAAAGGATTAAGCTAAAAAATTGGGTTCTAGAAAACATGAAGGATTTTCTAACCTGCTAACCTCTGGCATTACGTTGTATATGATATTTTAAGAATTAAACTTTATTGCATAATTACTTTTCAGTATAACGACTGAGTTTATCTATTCTGTCTGAAACTTACAATCTCTAACACAACAAAGGGAAGAACTTACTTAAAGCTCAGCCTTGATAATCAAAGTTTTTGATGACGAAGAATGGCTCAAATCTTGATCAATGACTACTAACTTGATCATACTATCAATCAATTAATAAGCCCAATTCCAAATAGATAGAGGCAAGCCAAATAGCAATAGTTCAATATCCTGTAAACTCTTCGACTTTTATTCTCTCAGCTGAAATCTGAAGGTTTGCTCCGAGTATATCCTGCATAGATTTTACCATTGCCGGAGGACCGCAGATATAGAATATACCTTTCTCCATATTATCAGAATTAAGATGCCTTTTCAACATGACTATATCTATTCTT
>DASUQJ010000050.1:0-4940 GCA_036280615.1 Nitrososphaeraceae archaeon
TTAATGCTTCACACACTTTTCTTTTCATACCCCCTGTTATATCAAAATTCACATTTGAAAATCCAATTAATGATTTTTCTTCAATTGTTTGTATTACTTGCTTGCCCTGAGGATCTCCATATATCCCATCTACATTTACGGCAAAGATTACTTTTTTTGGCTTTAAAACACGGGAGATCATTGTCATCAACTCGTCACCCGATAGTATTGAGTATTTATGATTTGCTCTATATACGATATCTCCATATGTTACTGGTATTATCTTATCTCTTGTCATTGATGCTAATTCAAATATTTTTTTCACAAGAGGCTTATTTCCTGAAATAAATGAAAAAGCCGGAACAGCGTATGGATTTAACTTGAATTTTATCATTGATTTGACCATTTTGTGGTTTAATGAAATCATTGATTCATGAACCACCGCTATACCATCGGACCGATACCTATCGGGTTTGGAATGCATATTATACTTTATTGACCAATAATGCCCAAAAGACCCCCCACCATGAACTAGTATGATTGGAACTTTTATCGATAAAAGTGATTTAAAGATTCGATCAACGGCAATCTTGTTGATGGTCATCGGTCTTTCTTTATAAGTAACAACCGAACCCCCCAGTTTAATTAAAACAACGTCTTGCTGCATTATGGTTAGGTTTTTTTAAGAAAATTTAAATCTTGATACCACAGCCAAAATCAGCCAAAAACTACACCATCATAATCAAATTCCACTAACATCCATTTGCCTGACCCTTTGCTTATCCTGGTTAATATATCGGTACTTCTGTCATTTGGTATGAGTGCAATTATTGCCCCACCTTTACCCGCACCAGTCAATTTTGCACCTAAAGCACCGTTATCGAGACAATTTTTAATCATTTTTTCTATCTTTGGATGCGATACACCTAACCTTGATAATAATTTGTGATTTTCAGTTAGCATATTTCCAAGTTCCATTTCATTGCCTTCATATATTGAATTCATTGCTCTCTTACAAACCGCATGAGCTTTTATGGAAAGATCTTTAAAAACACTGGAATTTCTTTGCTTGAATTGCTTGACCTCCGAGACCACCTTGCCTGTCGAATGTTTTACTCCAGTGGTACCAACGAGGAGCGTGAATTTCTTTTTTGGTATTATATTACTGAAACCTTTATTGGGTTCAAAACTAACTATCCCACCAAAAGTTGAAACATAACAATCTATCCCCGATGAGTTCGTGTGTATGTTTTTCTCCATGATTCTTGCGGTCTCATAGATCTGATTCCTGTCACGGTTTGAAAATAAGGAATAAAGCGCGGCAACAGTTGATACGCATGATGCTGCCGAAGATCCCAGACCTTCTCCATAGGGAATTTGTGAATCAATATCCAAATTTATCCCCACATTAAGTAAATCCTTTTCAGATAAGACATGTTTTACACACTTAAAAATTGGATATAGAAATAATAAACTGTTATCATTAGCTGTAATAAGTTCTTCTTTACTTAACACTGGTACACTTAACGAATTTTCTCCGGATTTGATATTAATCCGTGACTTGTTATTAACCTGTGCTTGCACACTTATTCTTGCATTTATTGCTGCTACAATAGCAGGGTTACTATACACTACAAAGTGTTCTCCAAAAAGGATTAGCTTTGCAGGAGCTGATGATACGACCTTATTGGTACGGTAATTCATACAAATAAAATTGATGAATAACCGACAACTGATTTATTATCCCCTGCTACGTCCCCACTTGTGGCATATCTCAACAACTTGCCTTTGGTTGCCCCCATTTTTTTTGATATTTCCATAACTGTAGCGATGGCACCATAGCCGCATGCTGTAACACTATTCGAAATCAATATTGAATAAAATTTTTCAATATCGAGTGAAAGGATTGCAGATATTAAGAGATTGTCTTTTTCATAAGCTTGACTATTTGATTCGTAGTGTGTCAGATCTGAAGAAGCTATTGGCACCAAGCTTCGTTCCTTTATTGATTCGTATATATCGTTACCAAGTTTTTTACAGGTATTCTTGCCCTGATTAATAAGAATAATTGGTACTATTTTGAATTCTTTTCTTATGTATTGAAGGAACGGAAGTTGAACTTCAATACAATGATCTCTGGAATGTGCTTGCTCATCGATATTAACAATATCACATTTTCGGTGAATTTCTTCTGCCACTTCAGAATCAATCTCTATTTCTCCTAGAGGAGTTTTCCAAGAACCTGTTTTCATTATTGCCACCTCACTACCCAATCCGTAATGATTCGGACCAAGAATAATTGCCGATTCAAATTTAGATGAAGATAATTTGTAAAAACCCTGCGCGGCTACAGCGCCAGAATACATGTATCCTGCATGAGGACTGACCATTCCGTATATTCTTTCGTTATTACTAGACGGTGGTAAATTTCCTGGGCCGAAATTTGAATCTGTAAATAATGACTCTAGGTTTTCATTGAGTTCAGTAGGATTTTTTGGATAAAATATTCCAGAAACAGCAGGTTCTCTTACAGAGGAATTCAAGATATCTCTTCGACCAATTTGGTCTCAAAGTCATCAATTGATATCTTCATTTCAGTATCAGATTTTATTTTACCCTGTTTCTTCAATACTTCCCTTGTAAGTAACCAATACACGGTCGCAAGTGCCTTTCTCCCTCTGTTATTTGCAGGAATGACCAGGTCTACATTCGAGGTAACGTTATCACTGTTTGCTATTGCAATAACTGGAACGCCGGCCCTAGTTGCCTCTAGCACAGCTTGCTGATCGGCCTGAGGATCTGTGACAAGTACTATTTGCGGTTCCATATAACTTGCCAAAGAGGGATTCGTAAATGTTCCAGGCATGAAGCGCCCTATAATTCCGGATGCTCCGGTCGCCTCACAAAATTTCTGGACAGGAGTTTTTCCATACTCTCTGGCAGACGTAACTATGATTTTAGAAATTTCTGCCCTCCCAATAAACTTGGCAGCAACATCTATCCTCGTCAGCGTCTTACTAATATCTAAAATATAAAGGCCTTCAGGATTTGCGCGAACTATGAAAGGTGACATAAATTTAGTTTTTACAGGAGTTCCTACACGTATTCCTGTTGAAAGTATCATTTTTTCGAGATTATCATTTTCAATATCCTCGCTATCTTCTCCATTTTCGATGAATGTCTGGTTAGCAGTATCTTCAGATTTTTGATTCTCAGTTTCCCTTAGAGAGTCGTCAGCGTTTTCTTCTTGGTTTGCACTTGCCATTTTAGGTGAAAGACAAATCAATCATGCCTTTTATTAAATCATACTCTGAAAGTCTTAATAGTTCGTTTAATTTGGATACTCGTTCGCCACCAACAACGCCAGTTTTTATCATTTTAGAGGATGTTGCTATCGCGATGTGTGATATATGCGCATCAATCGATTCTCCAGATCTATGCGAAGTTATTATCTTGATATTATTTTTCGTACAAATATCTGCAAAATCCAAAGCATTATGCAATGTACCAGCTTGATTAACTTTTAAAATTGCTCCATTACAAGCTCCATACTTGCACGCTTCATGTACCCTCTGGGTGCTAGTTACAAGCATGTCGTCACCTGTAATAAGACAATTCCTATTTCTTTTAGTAAGCAGTGCCATACTCTCAAAATCATCTTCGTTAACAGGATCCTCGGCATAAATTAAATGATAGTTTTTTATCAAGTCCTCAACAAAACCTATCTGCTCTTCGGTATTTCTAACCAGTCCCTGTCTCGAATAATCATAAATTTTTCTGGTAGAATCCCACATTGAAGAACTTGCAAAATCGATACCCAGAGCCACATCTCTGCCCAGTCTCAACCCTGCATTTTCCGCTGCTTGTGCCACTATTGATACAGCTTCTTCATTATTCACATTGGGTGCCCAGGCGCCCTCATCACCCCTACCATATGTAAATTTTTTATCTATTTTTTCTAAAACCGTCCTAACTTCTCTATGAATATTGAAATTAGTCTCTATTGCCTCCATGATAGTCCTGGCCCCTATCGGACAGACAAGAACCTCCTGAATATCAGGCGTTCCAGGGCCTGCATGGGACCCACCTCCAACTATGTTTCCAAGAGGGTAAGGAAACCGATATGGCCCTTGGTCATTTAGCATTGCAAAAAGAGGTAGGTCTAATGACAGTGAAGCAGAAGCTGCAGTCGCAATACTCAGCGCATAAGCTACAGATCCACCAATTCTACTAAAGTTATTGGAAGTATCTAATGATTTGAGAATTTCAAAAATGGCCTTTGAATCTGAAGCATCGACCCCAATAAATTTAGCCATATTTGATTCGAATGTCTTTAGTGTCAATTCTGAATTATTGTCCACAAAACTTGGTACTTCATGACTTCCTACACTAGCACCTGAAGGAGCAGATGCTCTACCAAGAAATTTGTTATCTGTAATTACGTCTATTTCTATTGACTTTGATCCTCTACTATTAAAAACAATCCTTCCCTTCAATGATGAAATTAAAGGCATGTTTACTTCAAACTTAATCTATTTCCGATTCAATTTCTGACATGCGTCTGCGTAATGCTTCGTAATAAGGAATCACCTGATAAATTGTTTCGACAGAAGAGACAAACATTCTCCTACAACAATACCTTTTGAGATTGAGAGAGTCCATAACTTCTGCAGGGTCCTCTCCAGCTTTGATCCGGTTAGAATATTCACCGTACTTGTTAGCTATTAAATTCCCACAGGTAAAGCATCTTACGGGTATAAGCATTGCTTTTTTATCTTCAGTTGGCTTATAAAAACCATATATTCGCTGCCCTCGTGTTTATATAGCAAATATTCAAATTAGTGATTTTTGAACCGCTAAATCTATGCGGGAGTCGCCCAGCTTGGTCAACGGCGTAAGACTGAGGCTCTTATCCCTTAGGGGTTCGTGGGTTCAAATCCCATCTCCCGCATATCGAATAA
>DASUQJ010000051.1:0-5903 GCA_036280615.1 Nitrososphaeraceae archaeon
CCCTGGGATTTTATATTAATAAAGAATAAGAGCACAAAATTAAAAGTCAAAGATTCCTTTACGCAGGAACGAGAAAAATCTATTTCATTACTTGATAACGATTCAGATAGACAAGATAAATATGTCAGGCTAAAATTAGAGGGAATTCTAGAATCTGATATTAATATTTGTGTCACATATGATCCTGAAAGGTTTGGGCCATTTATTTTAGGAAGATCATCAATACCAGAAACCGGTGAATACAGTGTTTGTTGTGCTATACAGAACTTGTGGTTAGCAGCAAGGGCCGAAGGAATTGGAGTGGGGTGGGTAAGTATACTTTCAATTGAAGATTTACGCAAGATTTTAGCGATACCCAATCATGTTAAACCGATTGCATATCTTTGTTTGGGATATGTAAATAAATTTGAAGTTAGACCAGATTTGGAAAGGGCAGGTTGGTTGAAAAGAACGATACTCTCTAAAGTAATTCACTTTGAAAACTGGAATAACGCTGAATTAAATAATTGGAAGGATGCAGATATGCTGATACAAAAGCTGGATGATAGTTCAAATAAGTAAAATTTTGTTATTAAATGTTTATAACCATAATAAAACAGATCTTTTATTAGTTAATCATAGCCGTCGTTCAAGAAACGTGTGCTAGAATTGTCTTCTGAGTGAAAATGTAGCTATTGGAAACTAATTTTTTGTACTGGATTTAGAATCAACTTTGTTCTTAATATGTCTGCCAAGGACCTTCTTGATGGTTTTTGTAACGATGGGAAGTATTCTGGGGTCATCAACTTTTGGAATTATGTAATCATTTCTAAGGTGAATGTCTTCGACTATACTCGCAATAGCATGCGCCACAGATACAAGCATAAACTCACTTAGATTATTGGCTCGAAGATCCAACAAGGCTCTAAATACTGACGGAAATACTACTGCATTGTTAATTTGATTGGGAAAATCCGATCTACCTGTTGCAACAATTTTTGCACCATACTTTAGCGCAAAACTAGGGATTATTTCAGGATCCGGATTACTTAAGGCAAATACTATCGCATCTTTATTCATGGATTCTATCATTTGATTATCTAAAATACCAGCTTTTCCAGACACCCCGATAAATACATCTGACTTACTGATTACTTCCGGCAAAGTTCCATTTAATTTTCCAATATTTGTGTTATTGGCTATCTCTTTTTTGTATGGGTTCTGATCATCAATATCCAGTCTTCCATCAAATATTGCACCTTTAGTATCAGTAACAATAATGTCTTTACATCCTGCCGTTTGTAAAATCTTGAATATTCCGTATCCAGCTGAGCCAGAACCTGATATTACAACACGTATCTTACCAAGTTCTTTTTTTACTAACTTGAGAGAATTTATCAAAGCTGCAAGAGTAATTATTGCAGTACCATGTTGATCATCATGAAAAACAGGTATTGATACTTCCTTACTCAGTCTTTCAACAATATCGAGCACTTTCGGTGATTCGATATCCTCTATATTTATAGCGCCAAAATTAGGTTGTATTAGTTTAACAAATCTGATTATTTCTTCCTTGTCTTGAGTGTTAATGCATAATGGAATTGCATTAATGTCTCCTAGTGCTTTGAATAAAACAGACTTTCCCTCCATTATGGGCAGAGCACCTTCTGGACCAATGTTGCCCAATCCTAGAACTCTCGTTCCATCACATATTATTGCTACATTATTCCATTTTGACGTGTAATCATATGCTAATTTTTTGTGATTACTTATCTCTAAGGCAACATATGCTACTCCGGGAGTATAAATTAGTCCTAATGTCCCCCTTTCTTCAGATGCATTGTCTAATGAAACCCTACTTCGTATTTCGATTTTTCCCTTTAACATTCTATGAATGTTAATCGCGTCATCTCTAAGTGTCAAATGTATCCAATTATGGGCTCAATTATATTTTATTTTGCCCATTGTGAATTGGATAATCCGGATTAGATGTTTATAGCGTGGGTAAGGGGAGGAAATTCATCTTCGTCCTCCCCCTCTCTATCAAGTTATACATATCTTATAAATCATAATTGTGAACTTTCACACGTGTCTTCACACAAAGTATCAATGAGAAATAACCGAATCAATAAAGCAGAATTGGAATCTCAATATTTTATAGGAATCGGAAATCAACATGAAGAGGGGGAAAGAACAGTTAGCGACACTATTGAACATGAAATAGGATGTCCAAGATGCTACAATGTCATGACTTTATGCTCGGACTTTGACAGACTCTATTATCTTTGTGAGGAATGCGATTTCTCGTTGTATACATTAAAGTAATCTCTTATTCAAGAATTAGAAACAAGAAAATGTAGTGATGACAATACTAATGTGAGTTCAATCCAGGCATGAACTATAAGTGGAGGGAAAAACCACTATTTCAAATACAAACCATATTTCCAGTCTAATGATTCCATTTCTTTTATGAATGAAATCAAGATATCCTCCAGCGTACGTAGTATTTCGTTGCCCTTTTTGATATTCGCTTTTTGAGGAGCACCGGTGGCTCCAGTAGAAGTTAATTCGTCAAATTTCCAAAATATTCTAATATTCTCAGGCAATCTTGGAATAACATCCTTTGGAGCCGAGGCTAAGTTTACTAAATCTGGACGAACTGCAAGAACTGCAGAAGTTTCTGCTTCACCACCATGACCAAGTCCATTCCAAACTTCGAACAGATCTTTCTTTAACTGGCCTACTAAAACCCACCAAGATTCCAAACATGCAATTGTCATCTCAGGATGTTTGTTTTTGATAGACCTGGCTGCAATTTCTATCGGACCAATATTTCCATCATGGCCATTTATTATGAGAACGCGGCTTATCTGATTCTGATTAAGACTTGAAAGAAGATCGGAAATTATGCCTATCATAGTTTCGGGATTAATACTCATAGTCATTTGAAATTTATCGTGATGCAAACTGACTCCATACGGAATCGCAGGAAGAACAATAACATTGCGAATGTTAGTAGCAACCCTCTTTGCAATTTCGGCAGGGAAGATAATATCTGATCCGAATGGCATATGATCTCCATGGTTTTCACAAGCTCCTAACACAAGAATCGCAACGGTTTTTTCATTTATTATTTTCCGAACTTCTACCGCATTCATTTCTTCAATTAATCTTTTGTGCTTTCCTTCCAGAGTTCCATTTGTCATAGTTTAGTTGATATTAACAATCCAATCTTTTATAAAATATCTCAACTAATTCTAGATAAAGTAATCAATAATTGTCAATCGCACGCACGCGTTATAATTATACTATCGAGCCACTATACAGACTTCGTTATTGTGCATACCTAAATTTTGATTTATAAAAGATTAGGTTTAGAAGCCGAATCTCAACCAGATAGGATAATTTATTCTGTATCACTAGTGATATACCTTAGGGGTGTTGTATTTATTTAAACCCTATAATATTATACTATACCCATGGTTCATGCATATGTATTGATCTGTTGTGATCTTGCTGCGTCAGAAAAAGTAGTTGGAGAGCTCGAGAAAATTGATGGTGTTCAGGAAGTTTCACCGGTTTCCGGAGTATATGATATTGTTGCCAAAATTTCCGCATCAACCGAGGAGGAATTAAAATCCATTTACATGGATATTAGAAAAATGAAAAAAGTGCTAACAACAATAACATTGATAGTTTCTAAAACATTATAAGAACACACGCTAATTAATTTCCTTTCAAATCATATCTTTGTGCAAATTCATGAAACTGATATTCAATCGCAGATCAAAATATTCACCTATGGATTAAAGAGTGAATTAAAGAATAGAATACACGATTTACTTAGACATAGTAAAGAAAGGAAATATAATTGATCGACTAATTTCAGTGCTTTAAAAATGAAATTAATTCATCTTTACCCATAAATTTTTAGAATTCTTAAAGTAATACCTAAGCTTATTGTTACTATTAATGCTCTAATACGGTAATTTTTCTTTATGTACTTGGCTTTCTAACGACATTGTCAAGAATTCTGACAAAAGATGTAATCTGAGAAGCTATCATAATAATTGTTATATCAAAATTCATGTCCCGGAAAGAAGCTTTATTTCGTTCACGGGATTGGCTATAGTGATTTCATATAATATGTTATCAATGCCAACTACATCTCTCTACATCTCTGCAACACTATTCTTTCTTCCGTTTGGGATAGTCAGAATTACACTAATGTCCAAGGATAATTTTAGCGTATTAATTAGTTGATGAAGGAAATACTACTCAGATGGTAATATTGTTTAGATTATCTTGAAGAGTCAATAAAAATAATAAAAAAAACAAATACGATTCGTCAGTAAATATTTAAGTATTTCAAAAGATTTAATTATGATAAATTCGAATTTGAAATAATGAAGAACTCGAGGGCGATAACAAAAGTATCTCTTCTGTTGGGAACGATTATATGTCTTGGAGCTTTTTTCCTTGTTGACAATAATATTCCAGTACAAGCATTGCATAAGGAAGAACAAATATTAGATGACTATGATGATTTGGCTGAATTTGCAAATGCAGTAAAAAATGGTGATGAAGAAGATTTAGAAGAAATACCTATACAATCGATGGAAGCTTCAGACATTTATGACGATGCAGATGATAGTTTGAAAGATTGTATAGACCTAGCAGCAAAAGTAGGAGATAGTCTTACTGATCGAGAAGTAATACATTGTGTTGACGATGTCAACTATTTCAAAACCAAGTACTCTTCAAATAGTACTGTTCCTAGTAATGGGACTTTTGCTACCTCTACCACACCTACTGACACAGACACAGACACAGGCACCGATGCTACATCAACTTCTGAAGCATCAACTACCGACGATGCTACATCAACTTCTGAAACATCAACTACCGACGATGCTACATCAACTTCTGAAACATCAACTGCCGACGATGCTACATCAACTTCTGAAACATCAACTGCCGACGATGTCACAGAAAACAATTTGATTAAAGAACTTGTGAATACAGGAAAGTTTACTGAAAATGAAGCTAAAGAATTTGTGAGTAAAAATATGCTGAGTGCAACAACAGGTGATACACAAACAACGTCCAGTGCCGATACCAGTGCTGATGATACACAAACAACGTCCAGTGCAGATACCAGTGCTGATGATACCTCATCATCTAATAATGAAAGTGACGATTCTTCAGGTAGTAACACCAACAATCCTGAACAGTATGGTAGTCTCGGCGAACTAGTAGATGATGTAAAAAATGGGGACATTGACACTGATGAGATTTCCTTGAATGATTTCCAAAATTCAGGAGCTTATCAAGGGGCTGATCAAGCAACACAAGATTGTATAGACCTAGCAGGAAAAATAGGAGATAATCTAATTGACTACGAAATAGTGCGCTGCTCTGAAGATCCAAACCATTTCAAGAACCAGATAGCTAATAATGACGCCAACACTGATGAGAACAACGCTGCCAGTGATGAGAACAACGCTGCCAGTGATGAGAACAATGCCAACAACAACAATGGCGTTGATAATGATACTGGGAACTAGTATCATTAATACTTTTTATTAATATTGACTAATAACAAATAATCCCATACTACCCACCATCATAAGTATCCATACAATTTTATTCCAACTAAAAATTTTCTGACCATCAAGATTTCCGAATGGTAATAAATTAAATAATGCAATCCATGAATTAAATATTGCTCCTGTATACAGGTAACTAGCGGCTGGAAATTGATAAATTAGCATCAGAAATATAAAGCCCATGACAAGATTTGTAAGGGGACCAACAAATGCAACTCTTCCAAATTTACTTCTATCGGATAAATCCACCATGACAGCTCCCGGAGCGATGAATTTGAATGGAATAAATGGAATGGCTGAAAACGCAGTTACTAT
>DASUQJ010000052.1:0-18559 GCA_036280615.1 Nitrososphaeraceae archaeon
ACTTAAGAGATTTCTAGATGGAAGAATGAGGGTATGGCAGGAAATTAATTATGATCAGGCTGCACTACTATTTACTAATAAAGACAACTGTACTGAAACTTGCAAATGGCATCTTCGTAGCGAAACAAAAAAAAGAGTGAAGTGGAAGCACTAGAATTTAGGTGGAAAACTCAGACCTGAATTTAGCGACATGAATTGTCCTACACTATGAAAGATCTCAACATCCAGGCCATTTTTTCATGTTCTTCCATTTTTTCCGTTAGAAAGTTAGCGGTAGCTTCATCATTTAGGTCTTGACACTCCTTGATATTTTTTCTAAGCGTCTTGATTATGGTCTCATGGTCTGATAATAGGTTCCCTAACATAGTATCTGCCTCAGGATATGAACCGACATCTTCCCCGATTTGGGAGGAATTTATGAATTCTTTTAGCGTAGCCCTAGTCTTTCCACCAACAGCCCTTACTCTTTCGGCGACTTCATCAATTGAAGCTGATATCAATTCATACTGTTCTTCGAAAAACTTGTGGAGATCATTGAATCTTGGATCCTCTACATTCCAATGGTAATTTCTTGTCTTCGTCAAGAGAACATATTCATCTGCCAAATCGTCATTCAAGATATTGGCAATCTTTTTTAAATTCTCACGAGGAATACCTGTATCTATGTCCAAAATATTGACTGTCCTTGATTTAGATTTGTTCATACCCTTTATTGGCTTACAAAGTATAAATCGATTGAATCAATCAAGTCTTTTATTTAGGTTATTTTATACACTCTGATATCAATGGCATTCGAGAATCTTGATGCTAATTCAATCATATTCTTTCTTGTAGGATTGCTAATTTCTACGGTGATAATTTATCTCGTTACATTCCTTTTAGGACAGAGAAGAAGCATAAAATTAGCCATATTTACTGCAATTATAGGTTCGATAGTATATGGTATCGCATATATTCTACTAGGAAATGGTTTTCTTGCTGCAGTTTTGGGGGGAATAGCCTGGCTATTGGCCCTAAAATCAATCTATAGAATGGGTTGGCTAAAAGCCTTGATTGTGGCGGTGATCGTTTGGATTATCACAACTGCAATAAGCGCCTTATTGCCCACAGCAATAGGGCCTCTTTAACAGCATTCCAGAATGCCTCTTCAAAATTGAAGGTTCGAGCGGGCCTAAAATTATTATTCCGAGATTCAGCTATAATTCTCCAACTAACCAGCTGTCTTATTTCTATCTCTTTTTCAATCGTAAAATAGCACATGGCATAACCTTTGAGTTGCCCTTTCATTCGTCTTGGATAATATCTGATGAGAAAAAGGCCAAATTTATCGCAATATTTGTAAGTCACAAGTCTTTAATAAAGAAAAATATATATATTGTAATACACATTACATAATGTCAGGTGATATGCAAAATTGTGGAAAGATCCATGGGGATTTAGAGATAGATTATTTGAACAGATAGATAAGGAATTTTTAGACGCAGAAGATATGCTGAACAGAATGTTCAAAACAGTGACTGAAACTAGTATTGCCGGCTCACAGACACAACCTTACTTTTATGGATACCAAATCACTGTCGGACCTGAGGGTAAACCTCACATACGAGAATTTGGCAATGTCAGGCCTTCGCAGAAAGGATTGATAGAACAAAGTGCAATCCGCCAACCACTTGTAGACAGCTCAATTAATGAAAAAGAGAACACACTGGTAATAACAGCAGAGATGCCCGGTATAACAAAGGAAGATGTAAAGGTAACAATGGAAGAAGGATTGGTATCAATACATGCTGAAAAAGGGAATAAGAAATATCATACAGAGCTCCCAGTCGATAATGAACTAGACGCTGATTCTACAAAGGCCAGCTACATAAACGGAGTACTAGAATTAAAGATACAGTTCAAAAAACCTATAAAGTCAAAATCCAAAGAAATTAAGGTTGAGTAGTTCTCCTAGTCAACTAAATTATTTTTTCTTTTTTATTTTAGGGAGGGATTAAATGGTATCCAACAAAAGTAACCTTATATCTGAGATAGTAGAAGCCAACTCCAAATTTACAGCAGCGACTTTTAGAGATACTGTTCTGGAATCGGGTAAGGATGAAAAATTTTTATCACAAAGAACAGTAAACTCCATCGATATAAGTCGGGCAAAACTAATTCGTAGCAGAATTGATTATACCTTTTTTAATTATTGTTCTACCTGCGAATTGAAGTACCCAAAACAGATTTTGCGCTGTAAGGATTGTAATCAGAAAGTTAGAACCAGACCGTGGCATCGTTCAAAGATAATTGATCGCAAGAGAATTTAATAACGTTTATGTTGTACTGAGTTGATAGTATGAAAAAGAAGATCAAAGTATTATTTCCAGATATAGATAGAGAAATTTGGATAGAACTGGATGATTCACGTTCTCCAAAGACCGTTCGGGCAATCCTTGAAAATTTACCTATCCAAGTTGGCATCACTAGATGGGGCGATGAGCTATATACCGAGAAAACTCAAATTATAGCAGAGGAGGAAAAGGCTAAAAGAGAGGTAAATTTTTTGGACGTTGCATATTGGCCAGAAGGCAATGCATTATGTCTGTTTTATGGACCAACCCCTATAAGTAAAGATGAACAAATACTGGCTTATTCGCCTGTAAATATAGTGGGAAGAATAATTCCTCATGATAACGAAAAAGACGATTTATTGGAAAAAATTAAAGAAAATACAAGAGTCATCTTCAAGGGAATCTAGTACCGATATGCTACTCATAGTGCTGATATGGGTCATAGTTCGTACTGCATCTTTGATCCATTTTGCCTAAGAATGTTTCAGACTCTAAATGAAGGCTAAAATGGTGCTTACTACTCTACAACATTCAAAACCTGAATTCTGGAATTCCTTGTATCAGTAACATAAACATCTCCTTCACTACTCACAGCAATATCTTCTGGTTTGTGTAATTGTTGAGTACCCTTTCCATCCGATCCCCAACTAGATAGGAGGTTTCCAGTATTATCAAACAGTTGAACTCTAGAATTTATTTTATCTACAATATACACATGATCATTGGAATCAATTGCAATTCCAGGGACGGTTTCAGAGAATTGATCTGCTCCTGTTGCCATAGATTTCCACTGTCTAATAAAAGAATCCTTACTATCAAACACCTGAACTCTGTAATTCTTCATATCAGTAACGTACACATTGTTGTTAGAATCAATTGCTATGCCATGGGGAGTATTAAATTTTCCTGGTTCTGTACCTTTTGATCCTATAATTCCTATAAAAGTACCATTATCATAATATTTTAAAAGCTGGTTTCCGTTTGAATCACTTAAATAAACATTGCCAAGAGAATTTATTGCGATTTGATGCGGTGCTCTCATCAAATCACGATCCCCTGTACCATTATATCCCCATTTTGTAATAAAGCTTCCATTAGAATAAAATTTTTGTACTCTATGATTCTTGAGCTCAACAGTGTAGACAAATTTTCCTTCAGGGCCTACCGCAACATCATGCAAGCCCATGAACTGACCACTATTGTTTCCTTCTGAGCCCCAGCTCGTAATAAATGTACCATTAGGAGAGAACTTTTGTACTCGTTTGTTGCCGGTATCTCCCACAAAAAGGTTACCATGATTGTCAACTGTAAGACTATGAGGATTAGTAAACTGTCCTTTTTCAACTCCCTTCAATCCGATCTGTTTTACATATTTGAGCTCCGTCTTCTGAGAGTAAGCAGCGTCGCAGCAAAAAGGATTTTGATAAACTATTACAAACAAAGCTACAATTAGCAAATAAACTAGAGATTTTTTTACTCTGGACATTGAGAATAGAACAAGTATGTTATTGAAAAATAAATATGTATTCAAATGATGTTATTATACGGAGAATTTGTAGTGCCTAAAAATTACTACTTTTAAATTCAGATAACCCCTAATCAATCCTATTAATTCGAACTGGGTAAAGTGTATAGAGGCAAATAACACTCTTCACATTTATAGTAGAGAAAATCGAAGTCAGAACATAAGGTCATAACGTCATGACATCTAGGACACTCTATTTCATTTTCAAGATTGTCCATAATTGAAATCTGTTGCTCCTTTTTTTCTAACATATACTGCATTAATTGGATTGGATACAACCTTCATGATCAATCTACTATAGGCAATATATTATAAAAGAGCTACAAAATTCAACAGTTCCTCAAGAGGAGGAGTTCCTAGATAATCTCATTGCACATATATTCTGAATAAGGATCTCAGTAAAAGTATCAGATATCATTGTAAAATTCTATAAATAGAGAACATCCTTACGGTTACGCTGGATATTTTTATAATTACTTGTTCTGACATTCGAGTACAATACTTAAATACTTGATCCGCGTATATATAACTACTTAAACGTTATAATGTCAAAAGTAATTACGTGTTCAACCTGTAATATAGAAGAGAATAAGATGGTTACTGATTTAGTATCGGGAGAAATTGTGTGTAGTAACTGTGGAACAGTTGTGAGAGATGGTATAGAAGAGAGTGGTAAGGAATGGACAAATTCCAAAGACCGTGAAACCGATAAGAGTAGAATAGGAATGCCATTTTCTCTTGCCGTACATGATATGAATCTATCAACGATAATTGGCAAAACAAACAAAGATTCTACCGGACAAATGATTGATTCAGGAATGCAAGCCAGAATGAACAGATTACGAATATGGGACTCACGTACCATCTTTCGGGATAGCACTTCACGTAATTTTACAACGGCCTTCATTTTACTAGACAAATTGAAGGATAAATTAGGTCTTACGCCTTCCATAGTTGAAAAAACTGCATACACATACCGAAAGGTCCAGGAAGATGGCTTAATAAGAGGTAGAACGATAGGTGCAGTACTTGTTGCTTGTCTCTACATAACATGCAGAGAACTGGGCGTGTCTAGAACAATTGATGAACTCGCAGAAGCTAGTAACATTAGAAGGAAGGCTATTGCAAAAATTTACAGAGAAATTGTATTTCACTTGAAAAGAAAAATACCACAGGTAAACTGTTTCCAATGCATAGACAAAATTGCAAATAAAATCGAGTTGAATGAAAGGACAATAAGGCATGCAAGAGACCTCATGAAAAAAGTTCTTGAGCAAGAATTTTCTGCTGGAAAAGATCCCATGGGATTTGCCGGAGCAGTACTATACGTATCACTTCAAATGGAAGGCAAAACAATTAGACAGATTGACATCGCAGAAGCGGCTGGAGTTACAGAAGTGACTATAAGAAATCGGGCCAAGGAATTAAAAAGCAAACTACATCTAATTTAGCATTTTCTTTGGGTCATGTTAATGATTGAAAAACAGCATAAACAGTCATTGACATTTCAAAAAGTAACCTTTCTTCTTCCTCTTCCTATTCTTTCAAATGTCTTGCATACAAACAAATTCAAAAATATTTTAATGCTTTAGATGACATTAACATACATTGGCAAATGATGATGTAGATGCTCTATTTTCACTCTACGAGATATATGATCGAAACAGAGATTCTATTCTTTGGTTCCTTGAAGATTTCAAAGCAAAAAGCTATGAGGAGTATAAACAAAAGTATCATGGTACCACTATAGACAGGTGCCATTTTATTCGGGTTTGTGGTTTTTTTGAGCTTTCAGGGACATTAGTAAAGAGACGGCTCATTGATGCTAATCTGTATTTTGATGTTTTCAATCCCTCACCTTTCTGGCAGAAGGCAATGCCAATAATAGAAGGAATGAGAGAGACAAGACCATTTATTTATGAAAATTTCGAGCTTTTAAATCAAATGAAGCTAAAGTGGGCCCAAAAGAGAACAAAATAATCAATGCATGAGTCCACAGATGAATGAATCATAAGAAAACTAGCCGAATAGCTTGTAATAATTTTATTTTACATATTTTTAATCAAGTGTTTGTCAATATGTATTCTTCCAAACAACTTTAGGAACGCCCTAATGCTTATTAAAAATCAATCTTTCCAATTTTACCATTCCGATAATCCTCCAATGTCTTATCAATCTCTTCTCGGGTATTCATAACGAATGGTCCGTACTGTACTATTGGTTCATTGAGGGGCATTCCTGCGACAAGCAATACATCCAGAGGAGATTTTGCATTATCCGATTCTCTAATTGAAATATTTCCACCGTCATTTTTGAACACAATCAAGTTCTTTTCACCAATGGCTGTTTTATCTTTGCCAAAAAGACCTTTACCACTAATAACGTACGCAAATGCATTAAGATTTTCAGGAACGGATTGCACAACTTGCCCTCCTGGTTGCAGAGTAAAGTGCAAGTACAAAATGGGGGTTAAAGTATTGATTACTGCCTTAACGTCACGGTAATTTCCTGCAATAACTTTAACCGATACTTTACCATCAGGAGTACTGACTTGAGGAATTCTTGTGGAAGGAACATCCTGGTAATCCGGTTTATTCCACTTGTCAATTTTGCGAAGATTTATCCATAGCTGAAATCCATGCAACCTTCCGCCATTTTTAGTAAATTCCTTTTCCGGCATTTCCGAGTGAAGCAAGCCAGATCCAGCTGTCATCCACTGAACATCACCAGGTCCAAGCTTTCCAGAGTTTCCCTGAGAGTCTTTATGTTCAAATCTTCCTTCAAGCATGTATGTGACAGTTACAAAACCTCTGTGCGGGTGTTCGGGAAATCCTTTACTGTCAAATGGAAACAAATCCAAAGGACCCATCTCATCTAAAAGTAAGAACGGATCTAGATTTCGAATAGACTGAGAAGGAAACGCTCTATGTACTACAAATCCATCACCTTCTGGAGTTTCATTACTTTTTATCACAAGCCTTATTGATCTATCCCTGGCGCTGATTTCATCAGAATTATCAATAACATTAGTTTCTTTCTCAGTTTTTTCCTTTTCCATTTTCATATTCTATATTAATAATATCCTATTTAAGTACGGTTGTAATCTCTGACCTGGCTAGATAATAATGTCAGCAATTAGCCATTTTTTGATACAGTTTCAAGTAACTTTGCGTAAGGATCTTGTCATAATTAAAAAATAAATAATTCTGAATTTCAGGCAAAAATTCCAAATTATAAGAAATATTAATTCTGAGTCTAATCAAGCATTATCGCAAGTACTATGGGATTTGTGCCCCTAATCTTGTTAAAAGATCTAATCAGAGTTGTCATAAACCCATATTTCTTATCAATCATAGAAAATACAATTGACGATTCTCCGGAATCAGCAAACTTTGCTTTCCCTTCAAACCAGTCTCCTTTAACGCTTCCACGAATATCGCAGGGAGCAATCCTCACATGCGGATTGTTCCTAATCCTCTTTACTTTACCTGATTTTACATCAGTTCTAAAATATATAAAACCTTGGTAAATTATGAACCAAATGGGAGTTCTAACTGCAGAGCCATTTTTCTTGTAAGTTTCAATGTTAATGTACTTAAAATTCGATAGTTGAGATAGCTTGTCTTCAGACATGTATACTACTTTCAACATACAATCGACTTATTAGTCAATCTTTCTGAAAATAGGTTACGTCTCAATGTAATTACAAGAAAGTGGAAAAAGCGAACGTGTAATGTGGAATGTTCTAGAGCTTATCATGACTAAATAAAATAATTTCCCTAAATTAGCACATGTGCGGCAGCATCAAATTCGAGCATTAGTAACGTTAATTCTAATTATCTAATATTGATCCTTTGAATTAATATTTCTGAAATTGAAATACAATGCTAAATCATAGATAACCTTTATGACACCACTCAGTACAAATGGCTCTGCAAATCCTGTCTAGTGATTTCATCATTGTCGTCGTCCACACTACTGTTTTGCTGACTAGACTCTACATCTCTTATTTATAGAACGTTTAACCCAAGCATTCCAATGCTTTTTTTAGATCCCCTATTACCATTACTGGATGAAATTCGACCTTTGCTCCCAGGTCTTGAAACAATGGTTCAGCAATACTTGGGATCATATCGGCAGTATCCATGTTAACTATGAATGCGAATGTTCTCTCTCCCCTGCCTCAAAAAAATAAGCAGCCTCAGCGTTTACTTTCTTCATATAGTCTTCAAGGTTTTGCAAAAATTTTGGATTCTTGACCAATTTATTACCAGCGTCGGTAGGAACTTGCGCCCTTACAAGAAATCTCACGAGCCTAATTACTCACCAGAGTATAAAAGTCTATGAATTGGTTCACAACTTGTTTGAGCGTCAAACATGAAAACATACAAATAATTCAATTACACGTGGTAAGTGGCGAACTCTGATTGTGTTAGATTCAGATATTAAGCTTTTGTTTGTCACAATACACAATAATAATATCAGAAGAACAGTCGTAAGTGAGGTAACGAGCTTCTTTCCATTACAATTTAAACAAATAACAATGGGTGCAATTACAATTTCATGAATTATTTTTGAAAGATCATCTTTAAGTAATTACATGATTCATGCTACATTAAAAATTTGGAGAATACATCTATTAACGCTAGTCAAAAGGGGTCACATAGTACTGCCTATATGGAAAAAGGCATAATATTACGCAGGCTCACATGATACGTAATTTTTTGATTTTCTAACTACATGATCAAATATCGCAAGTTCAATATATGCAATTTTTGCACTATAGTTCGTAATTGCTAGACGATCTAGTCAAGGATAGAGTTGATAATAATAAACCCAGACATGAGGGTCTAACTCTTACAGTTGATAAATTCCAGTTCTTTGATAGGGAGACCTTCAGAATCCTGGAATCGTTTATAGATGAAATTAAGATACATAATACCTATCCTCTATTAATTTCTGACAATCTTCTTCAGAAAAGAATTTCATCTTATCATGAATTTGATATCAAGGTTTCAACAGGAAGTACACTTACAGAACATGCAATATCAGGCAATTATTTTGACAAATTCATAGAGGAATCTGCAAGGATTGGATTTGACATCATAGAAATTGGTGAAAATAGCATTGATCTAGATATTGATAAGAAGAAGAAATTTTCCGATAAAATACTTTCAAAGGATTTAGAATTTAGGTGGAAAATAGGGAAAAAAGATCCTAGACATCAACTTGGAATCGATAATACGCTAGTGAAAGTTGAGGATGCACTGAACGTCGGTGCCAAAAAAGTGACACTGGAAGCCAATGAGGGGATCAGTGTTGGAATATACGATCAGAATGGCTCCGTAATATGGAACTATGTAGCAGCTCTTACAAACAAATATCCACCTAGTACTTTCATTTTTGAGGCTCCACTTTCATCTGAACAATCAGCTTTAATAGCGGAATTTGGTCAACGTGTAAATCTAGCAGAAGTTAGCATAGACAATATAGCATCCGTAGAATCTCAGCGTCGTGGCTTTCTTTCAAAATCATCTTTTGGAATGTCCTTTACACAACAACAGATAAACGGCAGTCCTGCTTCCAAATTCATTTATTATCTAATAAAAACAAAACATCCCATTGAACAAACTGACCTAATAAATCTCACTCACCTGCCAAGAAGGACAGTCCAGAGTGCAATTGAGGATCTTAAGAAGCATGGATTTATCATAGAACGAAACAGTTTTGATGATACCAGAAGAAAAGTGTACTTTCCTGTAAAGTCAGAATGGTTGTGAAGGTCGACTTTGTTCGCGCTTACATTTACAGCCATACATTAAATGCACTTTAATTTTCAACCAATTTTCAGCTAGACAAATATGCGTTTCAGACAAATATATGAAATTTATATCTTTTTTCTTAGTCATAAATGAATTTTTATTACTTTAATTCAAGTGCAATTTACGCATATATTCTCAAATTAATGCATATTTGAAAGGACTCAAATATGCCTTCACAAAAAATGAAGCTATGAATAAAAAATTATTTGTTTTAATTATAGGTTTACTAATTGCAGTAGGAGTTATTGTACAACCATCTATTTCAAACCCTGCGTTCTCACAAGAGAAAAAAGTGCTAAAAATAGGATATTTTCCTAACATTAACCACGCACAGGCGGTTATTGGTATAGGGAACGGAGACTTTCAGAAAACACTGGGCGACAATATCGAAATAAAGACTTTTCTTTTTAATGCAGGACCATCGGCTATAGAAGCCCTGCTTGCAAAGCAGGTAGACGTTGCATATATTGGTCCAAATCCCGCAATAAATGGCTATGTCGTTTCTGAAGGAAAAAGCCTGAAGATAATTGCGGGTGTATCAAGTGGAGGCGCAATATTTGTTGTAAGAAACGATTCGGGTATTAATTCAGTAAAAGATTTTGCCGGCAAGAAATTCGCCTCACCCCAGTTAGGAAATACACAAGACGTTGCACTTAGAAAATATTTACTTGATAATGGATTCAAGACAAAAGATAAGGGCGGAAATGTTGAGATACTTCCAGTTAAGAATCCCGATATCTTGACATTATTACTGAAAAAAGAGATTGATGGTGCCTGGGTTCCTGAACCGTGGGGTGAAAAACTGATAAAGGAAGGAAATAGCAGACTCTTTTTGGATGAACGCACCTTATGGCCTGATGGAAAGTTTGTCACTGCAAACATAATTGTTAATCCAGAATATCTTCAGCAAAATCCAGATATCATAAGAAAATTACTAGATGCGCATGTTAATGAGACACAGTGGATAAATTCCCATAAAGAAGAGGCATTAACTACTTTCAATACGCAGCTAAAACGTTTGACCGGACAGACTATCCCTGAAGATCAGCTTTCCGAGGCCTTTTCTAGATTGGAATTAACAAACGATCCTATAAAACACTCATTGTTCAAATCTGCAAAGGATGCTTTTAGTGTTGGATTTCTTGGAAAAACTGAACCCGATCTGTCTGGCATCTATGATCTTACCATTCTTAACGAAGTCTTGAAGTCGAAGGGTTTGGTGGAAATCGACGGCATTGGAGAGGCTAAGATAGCAGATAATACAAATAAATCAGGTCAAACTAACGTTACCAGCAATCCTGTACAGTAAAAATATTCAACAAGAAAAACACATCAGGATTTAACAACACACCTCCTGCCCTAGAGTAACAGGAAGAAACGGAGATAGATTATTTTGGTTCTAAAGATACGGCGCAGGAATTAGGACCTGCCTCCAAATCAGGCATTTGCGTGTCATCAAAAGCTAACATTCTCTTGTTGATATCTATAATTGTCTTGTAGTTCATTGGTCTTGATGGCAAAGTGTCAGTAACAAGATTAACAAATTCATCCTCATTCATAGAGAGAAGTTTTATTTTTTTCTTTAGTGAACCAATTGTTTCAGATATGGGTTCTGCGTGCTTTAATGCAATTGAACTTGCATTGAAGTGAGCAGGGAGAATCAAAGTATTATCTGGCAAATTGACTATTTTTTGATGATACGTTTGGTACAGAAGTGAAGCATATTTCTTGGCTTCTTCTCTCAAGTCAGGTCTTCCTACACTGTCAACAAATAAGGTATCTCCAGTGAATAAATATGAATAATGGGGCAGGTCTTCTGTACTTTTCTTTCCGTCAGTATCATTAGCATATTTCATCAAAAAAGATATACTGCCATTTGTGTGACCGGGTGTGTGAATTGCTCTTAGCAAAATTTTGTTTGATACCTCTATCTGATCTCCATCTTTTAGATAGTGGATATTAATTTCTGTATTTTCGCTATCATATTCTTCCAGAGAGCTGAAGTAAGCTATAGTTTCCATATTTCCTTCTTCAGATATAGCTCTGGCTAACTTTGCTACTCCAGAAACATGATCGGCATGTTGATGAGTGTCAACTGCCTTTATTATTTTCAAACCATTCTCCCTTGCAACACTCAGAAAAGCCTCATAAATCTCGCGACTTGGATCTAGTGCTACAGCTGTATTATCTTCTTTTGAAGATACAATATATCCCATACATCCCTTTGATATTCTTCTTATCTGCCAAATTTTGAATGGAGCTTCCATAGGAACTGGGACTTCGGCAACATCGTAGACCTTATTCCAGCCTGCCATTCCTCCCCTGACACTTTTTACGTTATATCCTAATTGGTTGAGTAACCTTGCCGCCATCATTGACCTATTTCCATGAGCACAAAGAGTAACAATTTCTTTGTCTTTTGGAATCTCCCTTAGCAAATTGGAATCATTCAAAAATAAACGATCAACGGGAATTAACTTGGGATTTTGATGATTTTCGTAGGACAATTTCCAAGCATCATATTCTGGGGGAGTTCGAACATCCAGAATAAAAATATTCTCATGATTATCTATTTTCTTTTTTAATTCAGTAGGTTCTATTTCTTGACTATTTCCTGACGTTTGCCCATTCATATGTGATAGTAGAAAACTAAGCATATTTGTAGGTTTAAATTCTAACCCCACGTAGGTTGCAGTATACAACCATTTTTCAACTGTTGAATAGACAATGGAAGAGAATTCGATAATAAATAAATATTAATAAGCAATGTGGCTACACCCGAAACATTTCTTGTCATGGTTTGTGAGTATCTTAAAATTTGATATTTTTTATCTTATGATTAACAAGTGCTGAATAGCTTTGAATGCCACCAAAAATCTAAAACAAGACCATATACTAGTAAACCGTCTTGGTAAGGTGGCAAAGAAGTGTTCTGATCTATTATACGACAATGTAGACATCCCGGCAGAAGATATCAAAATAATATCCCTGCTTATTCAGGAGTTTGTAGATAAATTCCACCATGGCAAGGAAGAGAAAGCTTATTTTCCACACATGAGTGTTAAGAATAACTTTTCCGAAGATATTCGAAAATTCTTGATAGAACATGAACTTGGTAGACGGATTGCAAAGATGTTGGCCCAGAGTCTAATATCATGGGATGGTGGCATTGATTCAAAAGAACGGGTTGCTAGATTCCTAAATGCATACTCAGTATTCATTACCATACACACTGACAAAGAAAATATATTTTTTGATCTTATCGAGGAAAGAGGTAGTCTCTCTAAAGAGGAACATTCGCTATTATTGAAGCATTATACGACTTGTCATAACGATGTTGGAGGGAAAGTTAGAGTGGAACAGATGACAAAGCTGATAGGATACCTTGAAGAAAGAGAATGGATGAAATAGTAACATTACTACCGAATCTATCTTCTTATTTGATATTCAATGTGATTCAAAAATGAAATATTTACACATTATGGAATCATCAATAGCTGCAATTAATTTTAGTCACTGGATATTACAATAGGAACAGTCGAATTACTTTACGTGAGACTATCTGCACGAGCCATCTGATAGAGACGAGTACAAAACATATAAAATCCGAATTACCACAAGTGATAATGAAAACAAGCATCAAAGAATGCGTTCTCTTAATTTTGTTTGTATCGATAGACAAGATGTGGGAATAACAGACGGTAATGGAATTGGAACATACAAAGGTATCCAGATTTTTCGTAGCAATCCAGAAGGCAAGCTCGGATTTCTAGATAATTTGGTTGGGTTTTATGTTTACAAATATTGGCCTAATGGTACAATAACGGGATCATCTGGGAGTGAAAATACAGAAGATATGTTTTATCTTTGCAACAAATTTAAATTGAATGATTTTAATACATGATTTCAATTGGCGGAACAAGGTTACGATAAGTCTAAAGCAGAAGAATTTGCTTCAAAGATGTTTCAGCTCCTAAATGGTGGGATGCTGTCACTTATGATTAGCATCGGATACAAGACTACCTTATTTGATACTTTATCTCAGTTGGAGCCATCGACAAGTCAAGAAATTGCACAAGCCGCCAAGCTTGATGAACGATATGTTAGAGAGTGGCTAGGTGCAATGGTAACAGGAAATATTATCAAATACGATACCTCGACAGAGAAATACTATCTTCCTAAAGAGCATTCTGCTTTCCTGACAAGAAAATCGGGCATTGACAATTTAGCTGTTTTTACCCAATATGTATCACTAATGGGAAATGTAGAAGACAAGATTGTTGATTGCTTTCGAAATGGAGGCGGTCTCCCATATTCTGAATATCCAAAATTTCAACAGCTTCAAGCAGAAGAAACTGCAAGGATTTTTGACAGCAAATTGACTAATCAGATATTGCAATTAAATCCTGAAATTAACAACAGATTGAATCATGGCATTGAAGTCTTGGATATAGGATGTGGGAGAGGTCATGCCGTTAATTTAATGGGAAAGGCTTTTTTACGATCCAAATTTACTGGTTGTGATATTTCCCAGGAAGGCATTACCACAGCAAAAGAAGAAGCCAAGAATATGGGATTGACAAACGTGCGATTTGAAATTAAGGACGCCTTATTAGTTGAGGAATTAGGAAAGTATGACCTCATAACGGCGTTCGATACTATCCACGACCAGGCCCAACCTACAAGGGTCCTAAAGGCTATAAACGCATCCTTAAAAAGTGATGGATTTTTCTTGATGCAGGACATAGCAGCCTCAAGCATGGTGGACAAAAATATTGATAGTCCATTGGCCCCAACACTTTATACAATATCTACCATGCACTGCATGTCAGTTTCTCTTGCCTATAATGGGGAAGGCCTTGGTACTATGTGGGGTAAAGAACTGGCTGTAAAGAAACTTACTGAAGCGGGATTTAAAGATATTAAAGTGAAGAACGTAGAGGGAGATATAATCAATTACTATTACTTGTCAAGAAAATCATAGAGCTTGATCCCTTAGGAAAGATAGGAGTACTCGGGATAAATCCGCCAGGAGCCATTCATTACAGATCATTGTATCAAATATTTTTCTTCAGTTCAGTATTTTTTAATCCACATGACAGACATCTATAGGATTTTATCTTCTCAGTCTCCTTTTCACATATTAAATTCTCACCACAACATGGACACCTCATCTTTCTCTGGTATTATGGACCAATCCTGCTTTATGAATCCTATTGCATATGAATCATATTATCGGCTGGTTTTCAAATATCAAATTATTATTTTGGAAATTTTAAAAACTAGTGCCTAATTTAGAAGAAATCGGTTTAGTTGTAATTTTATCATGATTCTCTGACTTACGTAAATTCAAAATTAGTCTAGAGATTTCAATTTCGTGTTTATTTCTTTGATTAAGCAGGAAATGCGCTGTAGATGAGTACCTATCCAATAGATTTTGTTGCACTTGGTGCATTCATAGAATATATTCTTAGAATTCAATAGGCGGTCTGGAATTTGATTCTTGATCAAATTCTTATCTATAATTGTATCTAATAATCCATTACAACAAGCACACAAATGGGGTAACTTTTGTGAATTAATAGATTTAATATTTAGCGCACTGAAAATAGTAACAAGGTTTTCTAACTCTGTTCCTTTGTACATAAGAATCGTATCTATTCCCTTTTTTTTACATCTTTTAAATAATGTCCTATCACTTGTTAAAACTATTCTGCCCTGATACTTCGATGAATCTAGAATATCCACGTCGTCAATATTAGAATCGTAAATAGTATCAAATCCAAACATTCTCAATTTCCTAGCCATTTTACCAAGCATGGCGTCAGCGATGAACGAATATTGATTGATATTACTTTCCACTGATGGGATAAATCAACTAACGATTTATTTACTATTTCGGACGAAAATACTCGGGAGCCCTTAGTCCAGTAGCCTAACACGGAATCAAAATTATATAAATTCGACAACTGAGCAAAGTACTCAACATATGACGCAGCTGATATACCAGATTGACATTATTAGTGCCAATTGGACTTCAGTTTATAAGAAAGTCCATATTAAACTCTCATGAAATGAAGGAATTGTTAGTGATCGTTGGACTATTGACGGCACTTATTCCAACAGTAAATACCGTAAATGGACAACCTCTTAATAATGGAACAAACAACTCACTAATGGAATCTCAACCGAGAACATTTACGGACTGTTATTCGAGTTTCTATAGTGGAATGATCTTTTTGAAATTGTCTGAGGAGAGAGATATTGGCTCAGAGCCTGAACTAAAACAATTCTTTACCCATACGTGCAATTTCATCCACGATGAGACTGGAACATGGTTGGACCTGTGGAAAATTCAGGAATTAAAAATGATATACAATCAAACAGATATGAACAAGTTCAACACTAAATATTATCCTCAAGGCGTCCCTGAGTCCGTAATTGATGTCTTCAGTGGTATGGCGGCTATGGCGGAGGCGGCTACAGAAGAGGAAGATGAAGAGCAAGATGAAGAGCAAGATGAAGAGCAAGATGAACAGGAATAGAAACAAACTTACGAATCACTGTTTGGTAGATTTATCGGCAATTATCTCGTGTAAGACAGTTAAAGGAACTTGCTACAAACTAAAAGCATGCTCGTCAAATACAAATTCAGTGAACCCTGGCGCAAAAGTCTGACTCCGATCCAGATATTTTAACTTAGATCCATTTGAAAAACCAGACTCATCCCCTTGGGTCCATACTATAGCGTGTGTTTATCAGTCCTAGATTAAGTATTTACTATGATAGGTACAATTATTGATTTTTGAGAAATAGAGAATATGATTCCATAGTCAAAAGAACAACTAGCATGTACACCTCAACATGCTGATTTTGCATCGCCATATACTAGAATTACGAAAAATATTTGATTTGCAGTTTCATATCCTGTATTCAGAACCAGATATTGTCTAACTGTGTTCTCTTACGTATTGCAATATGAGTAAAGTCTTCGTTTCTATCTTTGCATCCATGCCAGTGCAACATAAAGGCCGGAATGCAAATAACATCACCTTTTTCGATCATTACTGTCTTTTCAATTCCTATCTCTGTTTTAGTAATGTCATCGGGATCAATCATTATCCTTTTTGCAAATACTACGATACCCCTTCCTTCAGTAGCAATCAATATCTGTTCTGAGGCATGTATGTGAGGCCTAGTCCTACACCCATCCTTAAACGTTACATGATACATTTCCTGTTCATTTGAATCATTTTTATCTAACATATTTTTAATTATGAAATCTCCAGTGAATTTATCTTTGTACTTTTCATTTGGTTCTTCCTTTATAGATACAAAGCTTCTTTTTTGCAATATTGTTTCATGTGATATTCAATTATAAAAACTAGTGCAGAATAAAAACTGTAATTAATCACCTTATAACATAAATAACAAAGGTAGCAAAGGCTGCCAGTTGAAATTCAAATAAATGTTGGCAAAGATCGCGCTTTTACATTTAACCATACTCAATAGTAGGATGCCGTCATCTTTACAATGGAAGAAAGTATCACCTTATAATCAAAGATGTTACCATATACTCACATACTCCTCAGGTGCTTATCAAGAAATGACAAAGTCTTGTCCCACGCATCTTTAGTTTCCGTGGGAGCATAATTATCACCAGAGGGGTTTGCAAATGCATGACCAACCCCTTTGAATATATATATCTCGTTTGGTATGTTGGTGGAATTTAATGCCGATTCAAATGCCTTCACCGTATCAACCGGTATAGAGCTATCTTGATCTCCAAATATACCGAGTACTGGCCATTTTATCTTTGCAAGAGTTGCATTGTCTGTTATCAGTCGACCATAATATATGACAGTAGCTGCGAGAGGATGATCCTGACTGTTCAGGGCAAGCTGTAATGACTGTGCTCCTCCGAAACACCACCCTAATGATGCTATTTTCTCTGCATTAACATTTGGAAGTGAGGCAAGGTACTTTACAGCTGATTGTAGATTAGCGGTTGCAATATCTGGATTATCTCTGATATACTGAGTTAGCTCCGATGAACGATTTCGATCAGTGGTAACCTCGCCTTTAAACAAATCGACAGCTAATACCACATAGCCATTTCTAGCTAAAAGATTTGCCATATTCTTGATATGGTCATTGAGTCCTTTATTTTCATGTATCATAACAACCGCGGGAAGTGTGCCGTTGTTATTCCCACTCTTGTTCTCGTTTGATGCGGTAGGATACACTAGATATCCATTTGCTTGATCATAATAGTTTACAGTTTTATTTTGTAAATCAACACCAGCATTAGAATCTAATCTAGTAAGATCCGTAACATTCGTTACTGTGTTAGAAGATTGAGCCTTTACTAATTTCACAAAAGTGCCTGATACTATTCCTGAACCAACTAGTATAACTAGGAAAAAAATTCCAGAACATATTTTGTTCAACATATGATAATACAGGATATTATTTATATTTTTTATGCAAGCTTATTACACCTTGTAGGCAAAGCCCAGCTACCTTTACTTGTAATAATCTCATTTTCTTGTAAGAATTCACGATATAGGTAAAAAAATGGATCAAAATGAAATTATATCTAACACAAAATTATATGAATAAACAATATTAAATCAAAGTAACGCCAGACTAAATTTTTGTTTATCATTATGTGTCTACCCGACAAATAGCATAAAAATCTCTGAATTAACTCTTTTAGGATCGACAACACGATCAAATAATATTTGAAGTGAGACACTCAACTAGAAAATCTTGATTTTAAAAAAAAATTCCAGTAAAGAATAGTTATCTTGTTAGGTAACAATTATAACATAATTGGATGGATTTATACTCATTATGCAGACTTACTGCATTTTATC